>DYIZ01000201.1:0-4696 GCA_020723385.1 Candidatus Aquidulcis sp.
GTTCGGGGGCGAATCGCTGGTTGGGATTTTGGTGGACCGGTTGGGGAAGGGGCGGGCAGTTGGGCTGGGATTGGTTTTGAACAGTCTGGCTGCGCTGGCGTTGCTGTTGGTCGGGCAGTATCTGGCGGGGGCGCTGATTGGCTTGTTCTTGTTCTACCTGACGTTCGAGTTCTTGCTGGTAAGCAGCCTGCCGTTGATGACGGAGGTGCTGCCCTCGGCGCGGGCCACGCTGCTGGCGGTCAACCTGGCGGCAATCTCGCTCGGGCGCGCCGTCGGAACGGTGGTTGCTCCCGGGTTGTATGAGGCCTGGGGGTTCCCGGCGACAGCTTGGGCGGCGGTGGTTTTCAACCTCCTGGCGCTGCTGGCGCTGCTCGGAGTTTTGCGGAAAAGGGGTGATGCACCCTGAGCGCAGTCGAAGGGTTTTTGCTAGTATAATCAACCACGCTATGAAGAATAAACTCATCCTATCTGTTTTTGGACTGCTCATTCTGGCTGCTTTCGCAGCCAGCTTGAGCCTGCCTGTCCAGGCAGCGCCGGCGGCCCAGTACACGGTTTTCCCAACGCCCACGCCCGGCCCGGATGGCACCATCGTTTACATCGTTCAGCAGGGAGATACGCTGCTGCGCATCGAGCTATTATTTGGGGTGACGGTGGAAGAGTTGCGCCGGTTGAATCACCTGGGAGCCAACGATCCCATCATCGCCGGGCAGGAACTGATCATCGGGTATGCCGGCCCGGCGGGGGCGACGATCACCCCGGGGCCAAGCCCGACCCCGCTGCCGGTCAGCCCCACACCGACTTATGCGCCGGGCACAGGTATCCTGTGCATTCTGTTATACAACGATGTCAACGGCGATTCCCTGCGTGAGGAAGAAGAATCTTCCCTGCCGGGCGGGGCGATCAGTGTCAGCAACCGCTCGGGCACCGTATCCCAAACTGCTGATTCCTTTGGCGGCACGGATGAGAACTGCAACACCGATGCCTTCACCGGACTGGTGGATACGCAATACGGGTTCGTTGCTTTCAAGGATTTGCCGGAGGGCGATTACACCATCAGCGTGGCGATCCCCAGCGGATACAACCCCACCACGACGACTAATCGCGCTATCACGTTGGCTGCTGGAGATACGAGTTTTGTTCCTTTTGGGGCGCAGGCCAGCGCCAAGACGGAAGAGGAAGTCGAACAGGTTGTCCCTGAAGCCCCGAAGAAGTCGCCGCTGTTGGGCATCATCGGGGCAGGGATTGTGCTGGCAGCCATTGCGCTGGGCGCGTATGCGCTGCTGTTGAGGCGGGTGAGATAATAAAACGTAAAACGTAAAACGTAAGGCGCTCTTTACGGATTACGTTTTACGCTTTACGAGATTCGTGCGATTTTATATGCCAGAATATCCGTTGGGGTGGTTTCTATGCCACTCCCAAGCGCTGGCGACGATGTCAGTGATGGCAGGGATTTTGGGCTGCCAGCCCAGCTCGCGGCGGATGCGCTCGGAGGAGGCTACCAGGCGGGGGGCGTCTCCCGGCCGGCGGGGGGTTTCGATGGCCGAGATCGGGAGGCCGGTTACTTTGCGGGCGGTTTCGATGACTTCGCGCACCGAGTAGCCCGCGCCGTTTCCCAGGTTGTACACCAATTTATCCTGCTCGCCCAGCGCTTCCAGCGCCAGCAAATGCGCCGAGACCAGATCGGTGATGTGGATATAGTCGCGGATGCAGGTTCCGTCGGGGGTGGGATAATCCGTCCCGTAGATGTACACCGACTCGCGCTGGCCGAGGGGGACTTGCAGCACGAGCGGGATGAGATGGGACTCCGGTCGGTGAGCCTCCCCCCGGTGGGGCAGCGCCCCGGCGGCGTTGAAATAGCGCAGCGCGGCGAAGTGCAGCCCGTGAATCTGCCGGTACCACTCCAGCGCCTGCTCGATCATCAGCTTGGTATGGCCGTAAACGTTGCTCGGCCCGAGGGGCGAAGCCTCGCTGAGCGGCTCGTCGCTGGAGGCGTACACCGCCGCCGTAGAAGACATCACAAACCGGCCAATACCGGCCTGCACGGCGGATTCGATCAGGTGCAGGGAATTGACCAGGTTGTTGTGAAAGAATTTGCCGGGGTCCTTCATGCTCTCGCCGGCCTCGATGGAGGCGGCGAAATGCATCACGGCGTCGTAACGCTCGCTGGTGAGAGTCTCGACCAGCGTTGCCCGGTCAGACAGATCCGCGTGGACGAAGCGCGCCCCGTCGGGCACGGCTGGGTGGTAGCCGGTGACGAGGGAGTCGTACACGGTCACGGAATGGCCGGATGCGAGAAGTGTTTCTGCGGTGGTCGAGCCGATGTAACCCGCCCCGCCGGTGAGGAAAATATTCATACGGATGATTTACCTTTCTCAATTTTGTGCAATTTTACCGCTGAGAACGCAGAGAGCGCAGAGTTTTCGTTTTTGATTTGCATTTCTCAGCGTTCTTTGCGAACTCTGCGGTGAATCTTTTTCGACTATATTTGATAAGGAGGACTGTTGTACTTAAAATCAGAACTCCTTCACCGCCTCGATCTTTTGCGGCGGGTAGATTTGCTTTGGCGTGGGCGGCATCGAGTTGTAGACCCAATTTATCTCCACGACGCCGCATTTCATCCCGCCGATGCGCTGGATGCCGGTGTATGCGCCGCGCATCAGCACGTCTTCCATGCTGAACGACATGCCGAAGACGGCCATCGGGATGCCCGCCGGGATGGTGCGCAGCTCGTCGCCGTACGCGCCTGTCGAGAAGATGACGCGTTCCTGATCCAGGGGTTGAGTCTGGATCACTGGCAAGACGACCGGGAATCCGTCCGCGCCGATGTAGCTCAGGAATTTCAGGTTATCCAATTTCTGGAGCAGGGCGCGTGTCCATGGGTTGAGGATTTCCGTCTGGCGGCGTTTCTTTCCAAAGGTACGCGCCAGGATGGTTTGGATGGCTGCGAAAACGATCTGTCCCATGGGGAGCGGCTCTTTACCGTGTTGTTCAACCAAATCCATGTAGTAGGCCGTGTGGATGCCGAAATACGCGTTGTAGCGGAACATGGGCTGGTTGTTGAAATTGTCGTACTCCGGCCCGCTTTTGGCGGTGTGGGTAAAAGTCGCTTTGCCACGCCACATTTGTCTATCCAGTGACACGATCATGAAACCGGCCTTGGGGTTTTGGCGGATGTGTTGCTTGCTCAATCCCTCAGTGAACTGCCCCCAGACCAGCCCGCGCGGCGCGTAGGGTCGCAGCGACGAGATCATCGTCAGGTGGGGCAGCCCGGTTTCATTGACCGTGCCCAGGATGCCGACTTTCAACTCAACATCCAGCGCCTGGATGTCGGCCTGGCTGAATTCGGTGAGGGTGGGTTTGTTCATGGTAGTGTCCTCTCGGGTGCTCACAGCGGACGATAGTCCGCTGCTTCAGATATGGCTGTAAAAAGTTTTCAGATGCAAGAAACGGGGACTATCGTCCCCTTTGAGCAGAAATTTGATTCTCATTTTACAATTGCACCCGCGTTGCGCCCGTGGCGAAAACGCGCTCCGGCGGGAAACCGGACTGCTTCGCCCAGGCTTCCAGTTGATCCAATTCGGCCTGGGTGAGCAGGGGCGTGTGATCGTACTCCCACGCCATTCCCAGGCGGCGGTATTTGTCGCGGCACAGGTTGTTGAAGGCGCACAGCTCCCAGCGCTCGACCGTGCCGTTCAGGTGTTCCGCCAGGTATGCACCGATGCCGGTCAGGTTCTCGCGGGCGGCGGTCGCGCCGGGGATGAGCGGCGTGCGTACCCAAAGCCGGGTTGTGGGGGATCGCTGGCGAATAAAATCCCGCACGGTGAGCAGGTTACGCAGGATGATCTCGTTGGACTGCCCGGTGAAGGCTTTGTGCTTCTCCGGGTTGATTTCTTTTACGTCGAACAGGATGAGGTCTGCGAGCGGGAGGATTTTTTCGAGACTGGCTTGTGACGCCAACCCGCAGGTATCCAGCGCCGTCGGGATGCCGGCCTCCCGCAGGCGCGCCAGCAGCTCGACGCAGAAATCCGCCTGCAGGGTTGGCTCCCCGCCGGAGAGGGTCACACCCCCGCCGGATTTTTGGTAATAGCTGGCGTCTTTAATCAGCTCGGCGAAGAGAGTCTCCGCCGGGACGCGCACCCCTAGCATTTCCATCGCTCCCGTGGGGCATTCGCGCACGCATACACCGCAGGCGTCGCACTCGCTCCGGTCGAGGATCACGAAATCGCCGCCGGGGTGCAGGCATCTCTGCGGGCAGGCGACGATACATGCCCCGCAGCGGATGCAGTTCGTCTCCACACGCTGGAACTGCGGCTCCAGCGCCAGGCTTTCGGGGTTGTGGCACCACTGGCAGCGCAGCGGGCAGCCTTTGAAGAAGACTGTCGTGCGGATGCCCGGCCCGTCCTCGGTGGACAGGCGCTGCAAGTGCAGGTACGTGCCGAGGCGGTCTGTCACCAATTACATCCTGTGGCTTTCGCGGGCGATGATCTCGTCCTGCAATTCTTTGCCGATGCTGGTGAAGTAGGCATTGTAGCCGGTCACTCGCACGAGCAGGTGACGGTAATTTTCGGGGTGAAGCTGGGCGTCGCGCAGGATGTCGGCGTTGATCATGTTGATCTGCAGGGCAGTGCCGCCGTTCTCGGTGTAGCCGCGCAGGAAGCCCTTGAATTTTTGCTTGTGTTCGGGGTCGCGGATCAGC
>DYIZ01000201.1:4706-10156 GCA_020723385.1 Candidatus Aquidulcis sp.
TTTGCCCGGTGGCAGCGACGGTGCACAGCCGCGAAGGGCTGAACGACATGGTGTGGCTGCCGCCGTTGGGCAGCACGTTGAGGTAGCCAGCCCAATCGCCCTGACCGTCGGCGGCCTTGCCCCCCAGCACTTTCCCGACCGAGTTGACATTGGCGGTCGGCCCGTTGATGTCGGCCCCATCCGAAGGGCACAGGGCGTTGCTCAGGAATTTGCCGCGCGGGCGGCCATCCGGGCTGGCGGGCAGGATGAAACTGTCGGCGACCCAATAATTCCAGCTCAACATGCCGGGACGGAACTGGCGGCCGGTGGATTGGGTGCGGTATTTCCAGGTTTCCTCGGTCCACAAGTCCATCACGGCTTTGGCGAGGGCGTCGGCCTGGTCATCGTCGCGGCCGTACTTGGGGGCTTTGAAGCGCGCCCGGGCTTGCAAGACCTCATGGCCGACCCAGTTGTCTCGCAGGGCCTGAACCAGCTCCGCCATCGTGCAGACTTTTTCGTCGTAAACCAGGTATTTGACGGCCAGCAGGGAATCCACCGTGGTGGCGTAGGTGACCGCCTCGATGGTGACGAAATTAAGTTCAGCCCCGCCCTGGGTCACATCCAGCCCCTTTTCGGCGCAGCCTCGCACCAGGCAGGACAGGTACGGCGTGGGGGAAAATTCCGCCCGGATCGCTTCGGTCATCTCGTACAATTCGACGATCCTGCGGATGATGTCTTTTGTCTGGGCGGTGTAGGCCTGCCAGAACTGTTCCCAGGCGGCAAAGGTCGCCGGGTCGCCGGTGTCTGCGCCCCAGCGGCGGGGTTTTTCGGTCTTGCCGCTCATCGAATTGGTGAAGGGATGGAGATCATACCCGCCGGTCAAAGCCAGCTCGACGGCTTTCAGCAGGTTGAGATTGGCGTCCACGGTTCCCGAGCGGTCGTTGCCAGCCATCGTGTTTTCCAGGCAGCCCACCGGGGCGTAGTCGTACACGTTGGATGGGTTGATCAAATCGCCGACGCCTGCCTTTTTGGCTTCCAGCATCATCCCGGCCATGGCGCGCTCGTCGAAATTGATGAGGAAGGGCGACCCCTGGCTGTCGGCGATCATGTCCACCACTTTGTCGAGCAGCCTGTCCGGCGCGGCGCGGTGCAGGCGCACGTTGGGCTTCGGCTCGAGGATGGGCGACATCTCGTCAATCACGTCCAGGATGGCGTAGGTCAGATCGTTGGTCATGTCGGCCCCATCTGGCCCCAGGCCGCCTACGGTGAGCAATTGGCCGAAGCCGGCGGTGATGCCCTGGTTGCCGCCGGTGCGGATCATCCCGTCGTAGGCGGTGTTGGCGTGAATCCAGAAGCATTTCAGGATTTCCTTGCCGAACTCGGGGTCCATACCATCGGCCATGGACTTCTGCCAGAAGGGATAGAGAAATTGATCCATGCGCCCGAAGGAGACGCCCGGCCCCGGGTAATTCTCGTCGCTCATCACCAGCATGTGCGTGAGCCACAGGGATTGGACGGCCTCCCAGAAGGTGCGCGGCGGCTCCCAGGGGATGCGGGTGAGCGCTTCGGCCATTTGGAGCAGCTCGGCCCGCCGGGCGGGGTCGGATTCCTGCTCCGCCAGGGCTTTGCAAACCTGGCTGTACTTGGCAGCCAGGTCGCGGGGCATGGTAGCGGCGGTCATCATCGCCCGCAGTTGAGCGCCTTTGGCCCCGCTCCGGTCGAGGGCGGACAGCGCGGTGTAGTGCTGTTGGAGTTCCTCGTGGATGCCCTGCCAGCCAACAGCCAGCACGCGGGCGTAGTCCGGGATCAGATGCCCGCTGGTCGCCCCGGCGTTGCCATAGCCGTGATTGTGGAACCACAGCAGGGCCTGCCGGGCGCCGCCTGGCCCTTCGATTTTGCGCAAATACTGCCGGGCTTGTTTCTCGGTCAGGCAGGTGGATGTCATCACGTTGAAGCGCGCCCCGGCGATCAGATCGCCCGGCAGGATTTCCTGCGGCAGGTAGTTGACCATCACTTCGCGGGTAAACCACGCCCGGCGTTCCGGCAGGCTCCAGCCCCAAAAGCCGGGAGGCAGCGCCACCGGTTGGGCGGTCTGTTTGTAGGATGAGCGGAAGGTTTGCAGGAAGGCGTAGGTTTCGGGGACGATGTGGAATGTGGCTTCCTCGTATTGGAAATCCCAGGGCGTGCCGTCCGTCCAGGCGGTGTATTCGTTGTTCCAGGCGCGGTTGACGCCCTGGAAGTAGTAATCTCGCAGCCATTGGATGCGCGGGGAGAGATTCTTGGGTTGTTTGATCGTGTAAAGGCAGGGGGTTGGTGTGGTCATCTCGACTCCTTGTGATGAATCCGCTAATCCTCGCCAATCTGCGCGAATTCCCCTTGCAATCAAAAGATTAGCGAAAATTCGCGAAGATTAGCGGATTCTGATCGGATTTTGTGTTGAGGTGACGGAAGTATCATTGAGGTTGTTGGGTATTTGACTTTTGCGAGACCCGTTTGAGGAAGCGCGCCACGTCAATTACGGCGCGCTCGTGCTTGCCCTCGCCGATCAGTTCTATGGAATCCCAGGCGCTGACGGTGAACAGGACTTTGATGCCCTCCACGGAGAGCACTTCGGCCCGGTAGCGCACCGTGTCGCCCAGGGGGGTGGCGGCCAGATGGCTCACGTCCACATGCGTGCCAACGCTGGACTGGCCTTCGGGCAGGTATTTCGCCAGCAGGCGATGGGCGGTGGCCTCCATAAAGCCGATCATCCAGGGGGTGGCGAGCACGCGCACCGCGCCGCTGCCCACGTGGGGGGCCAGGTATTGCTCTTCGACGACGAAGGTTTCTTCGTTGGTCATGCCGGGTTTGATGAGTTCGTTGAGATCCATGGTTTGTCCTCGGATGGGGTAGGGTTGTTATGGGTGGCTCCAACGCGAATTACGCGAATGAGGCGAATGGCGCGAATTTATCGAAAAATTCGCGGAATTCGCCTCATTCGCGCCATTCGCGATGAAAAATGCCGTTGTTGGGAAAATCGTCGTAGCCAATCAATGCCTGGCATCCCGGAGAATTGATCCATACACAGGGCAATCATAGCCCAATGCGGCCTGGCAGCCTTGCGGCACATCGGCTTGCGGCTCGATGCCGAGTTTGCGCAGGGTGCGGGTGAGGTGGCACAACGGCAGCCCGACCACGTTGGCGTAGCAGCCCGCCAGCCGCTCGACCGGGTGAAATCCGGCGTGCTGAATGGCGTACGCGCCGGCCTTGTCCAACGGGTCGCCCGTAGCCACGTAGGCGGCGAGTTCGGCTTCGCTGTAGTCGCGCATAGGCACGTCGGTGGCGCACAGATCGGTGAAAAGTGTCCCCGCGGGGACACTCAGCACGGCGATGGCGGTGTAAACCTGGTGGGTGTGGCCGCGCAGTTGGGTGAGCATGCGCACGGCGTCGGCGTCGTCTGCCGGTTTGCCGAGGATTTGATCGGCGTCCGCCACGGTCGTATCGGCAGCGATGATGATGGCGTTCGACGGGGCGCGGCCGGCGGCGGCGCGGGCTTTCCCTTCGGCCAGCCGCGAGACATACTGGCGGGGAGTCTCATCCTGCCGGGGGCTTTCGTCAATCTCGGCGGCGCCGCTCTCGAAGGGCAGGCCGATCAAGTTAATCAGCTCCCGCCGCCGGGGGGAATTCGATGCCAAAAGTAGTTGGGGAGTCAAGTTTCCTCGGGGTGGAGAAGTGATCAGTAAACAGTAATCAGTAATCAGTAATCAGTGAGGAGTGGCCGGTATCATCTGTTTTTACTGATAACTGCTAACTGATCACTGATTACTGTCTTTCACGGATTCTAACACATTCCCTTTTCCTCCAACCCGAAGTAAAATCGGGGGGATTGTATGGACAACAAGGAGGCATGTGTGAAAGAACTCATCGAACGCATCAAGCGTGAAGGTAAGAACCTGGGGGGCGGCATTCTCAAGGTGGACGGCTTTATCAATCATCAGGTTGACCCGGCGCTGATGGACGCCTGCGGGCAGGAGCTTGCCCGCCGGTTCAAGGGTGTGGGCGCGACGAAGGTGCTGACTGCCGAGATTTCGGGGATCGCCCCGGCGCTGACCACGGCGCTGCACCTGGGGCTGCCGGTGGTCTACGCCCGCAAACACAAGCCCATTACCATGCCTGACCAGGTTTTCCTGACGCTCAGCCCGTCGCACACCAAAGGGCGTATGGTCGAGCTGATCATCTCGCCCGAATATCTGGCGGGCGGCGAGAAGGTGCTCATTATTGACGATTTCCTGGCGACGGGGGCGACGATCCTCGGATTGGCGCGGCTGGCGCAAACCGCCGGGGCGGTGATGGTGGGGGTGGGGGCGCTGGTGGAGAAGCGTTTCGAGGGCGGGCGGGCGGCGCTGGCGCATTTGGGCGTCACGATCGAGACGCTGGCGTGCATCACCTCGATGGATGACGATCAGATCCTATTCGACGAATGATATTCTGTGATGCGTTTCAGCGCCAGGTTCTATGTGAGCGGGAGAAAATGGGTTGATGCGGTTGGCGACGGGGGCGCTTCGTAATCCATACCTGGCACGCGGCGCTTGGAACGTGGCACGTTTTTTCCTCGCCCACATGAGCTTTGCCATTCCGGTTCACCGCCTGTGCGAGACGGATACACTGCTGGCTTTTCATCACCCGAAGCCCAGCTATCCGCTGCACATCCTGCTCGTGCCGAAGCGGGCCATCCCCACGCTGGCCGATCTCGACCCGGCGGCGGACGCACCGTTTCTCAGCGATCTGTTTGCCGCGGTGCAGTCGCTGGTGACCGAGTTCGATCTGCAATCCGGCGGTTACCGGCTGATCGTGAATGGCGGGGAGTATCAGGATTTTCCGCTGCTGCATTTTCACTTGGTGGCTGACCGTAGACCGGGGACGGATGACCGATGATTGGTTTGAGTGTAGATTATGAAAAGGATTGTGTTGATCTTGTTACTCTTGCTGCTGGCAGGTTGCACGGCAACGCCGACCGTTGACCGGCGACTGCCGACGGAGGAAGGGGGAGCAACGGTCACATCCTCGCCGAGGGCGATAGCAGCCGCTTTGACGCCGACGAGCAAGGCTTCTGCGACGCTATTGCCATCGCTCACACTGATCCCGCCGAGCGCAACGATGAGACCATCGAATACAGCCCGTCCGACGAGCACTGAGACGCTCATTCCAACGGCGACACTTTTACCCTCAGCAACCCCGACTTTCGACGCAGCGAGTGTGGTCACGCGCACGCCTGCACCAGCGGCAGTGTGCCCACAGCTTGCACAGGTTGCTGTTCCGGATTTTCCACTACCAGATATCAACGTTTTTCAAGATCAGGTTACCAATCTCCGCCAAAGTGTTCAAGATTACCTGAGCGCGGGGGGAGCCATTCAACCACTAACCGAGGCTCTTCAAAACAAGAAATGGCTAAATACCCAAGAAGATTACATCTTTCAGGATGTGACCGGGGA
>DYIZ01000202.1 GCA_020723385.1 Candidatus Aquidulcis sp.
GTCTCGCCCGCTACGGCGCTGGTCATGCCGCAGGAGGAGCCTGATCTCTTCGCCACGGTGCGCCAACGCTTGCCCGCAGATCAACAGGCGGGGTTCGACGCTTTCATGCAGGAATATATGAATTTCGATTCGCTCTTCCAGAAATCCGAAGCTGACCTGATCGCGATGAATGCCCGCTTCGGCGAGTATTACGCCTCTGTGGTGGATACGCCGCTCCCAGAGCAGGGCGAACCCGGCGGGTGGATGAGCTGGGGCATGTACGTCAGCCTGGGGCAGCGCCACGATTACAGCTTCGCCCTGGCGATGATGCCAGCCCCGGTACTGGTGATTCACGGCGCGGATGATCTGCAATCCGAAGCCGCCAGCCGCCAATACGCCGACCTGTTCCCCAACGCCGAGTTCATGGTTATCGAAAATGCCGGGCATTTCTCCTTCGAGCAGCAACCCGCTGAGTTCGCCGCCGCAGTTTCGCTGTTCTTGCAGACCAAATGAAGGGCATCCGCCAATCCACGCTAATCTTCGCGAATTTATGACAAGATTAGCGTGGATTGGCGAAGATTAGCGGACTCAATAATTCCCTTCGTGTCGTTCGAGTAGGAGGTTGACATGCAAACCCTTGATCTCAAGAAAATCCACAAATCCCTCTACGCCCCCTCGGCCAAGAAAATCGAGGCAGCCGATGTTCCCGAATTGCAGTTCCTCATGATTGACGGCGCTATCGAGCCGGGGCAGGCGCCCGGCACGTCTCCCCTCCTCGAGGAAAACATGCAGGCTCTCTACGGGGCAGCCTACACCCTCAAATTCACGATCAAGAAGCGTAAAGACGATCCGGTGGATTATCCCGTCATGGCCCTGGAGGGTCTTTGGTGGGTCGAGGATGGCGTTTTCGATATCACCGTCAAGGATAACTGGCATTACACGCTGATGATCCTGGTTCCCGATCTGGTGACACCCACTCTGTTCGCCGACGCGCTGGCTCAGATGCGCAAGAAAAAAGGCGACCAACCCCGTTTCGCCCGCCTGCGTCTGGAGCATTTCTGCGAGGGACTGAGCGTTCACACGTTGCACATCGGCCCCTATGCCGACGAACCGACCACCATCGAGAAGATGCGCCAGTTCATGGAAGCCAACGGCTACCGCGACCTGGTCGGGTTGGGCGGCAAGCACCATGAAATATATATGGGCGACCCGCGCAAAGCCGATCCGGCCAGGCTCAAAACCGTATTGCGCCACCCGGTCGAGAAGATTTGATGACGAGCCGTTGGATGGAAACCCTGCGCCGCGATCCGCTTGCGGCTCTGCTTGCCTGGGATGATCCGGCCCTGGGCTACTTCGTCCGCCGGGATCTGCTGGGCGAGGATGCCCCGCCGGTCGAGACGCTCTGGAACCTGCGGGGGGCGCGGACCCTCGTCGGGAAACAGCAGCCCGATGGTTCCTGGCCCTACCCGGGCAAATCGTATGACCCTGCGTCGAACACCAACTACGATCTGCTCGAAACCTACCGCACCCTGGGTGTGCTGGTCGAAATGTACGGTTTTCAGCGCGAACACCTTTCCCTGCAAAAAGCGGCGGAATACATCTTCAGTCTGCAGACCGACGAGGGTGACGTACGCGGGATTATCGGCAATCAGTATATGCCCTACTATTTTGGGGCCATCCTGAGTCTTTTGATCAAAGCCGATTATGCCGCTGACCCACGGGTTGAGAAGGGGCTGGCGTGGCTGCTTTCGGTCCGCCAGGATGACGGCGGTTGGCTGATCCCGGCCCAGCTCGTCCCGCCCAGCCAGAAGACGAAAGAACTCTGGCATGGCAAAGCCCTGCCGACGGATCCATCAAAACCTTCATCCCACATCGCCACCGACATGGTTTTGCGCGCATTTGCCGCTCACCCAGATTACCGCGCCCATCCGGCGGTGTTGGCCGCAGCCCGATGGCTGAAGGGCCGCATCTTCCTGGCCGACAAATACAACGACCGCCGGGGCGCTGGCTACTGGCTCAAATTCCAGTACCCTTTCTGGTGGCACAGCCTGGTCGCTTCACTGGACAGCCTGTCGTGGCTGGGCTTCGACGGGCGTGACGGCGACGCTGCCCGCGGTCTGGCCTGGCTCGCCGGAAACCAGGCCGACGATGGGCTTTGGGAGACCGGTTACGGTTCCGGGGCGCGATCAGACGAGAACCGCGCCTGGGTGGGATTGTCCATCTGCCGGGTGTTGCGCTGTCTGGCAGACAATTTACGCGCTTAGAGCGCCAATAACGACAAAACATTGTGGATAAGACTACACGGCAAGGCCAATAGGATCTTGAAATGGATCAAATCAGGGAAATCTGGCTCGAAAACTTGGATGCGACAGTCGCCTGTCTGTTGCAAATTTACCGCAACCTGCCGAACCCGGATGTGAAGGTGTATGAGCTATGGACTGCCAAAGACGTACTGGCGCACCTGACCTTCTGGCACGAAAGTTTCGCCCGTAACGTAGGTGATCTGGCCCAGGGGAAAAAGCCAACCCCCTTGAAAGGGCGATTCATTGATCTCAACCAGGGCGGCGTGGACGAAATGTGCCTGCAACCATTGGATGCCGTTATCGAAAAATTCGCGGCTGCCCATGAAATCATCCGCCGGAACATCCTCGATCCCCGCTTGACGCTCATCCCCTACAAAAAAGGCTCCCGCGACTACACCCCTGAAGAACACCTGAACATCGTTAACGACCACATCCAATTCCACCTGAAAGATGTAACTCATGCGATTGGCAAGTAGCGTATGGCGTATGGCAAATTGCCCAGAGTATCTCCTCCATAAGCTATACGCCATCCGCTATAGGCCATAAACCAAGGAGTTCCTATGCCCCGCGTACACAACAAATCCCAACTTTTGCTCCAAACCCAAGAAGAAGCCGAAGCCCTGCGGCAGTTTTTAGCAACCCTGACCCTCGAACAAATGAACCGACCGGGAACGCTCGGTGAATGGTCCGTGAAAGACACCCTTGCTCACTTATACGAATGGCAGCAGATGTTCTTCCGCTGGTATGAGGCCGGATTGCGCGGCGAAAAACCTGCCGTCCCGGCTGAAGGCTACAAGTGGAGCCAGATGCCTGCCCTCAACCAGGCCATCTACGAGCGATACCGCGACCGTCCGCTCGATGAAATCATGACCGCCTTTTGGGAGTCACACGCTAAAACCCTGGAACTGGTCGAATCGCTTTCCGAAGAAACCCTGACCACCCCCGGCTTGTATCACTGGATGAATAAGAATGCCCTGATTGCTTATGTCGCCGCCAATACCGGCAGTCACTACCGTTGGGCGCGCACCGAGATGCGCAAAGCCCTCAAGGGTGGGAAGTAGACGGCTATGCCAGCACCCGGATATTCCCCCGATCTCGGCGCATTCAGCCTGGCGAAGCTCAAAGAGCAGCTTCGAACTGCCCGGCTGCTGCCCAGCCAGCAAATCTTGTGCGAACACCTCGACGAGCGCTTTGCCTGCCTGGAACAGAACGGCATCGAAAACCTGGCGCAGTTGCAAAAGGCGCTGAAAAACAAGGCCGCCGTTGCCGCGTTTGCCAAAACGACCGGGCTGCCGGTGGAGTACCTGACCGTTCTGCGGCGCGAGGTCAATGGGTACCAGCCGAAACCTGTGGATTTGAAGGAGTTTCCAGGAGTCAACCTGGATGTCGTTCGCAAATTACAGGAAATTGGCGTCGCCAACACCGAGCAGCTTTTCCCGTATGTGCTCACCCCTGCAAGCCGGGCCGAGCTCGTCCGGCGGCATCAGCTCGAAGAACAGGCGTTGTTGGAATTGACCAAGCTGACCGATGTTGCCCGTTTGAAATGGGTCGGCCCGAAGTTTGCCAGGCTGTTACTCGAAGCGGGCTACGATACCGTAGAGAAAATTGCCGCTTCGAGCGGTGAAGATTTATATCGTGCCCTGGTCCGCGCCAACGAAACCAGCCGTGTTTACCAGGGCAAGTTCGGGCTCGACGACATGAAATTATGGGTGACGACCGTAGTTCAGGAAACGCCGCGGGTAATCCAGTATTGACCGCTCACCTGGGTTGTAGATAAGCCTGGAGAGCCTGCTCGTACTGCGCCGCTGTAATCGGCGCTCCCGAGATGTTTGCAGGCAGATCGCCGCCGGCCAGCGTGCCCAGAAACTGCTCCAGCGCATCCCACTGCCGAAGGGCGCTATGCTGTTTTTGCTCGATGGCCTCGAACGCCTCCAGAACAACCCCTGTCGGGAAATACCGCCCGGAGCGTTCCTCGATACAACCTGCCGCTTGCAGCCAGCCCAGGGCGGCGCTCAGTTCATCGAAAGTAAGGATGGCATGATTGAGGTAATCACCCGCGGACAGGATATCGCGCAGCCCCGCGCCGCGTGCGCCGCCGCCGTACAGAGTCGCCAACAGAACCCAGGCCGCAGCCGGAGGAGCAGCGCTCATTTTCGAGTCAGAGCGATTTCGACAGCCAGTACGTGCATCCCGTCTGGCAGGATGTTGTCCATCACAATACGGAAGGAATCCTGGTCTCCGGGTTCGATGGCAATCTGCCAGCCCCAATCGGGACCAGGCGGCGCAGGATATGTGCCCTGTACAGCCACCCGGACATCGTCGGCAAGATGGCCCTGGCACGGCATCATCCTATCGCCATTGTGCCACGTATCCAACCAGGTTGCCTGCAGTTCACCGCTGGTTGTCTGCCAGCCGAGCAGGATCAATCCCTCCTGGGGCTTGCCTTCAACCCAGGTGTATGCGATGCTGAGGAACCGACCCTGGGCAACCACACTGACATCGGCTGTCGCATCGGACATTCGCATTGGATCGTCCGGCGAAAGCCATAAGCGGTTGACGCCCGACCAATTGCCAACAAGATTAATCAAAGTAGCAGGAATACTCATCAAATACCTCCTAAACTCATAGTACGCAATAACGCATGATGCGCTGCGTTTCCGAAACAGCGGCTTCCTCTTTTAGCCGAAAGACTTATAATTGTAACGGATGTTCTAATTATACTCCAATTCATACCTGTCCGCTCTGAATTAGGTGACAATTCCCAGGAGAGTTCCCATGTCCATTCTCGATCAACTGGCTACATCCCAAAAAATAAACAGCGACGTTCCCAACCAGGAGCTTGCCAAAAAGCTGGCCGCCTCCCAGGATCGGGCCGGAATCCACGAGCTGGCCGAAAACTTGTGGAACAAGAATCCTGCCATCCAGAGCGATTGCGTCAAAACCCTGTACGAGATCGGCTATCTCGATCCGAAATTGATCGCCGAATACGCACTCGATTTTCTCAAACTGCTCAACAGCCGCAACAACCGCCTGGTTTGGGGCGGCATGATCGCTCTCTCCACGGTCGCATCCGAAGCCGCTGAAATCCTCTATCCCCATGTACCGACCATTCAAAAGGTGTTAGATGGCGGCTCGGTCATCACGAAGGATGCCGGAATGCTGACGCTCTCGAAGATCGCCGCCCGCAGCCTGGAATATAACCGGATCATTTTCCCCTATCTGCTCGACCATCTGCGCCTCTGCCGCCCGAAGGATGTTCCCGCCAACGCCGAGCGCCTCCTTCTAGCCATCAACGCTGAAAACAAAGCCGCCTTCATCGCCGCCCTCGAAGCCCGCCTCGACAACGCCACCCCCTCTCAGGTTGCCCGGCTCAGACGAGCGATCAAAAAAGCGGAGAAACAGCCATGAACGCCGATTTCGGTCAATCTACCCAGGCGATTCTGGCCTACTGCGACCCCCTCCAGCCGCAGGCGACCGCGGCTAAACTGGAGTCTCTCTGGCTCCAGGCGGATTCTATTAAACCAGTCGTTGGATTGAATGCCGAAGCCCGCGCAGCCCTGAACGCGGTCGGGGCGCCCGTTGCGGCGCTGACCGAGATCGGCAAAGCCATCGGCAAGGCGGCCCGCAAGCGGGTGGACGACTTCATCCCGCTGGCGCGCTGCCTTTGGGAAGATCATGGCCGGGAGGGGCGCATCGTGGCGCTGCACGCCCTGGGGCCGATGGAACTGGCCGCACCCGAAACGGTAGTTCCGGTGGTATACGAATTAGCTCGCACCTGCCTGGCCTGGGAAGATTGCGATACCCTGGCGATGCGCGCCCTGGAACCCATCGTGCGCCAACAGCCCGACGCCTGGCTGCCCAAAATCGAACCCTGGCTGGACGACGAGAACAAATGGGTGCGGCGCGCCGCCATCACCGTCGTCGCCCGCCTGCCGATGGCAAAACCCGCCTATCTGCCACGCTGCCTGGAATTGACCGAGCGCCTGCTCGACGACGAAGACCAGGATGTGCGCCGGGCAGTCAGCTTTGCCATTCGCATCGGGACGCGCGGCGAAATCGCCCCGGTGCGCGAGTTCCTCGCCCGGCATGTGCCTCCTGCCAACCCCGCGGCCACCTGGGTGCTGTGCGACGCCATCCGCAGCATGACCAAAGCCTTTCTGCCGGAATTTGCCTCGCTCCTGCCGGCCTACGAACGTTGGGCCGCCGACCCGTCGTTGGGCCGCGCCGACCGCCGCTCGGTGGAGAGCGCCATCAAAGTATTGCGTCAATCGAACGGAGGTTGATATGTCTCTCGAACCACTGACCGGCTTCACTCCCCTGAAAACCCACCACTGCGTCACCGGCTCGATACGCCACGTGTACGCCTTCAACGGCTGCGACACCAGCGAAGACCTGCTGCTCGGGCTGGGCGAAGGGGTTGGGTTCATGTACTGGCATCCCAAAGGCGCGCCGCCGTTCCTGGGCGGGCGCACTTCTCCCGAGCCGAGCATGGAAGCGGTCGCCGGGCAGCGCACCGGGGTCAAGATCGAAATTCATCGCACTGCCAGCCCCCGCAAAGCACGCCAGGCTATGCTTGACTTGCTGGCGGCCGGCCAGCCGGTGATGGTCCAGGTTGACATGGGTTTCTTGCCCTATTTCAATTTTGGCGGGGAAGCGTATCACTTCGGCGGGCACGTTGTGGTCGTCTGTGGCTACGATTCTGAAACGGATCAGGTGTTGATCGCTGAGCGCGACGAATTCTACCCGGTTCCGATGGCAGACCTGGAAAAAGCGCGCGGCTCGACCTTCAAGCCGTTTCCGCCCAAGAACGCCTGGTGCAGCTTCGATTTCGGCGGCTTCCGCGCCCCGGCAGCCGACGAAGCCCGCCAGGCCATCGCCAACCAGGTTGCCCGGATGCTCAACCCGCCGATCAAGAACATGGGCGTGAAAGGCATCCGCACGGCAGCCGAGCGCATCCCGCGCTGGTCTGATCAGATGAACGCCGAGGAAATCCGCTGGGCGCTTTTCAATACGTATATTTTCATCAGCGCAGTGGGCGGCTCGGGCGGCGGAATCTTCCGCTACATGTTTGGCCGTTTCCTGGGCGAAGCTGCTGCCATCACCGGCGAGACGCGCCTGGCCGAGAGCGCCGCCGAGTTCAAGCGTATCGGCGATGCCTGGGAAGCCTTCGCCGACTGGGCCAAAGAGTCATCCGAATCCCCAGACCCCGCCTCCCGAATCGGCGAGTGTGCCGCTCCCCTGCTGGCAATCGCCGATCTGGAGAAATCTGCCTGGGAACGATTACAAACGGTTTCGGGGCAGGCAAGTTAGAACTCGTGTAAAAAAACGCCTTTTTTGATACCGATAAAACCAGGAGGAGAATATGAAATCCATGGACTGGCTGCTCGATCCCACCGATCCCGGCGTGCGCTACCTGGCCCTGCGCGACCTGGTGGGCTTGCCGCCCGACGACCCAGAGTTGGTTGCTGCCCGGCAGTCCGCCCACACCCACGGGCCAATCGCCGCCGTGCTGGAGAAAATGCACTCCGACGGCTACTGGTCTGAGGCGGGGCCGGGCTATTACCCCAAGTATTTTTCCACCGTCTGGTCGCTGGTCTTGCTCTCCCAGCTTGGTGCAATGGCTGATCTCGACGGACGCATTCACCGCGCCTGCGCCTACATCCTGGAAGCCAGTCTGACCCCCAATGGTCAATTCAGCGCCAGCGGCTCCCCCTCCGGCACCGCCGACTGTCTGCACGGCAACCTGTGTGAGGCGTTGGCGAGTCTCGGCTGCGACGATCCACGCCTCGACCTGGCTTATGAGTGGCTGGCGCGCAGCGTCACCGGCGAGGGGGTGGCCCCCATGAGCGAAAAGGATGCCCCCTTACGGTATTACGCCGGCAAATGCGGCCCCAATTTCGCCTGCGGCTCGAACGACAAACAGCCCTGCGCCTGGGGCGCGGCCAAAGTCATGCTGGCCTTTGCCCGCTGGCCCGCCAAGCGCCGCGCCCCGCTGATCGAACGCGCCATCCAGCAGGGCGTGGATTTTCTGTTCAGCGTGGACCCGGCTACCGCCGCCTATCCATCCCCTTACACCGCCAAACCGAGCGGCAACTGGTGGAAATTCGGCTTCCCCGTGTTTTATGTCACCGACCTGCTGCAAATCGTGGAGGCGCTGGTCGGCCTGGGGTATGGCCACGACCCACGGCTGGAGAATGCGCTCGACCTCATCCGCCAGAAGCAGGATGCGGAGGGGCGTTGGGCGCTGGAATACGACTACACGGGCAAGACCTGGGTAGATTTCGGCCCCAAGAAACAGCCCAATAAATGGGTCACGCTGCGGGCGCTGCGTGTTTTGAAAGAGGTGGAAAGATGAACGAGACAATTCAGTGGCTAGTGGATTCCCCCGAACCCTGGACGCGCTATCGCACACAGCTTGACCTGCTCGACCGGGCGCCAGATTCTGCCAAATGGGACGCGGCCCGCCGGGAGATGATCGCTCACCCGTGGGTGCGAGGCCTCGTCGCGTCTGCCGCATCCTGGGGAGAACGCCCTCTCAAGCGGCACAATGATGCTTCTCATCCCCTCTACGCCATCAGCACCCTCGCCGATTTCGGCCTGCGAGCCGACGATCCCGGAATGGATGAAATCATCGAGAAAGTGTTGGCGCATCAATCGCCCGAAGGCGCTATCCAAAGCGTGATCAACATTCCCAAAGCCTTCGGCGGCGACGATACCGACCGCTGGACGTGGATCATCTGCGACGCGCCCACGCTGCTCTATAGTTTGCTCTCGTTTGGGTTGGGCGACGACGCCCGCATCCAGCGGGCCGTGAATCACCTGGCGGGGTTGGTGGACGCCAACGGCTGGCGCTGCGTTTGCGCCCCCGAACTGGGAAAATTCCGCGGGCCAGGCAAAAAATCCGATGCCTGCCCCATCGCCAACGTCTACGCCCTCAAAGCTTTGTCTCTCATTCCCGAACAGCGCGACAGCTCAGCAGCCCGCGCGGGGGCCGAAATGCTGCTCAGCCATTGGGCTGACGAATCCCATCCAAAACCTTACCTTTTCGGCGCTGGCAGCGACTTCCGCAAACTCAAATACCCCTTTGTCTATTACGACATCCTGCACGTCGCCGACGTGCTCAGCCGTTTCCCCTTTGTCCACGCCGATCCGCGTTTTCGGGCAATGGTCTCGGCCATCACAGCGCAAACAGGCGCTGATGGGCGCTATACGGCGACTTCGATGTACCAATCGTGGAAGGGCTGGTCGTTTGCCGACAAGAAAAATCCATCCCCCTGGCTGACGTTGTTGGTTTTGCGCATCCTGCGGCGTGTGGGACGGTAACTTTTCTTCGCCCGCTTGGGCAGCTAACGCCGCTTTTCCATCACAACCGCCGCTTCGCTATCCGTGTAATAGCGCGGCCATTCGTCTATTTTGGCGTAACCATACCGCCGGTACAGGCTGATGGCGGTCTCGTTGGATTTGCGCACACAAAGCTTGATGGTGGGAAC
>DYIZ01000016.1 GCA_020723385.1 Candidatus Aquidulcis sp.
CCGACTTGCGCGGCGTCATCATCCCGGAGGGCAACAGGCGCACCCCGATGGGGGTTGCGTCCACCAGCCCAAAGATTTCTGCCTGCCCCGCGCCGACCTCCCACCCGTCGAGACCGGGCGAGATGGGCAGGGAGGCGCGCCAGCCGGGCGGGGCCTGCCCGCCAAGCATGCGGCAGATTTCGGCCGCCAGCGCCTCGACCGCCGCCGAGCCGAGGCCGTCGAGGGCCAGGGCGAAGGCCGGCTCGCTTCGCATAGCCAATGAAGATTGCTGTTCCAGCGCCTCGCCGATGGTGCAGACCACCGCTGTTACGCGCTGTGCGCCCGCCAGGCAGTGGCTGACCAGCGGCCCGCTGAGGCTTCTGCCGCCGGCGAGCGTGATCCGCTTGTGCCGGAGGCTCTCTATCTCCCACGACTGGCAGACAGCCTGCGGGGCAAGCAGCGCCTGCCCGGCGTCGAGCGCCCGCTCAGCCAGCGCCAGCACGGCGGGATGGCGCGCCCGCACGGCAGCCGGGTGTTCTGTACCCGCCGGGTCATCAATACCCTGGCCGCGCAGCACGGCGTCAACGTCGAGGGGGAGGTGGAAGTCGGTGAGCATGGGCAGGGTGTAGTTTAGCGCGATTCGGGAGGATTGGGCGAAGGGATTGTTGGGCGATTACACTGAATCAGCGCCTATTGTGCTCTGGGTGTTGGATACATTTCACCCCTTGAACCGCGAGATGATTGGTTATAGAAAGTGTCTGAAAGCGTCCAGGAAGATTACTACGCTTTACCTTTGGATGAAAGGGATTGATTTCAAGGGACGGTCCATCCCAACGCAGCTGCTTGTAGCCCCCATGCGGGATGAGGAACCGGAGGACACAAGAAGGGACATCCGCATCCTAAACTTACACCTGTTAGGTATTTGACCAGTGTGACTTTCTCCCCTGGCGAAAGGGTTACTTCTTGAAATATGGTTCTCACGCTGCCAGAGCTCCATAAAACCACATTAATTCTATTGATGGTAGTCATACCTGTGTTTTCAACTTCAACTGAAGCAGACGCCCCATACAAATCACAACTTAGCACATCCTTTGGCGTCGTTTTTAAGGGGATATAAACTGTGTCTGTAACGATACTTATTTCGTTTACAGTATAGCTTATGGTATAGCTACCAATGCCATCAATGTGACTGTAGAAAGGAGCTGTTATACCTGGGAAAAGAAGTATTTGGCCGGGTTGGGCTGATAGGGATGTGGTAATGCCGTAGTATAAATCAGTATATAAAACTGTCATCTTGATGTCCAAAATGGAATCGGATGTCAGGTTGGTTACCTCGATACTACTGATTGTTCCCCCTTTGAGACGTATAGCATTAGTCTCGCCAAGGTGAATCAAAGGTGGTCGAAAAGCTATTGGCAAGTATTGGACAGTCGAATCGCTTTGAGTGCGAGCGATGGTGGGGGGGAAGAGCACATTGTAGGTTGTGAGCAGCAGCGTGGGGATCAAGGCGATCAAACCGATCAAGAGTAATCTGCGTTTCATAATCTCCTCCTTTAGAAAGTAGACCTTTACTAGGAATGGGGCGCTTGGTTTTTTTTTAGTATAGATGCAAATGCAAAAATCTGCAAGTTGGCTAGAATTTGGAACCCCGAGGCATGTCACTCCCCTCCCCCGCCGAACCGGGGTAAAATGGGCGCAGCGTGATGTACCGCCAGCCGTTGGCCGGATTGCCAATCCGGCCAACCGTCAACAAAACTCCGCGCACTCTGTGTCTCTGTGGTGAAAACAAAGGTACCCCCATGATCTTTCAAGCCTCCCTGCTCTCCACCGACGAAAAACACCGCATCCATGCCGAAAGCCTGCGTATCCTGGCCGAAGTGGGCGTAAAGATCACCCACGACGCCCCCCTGCGCCTGCTCGAGGCGCACGGCGCACGCGTGGATTGGGACGCCAAAACCGCCCGCATCCCCGAGACGATGGTCGCGCGGGCGCTGGAGACCGTCCCGAAAACGCTCACGTTAGGGGCGCGCAACCCGCAGCACGCCTTTGCCATGCCTTCCCCGGTCTCGGCCTACAGCCTGGATGGCACCGGAACTTACGCCCTCGATTTCGAGACGGGCGAGCGGCGCTACGGCACACGCCGCGACATCGAGTTGGGGGCGCGCATCTTCCAGGCCATGGACACGGGCGTGATGGTCTGGCCTCCCACCTGCGCCTCCGACGCGCCCGCCGCATCGCGCGTGCTGCACGAGTTCATCACCCTGCTCAAATTCACCTCCAAACACTGCGAGCACGAGCTGCACAGTATCGAAGAAGTCCCCTACCTCATCGAAGCGCTGCGCCTCATCCTGGGCAGCGAAGACGCCATCCGGGAGCAAAAAATCGTCTCGGTGACGTACTGCCCGGTGGCCCCCCTCGTTCACGAAGGCCCCATGTGCGCGGCGTATCTCGAGCTGGTCGAGTACGATATCCCCATCCTCGTCCTGCCTATGCCTGCCCCCGGAACCACCGCCCCGGCCAGCCTGTATTCCAGCGTTTGCCTGGCTACCGCCGAGGCGCTCTCGTCGCTGGTCATCTTCCAGTGCGCCCGGCCCGGCTCGCCGCAGATTTTCGGCTCGGCAGCGGGCGCGGTGGATTTCCGCAACGGCAATTTCCTCGAAGGCGCGCCGGAGATGGTGCTGCAAACCGCGGCCATGGCCGAGATGGGGCGTTTCTACAACCTGCCGAACACCGCTGCTGGCTGCCTCACCGACGCCAAAACCCCCGGCCCCGACGCCCTGCTCGAAAAGCTGCTCACCACTATTCCATTGGTGATGGCAGGGGTAGACATCATCGAGGGATTGGGGGAGATCGAATCCAGCCAGACGCTCGTTCTCGAACAGCTCGTGGTGGATAACGAGATCGCCCACCTTTGCCGCCGCCTGCGGGAGGGGGTGGATTGCTCACCCGCCAGGGATTTCAACGCCGACCTGGCGAAGTTTGGTCCCGGCGGGAATTTCCTGGCCTCGCGTAACACATTGAAGGCCCCGCGCGGCGGCGAATTCTATCTGCCCCGCTTGATTGACCGCAGCCCCTACGAGGCCTGGCTGGGACTCTCCAAACCGGATGTTTACACCAAAGCCAGGGATGTCGTCCGGGGCATCCTGGAATCCCCGGTGGTTGATCCTCTCCCGGATGCTGTGACCCAATCTCTCGATGATCTGCTCGCCGAGGCCGATAAATCGCTCGCTTGAAACTACTCGACGTAGCGACTTAAGTCGCCACTACGAACCCCCTTTCAAAGGAGACCCCCTCATGACTCGTTTCACCGACCGACTATCCCAACCCGGAATCCTCATCGCCGACGGCGCAACTGGCACGATGCTGCAAAAAGCCGGGTTGCCGCGCGGCGTGGCCCCCGAACGCTGGAATCTCGACAATCCCGACGCGGTGCGCGCCCTGTACCGCGCCTACGTCGAGGCCGGGTCGGACATCATCCTCACCAACACTTTTGGCGGGAGCCATCTCCGGCTGGAGAAACACGGGCTGGAAGAGCGCGTCCACGAGGTCAATTTGTTCGCGGCGAAGCTGGCCCGCGAAGTTGCCGGGGAGCGGGCCTTCGTCTTCGGCGATGTAGGCCCGCTGGGGGTGCTGCTCAAACCATTGGGGACGCTGTCTTACGATTTCGCGGTCAGCTTTTTTGCCGAGCAAATCGCCGGGCTGGCCGATGGCGCGGTGGACGCCATTCTCGTCGAGACGTTGAGTGACCTCAACGAAGCCAAAGCCGCCATCGCCGGGGCGAGAAAAGCCGCCCCAGACCTGCCCCTGATCGTCACCTTCAGCTTCGACACCAAAGGCCGCACGATGATGGGGGTCAAGCCCGGTGACGCGGCGCGTGAAATCTGGGGGTTGGGTGTAACTGCCGTGGGGGCTAACTGCGGGCGCACACTCAGCGAGACGCTGGCCGCCATCGAAGCCATGCGCCAGGCCGTTCCCGAGGCGGCGCTGATGGCCAAGCCTAACGCCGGCCTGCCCCACGCCGAAGGCTCGGATATCGTCTACGATGTAACGCCGGAGATCATGGGCGAATATGCGCTCAAGTTCGCCGCGCTGGGTGTGAAAATCTTCGGCGGCTGCTGCGGCAGCACGCCTGAGCATATCAAAGCGATTGCCGCCTCGCTGCGAGCTGGTGTGGTTTGACGAGGTAGGTGTTTTCTAAACACAAAGGACGCGAAGGGCACACGAAGGACACAAAGAATCTTGGTGTCCTTCGTGAAAGCCTTTGTACCCTTTGTGTTTTTCTTTTTAAAACGGCCCAAAATGGATCGCCACCGCGACTGCCAGGCAGGCGATGATAACCGCCGCCAGCACAGCCCAAAAACCGGCCAGCCAGCGAATCCATTTTGGGAAGCTGACCACGGTCAGCCCCAGGCTGATCAGCAGTACCGGGTTGGTGGGATAGATCACATTGGTGAATCCCTCCCCGAAGCAGTAGGCCATCACCGTCGCCTGCCGCGTCACGCCTACCAGGTCGGCCAGCGGCAGCAGGATGGGCATCAGCAGGAAGGCTTTGGCCGATCCGGAGCCGATGAAGAAGTCCATCCCCACGCCCAGTACCAGCACAAGCAGCGCGGCCGAAAATGGGCTGGCCTGGCTGAATCCGGCGGCGGCGCTATGCAGGATCGTGTCCATGATCCCGCCCTGGGTGACGATGTGCCGCACGCTGGCCGCCATCAAAATCAGCGGGATGGCGGGGGCGATCCCGGTCGCGCCTGACCCCATGGCTTTCAGCACCCCCTGCCGGTTGGGGGAGGCGATCAACCCGGCGCCCATCCCCCCGATGAAGAACAGCAATCCCACGATGGGCAGGGAATAATCCGAAATGGCGGGGATGAACGGCGCGGTCACCAGCACGACGAAAATCAGCCCGATGGACACCGCCAGCCAGGCCATGGCTTTGCCGAAGGCAGGCGTCTCACTGGATGCAGCGTCCAGCCCGGTCGAAGCCTGCCCCTGGCGGTTGGCGGCGTCTTCCGCGTAGACCGAGGATGCTTCCGGGCGGCGCTCGATTCGTCTGGCATACCACGTGATGAAGACGGCGAACAATCCGTAGACGACGACAAAAATGATAATGCGCAGCCACGCCCCAGAGAAGAGCGGCAGCCCGGCGAGCTTCTGCGCCACGCCGATGGTGAATGGGTTGGTCACCGCCGCGGCGAAACCGAGATTCGTCGCCATGAATGTGACTCCCAGCCCGACGAGCGAATCCCACCCCAGGTAGACGCACAGCGCCACGATCAACGGCACGAGCGGGACGATCTCCTCGACGATGCCGAAGAACGCTCCCAGGGCCATGAAAACGAAGGCGATGACCAGCAGCAGCACATATTTCCGCGCCCCAAAGCGCCTGACAAGGCGAGCCACCGCCGCCCGCAGCAGCCCGTTGTGATCCATCACCGCGAACGCCACGCCGACCAGCAGCAGGAAAACGATAATGATGATGACGACCAGCCCGTTGTCGCTGCCCAGCACCTCCACCGGCGCGGTGAGCCAGCGCCAGACCGGGTAGTTGGGCCGCTCGGTAAGAGTGAACGAGTCGGGGACGATGACCTGGCGGCCATCCTGCTCGGCGCGTGTATAGCTCCCAGCGGGGACGATGCAGGTGAGTATCCCGGCGGCCATCATCAACACGAACAGGATGAGCAGGGATTGGATGAAGGCTTTTTGGCTGATTTGCGGGCCTGCTTTTTGTTGCATGGGTCACCCGTACGAGCAGCAATAATCAGCGACGGCAGTGATCTTTAGTTTGAACGATGAATTGGCCGGTACCTCGAACGCATCACCCGGTTTGAAGGTTTTCCAGTCGCTGCTGCCGGGCAGGAGCACGGTCATCTCGCCGTTGAGGACTTCCATGACTTCGCGTGCCCCGGTGCTGAATTCGTAATCGCCGGGCATCATGATCCCCAGGGTCTTGCGCGTGCCGTCGGGGAATAGCACGGCGCGGCTGGTGACTTTGCCGTCGAAATAGACGTTGGCTTTTTTGACGACGGTGACGTTCTCAAAGCGGTCTTCTGGCATAGGAGGCTCCTTTTGTGAGTGGATGAAATGTGGGGTTGACCAATTATAACCGAGAGGGTCTATCGGAAAACTATCGGCAACGCCAAAGACTCCCGGAGTTTCCAAAACTCCGAGAGTCTTTCCCGTTAATTTTGCGTTACTCTCTCACCGAGAGCCGCATTTGACATCCACCCCACTCCCGGTTACAATCACGCCGTTTGGTCGGGGAGTAGCTGCCTGCCGGAGGGCAGGACAGGCTGCCGACACCCCGGAGCGAGGCGACCCGCTCCCGGCAGCCTGGGCGCTTCCGATTTAGCGATTTGCGAGACCGCCAACGGATGTTGGCGGTTTTATTTATCTTCTGGTCAAAGAGGTTTTCTAAACACAAAGGATACAATGGCCACACAAAGGGCACAAAAACTTTGTATCCTTTGTGAACCCTTTGCGACCTTTGTGTTTAAAAAGCCCGGTGAAAGGAAAAATGGAATTCGTTTCATCAGTTTTGATCGCAATCGGCCTGGCGATGGATGCTTTCGCGGTCTCGCTGGGTATCGGCACGGGCGGGCAGGCCAACAACCGCCGCGCCAAGTTTCGCCTGGCATTCCATTTCGGCTGGTTCCAGATGATGATGACGGTGCTTGGCTGGCTGGCCGGCAGCACGATTGCCATTTTCATTGGCGCATTCGATCATTGGGTGGCGATGGGCCTGCTCGGCTACGTGGGGGTGAATATGATCCGCTCGGGGTTGAATCCCGATGGCGACTGCTATCGCGCCGATCCATCGCGCGGCAAGACGCTGATGATGTTGTGCGTGGCGACCAGCATTGACGCCATGGCGGTCGGGTTGAGCATGGCGATGATCGGGACGCCGGTCATTGTGCCCTCGATCATCATCGGGGTGATCACGCTCGGTTTGTCCGCCTTTGGCCTGATGGCTGGTGGGCGATTGGGACAGAAGTTCGGCAAGCGCATGGAAATCCTGGGGGGGGTGATCCTCATCGGGATTGGCATCCGGGTGGTGGTAACTCATCTTTGGGGTTGATTCCAAAAAGACCCCAGGGGTTTTTAAAACCCCTGGGGTCTATCTTGCCGTGAACGGCAATCCGGTTTATCATTGCGCCGATGACCCCCATCTCTCCCCACGATCTCGAAAACCTGGTCACGGACGTTGTCCGGCAAATTCTGAATGAGCCACCTGACCCGCGGCTCGAGTTGGTGCAAACCATCAACGAGCTGTATCTTGTCCAGCTCATCACGGCAACCGGCGGCAATTTGAGCGTCCGCATCCCAGGCAAGGCCGAAGCCTGGATTACGCCCGCCGGCCTGTACAAAGGCGATCTGCGCCCTGAGGTGATGGTGCGCATTGACCTGGAGGGAAATCCGCTCGACCGTGGCGCGCTAACCCCCTCCAGCGAGCGCTGGGTACATACCGAGATTTACAAAGCCCGCCCGGATGTGCAGGCTATTGTTCATACCCATGCGCCGTATATCACGGTGTTGGGTTTGAGCGGCCTGCCGTTCTTGCCGGTGACTTCGGAAGCGTCGTTTCTGAAGGAATTGCCGCGTGTGCCGTTCATCATGCCTGGCACGCGTGAGCTGGCGGCGGCGGTCGCCCGGGGGATGGGCCGCAACCCGGCGGTGTTGATGCTGAATCACGGGCTGGTGGCGGCGGCTGGCAATCTGCGCCAGGCGAGCAACCTGACGCAGGTCATCGAGCGGGCTGCGCAATTGATTTGGAGCTGTTATGCGGCGGGTAAGGAGCCAGCGTTGATCCCGGCGGATTTGGTGCGGCGGTTTCAGGAGATGGGGGAGCTGAAAGCGTAAAACGTAAAACGTAAAACGTAAAACGTAAAACGTAAAACGTAAAACGTAAAACGTAAGGTGCCCTTTACGGATTACGCAATACGTTTTACGTTTTGAGCAGCTCACCTGGCGTTGTTTCCGCCTCGCCATTCCCTCCCGGCGGATTGAGTGGAGGCAGCTCGGTAAGCGAATTCAACCCGAAATGCTGCAAAAAATCTGGCGTTGTGCTGTACAGAATCGGCCGCCCGGGGCGTTCGGCGCGGCCTACTTCTTGCACTAAGCCCTTCGAGAGCAGGCTCTTCAGCACGCCATCGCTGTTGACCCCGCGCACCGCGTCGATCCCTGGGCGGGTGACCGGCTGCTGGTAGGCGATGATTGCCAGCGTTTCCAGCGCAGCGCGGCTCAAGCGGTTGGCGGCCTCCAACCCAAGGAATTTCTCGACCGATTGGGCCATCTCGGGCGCTGTTGTCAACTGCACCCGCCCGTAGTGACGCTGCAAACGCAGTCCCCGCTGGCTGTACTCGACCTCCAGCGCCGCGAGCCCTTTTTCTACGTCGCTGGCGGGAATATCCATTGCCGAGGCCAGTTGGGCGGGAGTCACAGAGCCAGGGGCGACGAATAACAGCGCTTCCAGCCGGGCGGTCAGGCTGAGTGAAGGTTGTGGGGTGGTTTGGTCTGACATGCTATAATCGGGAAATAAAAAGTCTGGATAGAACAAGATGAGATTATACCACCGCCGTTTTTTGATCATCCTTCTCCTCGGTTGTTTTTTAGCCGGATGCACTGCCCCCAAAGTTACCCAGGCATTGATCACAGTCAACATCACCGCGGATGGGAAGACTCTGCCCGTACAGGTCGCTCCGGGCAGCACGGTGCAGCAGGCGGTCGCGGCAGCCGGAGTGACCCTGGGCGACCTCGACCGCAGTGAGCCGCCGCTCTATATGGCGTTATCCGATGGCGCAGAGGTGCAGGTGATCCGGGTGATCGAAGAATTCGAGATCGAGCAGGTCATCATCCCCTTCGAGCACCAGGTGCTGCGCATCGAATCTCTGCCCGAAGGCGATACCCGCCTGGCTCAGCCGGGGGTCAACGGCCTTCAGGAGAACACTTACCGCCGGGTATTGGAAGACGGCATCGAAATCTCCCGCAGCATCGTGAAAACCGTTATCGTCACCGAGCCGGTGCCCGAAATCATGATGGTGGGCAGCCAGACTCTTTTTGCCCCGATTATCATTCCCGGCCGTCTGGTCTATCTCCTGGCGGGAAACGCCTGGCTGATGGAAGGCTCCACCGGTAGCCGGAGTCCCATCGTCACCACCGGCGACCTTGACGGGCGCATCTTCTCGCTCTCGCCGGACGGCCAATGGCTGCTCTTCACCCGCCGCTCCGATGTGGAAGGGCAGATCAATTCTTTGTGGGCGGCCCGTCTGGACGGTGAGTCCGTTTTGATGGTGGATTTGCGGGCGGCCAATGTCGTCCATTTTGCGGAATGGGCGTCCAATTCGGTCAATATCACTTATTCGACCGTCGAGCCGCGCAGCGCTGCCCCCGGCTGGCAGGCCAACAACGATTTGATGCTGATCGGCGTCAGCCAGAGTGGGTTCATCTCTGGCCCGTCAGTGCTGTTGGAGGCCAATTCGGGCGGCATTTATGGCTGGTGGGGGATGAGTTTTGCCGCCTCGCCCGATGGCGCTTTGACGGTTTACCACCGCCCGGATGGGATTGGTTGGGTAGATACCGATGCCGGTATCCTGGCCTCAATCTTCGACATCGTTCCGCTGCAAACCGGGAGCGACTGGGCCTGGGCGCCAGGATTATCCTGGGGGCCGGATGGGGAAGTGCTTTACTCGGTAGATCACGTTATCCCGGCGGGCAGCCCGGAGCCGGAAAAATCTACTCTTTTCGATTTGGTTGCCATCCCCATCGAAGGCGGCGCACCCATTCACATGGTCTCGCAGGTTGGGATGTTCGCCTACCCAACGCCTTCGCCAATGGAGATTCTGCCCACGGGTGAGACGGCTTACCGGGTGGCCTATCTCCAGGCGATCCTGCCAGCCCAATCCGACACGAGCCGCTACCGGCTGTCGGTGATGGACCGGGACGGCTCGAACCGCTGGGTGATGTTTCCCTCGGATGGCGCTCCGGGACTGGACCCTCAACGGGTGGTGTGGTCCCCAATGGCTGTGGGCGACCCGGCGGGTCTGGTGATCGCCGTGCTTTACCAGGGAAATATCTGGCTGGTCAACGCCGACACCGGCGCAGCGCAGCAAATCACCGGCGACGGGTTGACGGAACGAGTGGACTGGAAATAACAGTGATCAGTTATCAGTTATCAGTACACTGATCACTGGTTACTGATCACTGACCACTGATCACTATCTTTCGGAGGTATTCATGCGTATTTTGATAACCGGCGCGGCCGGTTTCCTCGGCTCTCACCTGTGCGACCGGCTGATTGCCGATGGCCACGAGGTGGTTGGGATGGACAATTTCATTACCGGCAGCCCGGATAACCTGGCGCACCTGGCGGGAAACTCGCATTTCGAGTTCATTCGCCATGATGTGTCCAATTTCATATTCGTGCCAGGCAGGGTGGAGGCGGTGATGCACTTCGCCTCGCCGGCCAGCCCGAACCCGGCCTCGCCGTTTGGGTACGTCAACCTGCCGATCCAGACGATGAAGGCTGGCGCGCTGGGCACGCACAACACCCTGGGCGTGGCGCGGGCGCACGGGGCGCGTTTCCTGCTGGCCTCGACCAGCGAAATCTACGGCGATCCGCTGGTTCACCCGCAGACCGAGGATTACTGGGGGCACGTGGACCCCATTGGGGTGCGGTCGGTTTACGATGAAGCCAAGCGCTTTGCCGAAGCGCTGACCATGGCGTATCATCGCTTTCATGGGATTGACACACGCATCGTGCGAATTTTCAACACTTATGGCCCCCGAATGAGGCTCGATGATGGCCGGGTGGTGCCGAATCTGTTGCAGCAAGCCTTACGCGGCGAACCGCTCACCGTTTACGGCGATGGGATGCAGACCCGCAGCTTTTGCTTTGTGAGTGATCTTGTGGATGGCATTGTGCGGCTGCTGCTTTCCGATGAGCATGAGCCGGTCAATATTGGCAATCCCACTGAGACCAGCATCCTCGAGTTTGCCGAGACGATCAACCGGTTGTTGAGCAGCCCCGCCGGGGTTGTTTTCCAGCCCGAAAATCGTCTGGGGAGCGACCCCCAGCGCCGCCGCCCCGATATTTCCCGCGCCCGCCAGAGTCTCGGTTGGCAGCCGCGCGTTGATCTGGAAAAGGGCTTGCTGGAAACCATCGCGTATTTTCGGCAGAAGCTGGGCGTCAATTAAATTATGGCAGCTAATCTGACTTCAATCGTGACTGATCCTCGCGAGCGTACCCGTTTCCTGAAATTTGCGGTAGTCGGTGCGATCGGCGCAGTGATAGATTTCGGTGTGGCGAATTTCCTGGTTTACGCGTTTCACGCGCCGCTTGTCCTGGCTGGTACGGTGTCTTTTCTCGCTGCTATTTGCAGTAATTTCTTATGGAACCGTTATTGGACGTACCCTGATTCGCGCTCCAAACCCGTATGGCGGCAGTTGGCGCAATTCACGATCATCAATGTCATCGGGCTGGGTATTCGCATCCCGACTTTGCGTTTCCTCGAGCCAGTGCTGAAACGGTTGTTTACCGCGCTGGCCTTGCCCGTTTTTTCACCAGACTTTCTCGGTAAAAATATCACCCTTGCCGTCGCAGTTGTACTTGTGATGTTCTGGAATTTCTTTGTCAACCGATATTGGACGTATAATGATGTCAGCTAAACGATAGCCCGGTTATGATCAAACGTCAATTATTCCGCAGCCAATCGAAGCCGTTCATTTTCGCCGTAGGTTTGCTCCTGGTGCTGCTGCTGGGTGTATTCGATGCCATCATCGGCTCGGATATGTCCACGACCGTCTTTTACTTGGCGCCCATTGTCATCGTGGCCTGGTTCGCTGGTAGACCGGCTGGGATTGTTATAGCAATCGCCAGTATGTTGGTTGCGATTGGCGGCGACTGGCTGACCGGCGCTCAGTATCGGTTTTGGTTCATTCCTGTGTGGAATATTGGCTCCCGGCTGTGTATTCATTTGCTGATCATTTATTTCGTGGCCTTGTTGAGGGCCCGGCTTGCAGAAGTAGAATCCCTGGCTCGCACGGATCCGCTCACCCGGCTTGCCAATCGCCGTCACTTCTTCGAGCTGGCCGATTTTGAATTGAACAAAGCCAGCCGTTACATGCACCCGTTGACGGTAGCTTACTTCGATCTGGACAATTTCAAAACGATCAACGACCATTTTGGTCACCATGTGGGTGACCTTCTGCTCCAGGAGGTGGCCGATACGCTGCGCGGCAACCTGCGTAAAACCGACCTGGTTGCCCGCCTGGGCGGCGACGAGTTTGTCGTGCTGCTGCCCGAAACCGCCCCGGAGGCCGCCGTCGAGGTGATCGAGCGGCTGCGCGTCCGCCTGAACGCAGCGATGCAATCCCGGCAATGGCCGGTTACCTTCAGCATTGGGATGCTGACGTTTTTTACTTTGCCGATCACCGTGGACGAAATGCTCAACCAGGTTGATCATCTTATGTATACGGTCAAAACCAGCAGCAAGGATGCACTTCTGCATCGAGTCGTTGGCGAATTTCCGGCTCAAAATCTGAATCTGGTTGAGATGACCGCCACACCAGGAGGAAATTGATGAATACATCCACAAGCCGTTTAGTGCCAGTCTACACCACACGCGGCGACCTGGGCGCTTACCTGCTTTACCCTTACTTATACAGCCGCCAGGGGGAGTGGATTGGCTGGGTGACACCCGACCGGTGGGTTTACTCCGTTCACGGCCATTACGTGGGCTGGTTGAGCGACGATCCGCGTGTTTTACGCCGCCAATCCGACAGCTTCGGGCGTCCCCGCCGGGACCCGCCGGCCTTGCCCGTTTCGATCCGCCCCCCGGCGACCGCTCCCCTGGCCCCGCTGATGCCCGAGCTGGCGCACGGGATCGTGGATGTGTTGCAGGACGACCCAGATCTACTGCCTCCGGTGGATTTCGGCGACCTGCGGGAGGATATGGATTAGCCATGAGCGACGCGAAACCCGGCAAAACTGTCAACGCCTCGCGGGTTACTCTTTCCCAATTGATGCAGCCTGAGCACGCCAACACGCATGGCAATGTCCACGGCGGCTGGATCATGAAGCTGATTGATGAAGCCGGCGCGCTGGCATGTATGCGCCACGCCCAGCAGCGCGTCGTCACCGTTGCCGTTGATACGATCACCTTTCGCCATCCGATCCGGATTGGCGACCTGGTCATCATCACTGCGGAAGTCAGCTTTGTGGGGCGCACTTCGATGGAAGTCGAAGTGCGCGTCGAGGCGGAGAACCCAATCACCGGCGAGTGTTCCGAGACTAACGCTGCTTACCTGGTCTATGTGGCCTTGGATCATAATGGCCGTCCCATACCGGTGCCGCCGCTCATCCCCGAAACCGATGCTGAGCGCCAGCGCATGGAAAGCGGCCGCGCCCGCCAGGGAAACCGCCTGGCGCGGGAGCGGTAAGCCGGATTGCCAATCCGACCCCACTGCACCGTCGGATCAGGATTTTCTTAAAGTCGCGAGTATCTCTTACCATCCCGTCATTGCGAGCGTTTTTTGCGAAGCAATCCCGTTCTTGCCAGGAGATTGCTTCGGCAAAGTACGCCTCGCAATGACGCCCCATAGATTTTAAAAAATTCCTGCCCGTCGAATATGCTGCTCTTTCACAGTAACTCCCAATAAGCCTGATCTTTCGGATTTTTCTTCTGAGCCGTGATGTGCTAAAATACTGGTGGTAGTGTTCTCATGACTGAAACCCAAAAATCTTCCATCCCGTCGCAACCTCCAATTGCCGAGCCGCCTCCGTCGGTGCGTTCCTTGCGTGAGTTGATCGAGACCGTCTCTGGTCGCGGGATGCGCACGCCCTCCGGCGGTGAAGATGCCGGGCTGGCGGAAACCCTGCCGTTCCCGTTCCTGGCCATCGTCGGGCAGGCCGAGATGAAGCTGGCCCTGATGCTGGCGCTCATCAACCCGTCGGTCAGCGGCGTGCTGCTGATTGGCCCGCGCGGCACCGGAAAAACTACGGCTGTACGCAGCCTGGTGGATTTACTGCCACAGGTGCCGCGCAGCTTATGCCATTACGGCTGCATGCCCGAAGACGTCGAAATCGGCGGTATCGACGCGGTCTGCCCCGACTGCGCCCGCAAGTACGCCATGGGCGAGCCGCTGGCTGTAATGGACTGCGTTCGGCTGGTGGAGCTGCCCCTCAACGCCCGGTTGGATGACGTGGTGGGCGGGATTGACGAGCGCGCCGCCGTCCACGAGCGCCTTCGTCTGCGGCGCGGCATCCTGGCCCAGGCTGACCGCAATCTGCTCTATGTGGATGAGGTCAACCTGCTGCCCGACGAAATCGTAGATGCGATTCTCGATGCCTCCGCCCAGGGCAGTTACACCGTCCGGCGCGGGCCGGTCTCGGCGACTTATCGCGCGCGCTTCGTCTTTGTCGGCTCGATGAATCCCGAGGAGGGCCGCCTGCGCCCGCAAATCATGGATCGCTTTGGGCTGCGGGTGGTGGTGCACGGCCTGGAAAAACCCGCGGAGCGATTGGAAGCCTATCGCCGGGTGCAGGCCTATCTCTCACATCCCCGCCAGGTGGACCGCCAATACGCAGATGAGACTGCTATCGCCCAGGCCGAAATTCAAGCCGCCCGCGACAGCCTGCCGCACGTTCACCTGCCAGATGACATTGCTCACCTGGGACTGGCGATGGTCAATCAGTTGAAGATCGATTCTCTGAGGGCTGAGATCACGCTCTTCGAGGCGGCACGCGCTTACGCCGCAGCCGATGGCCGTTTGTCAGTTTCTGAAGACGATCTGCATGAGGTTGCCCCGATGGCATTGCGGATGCGCCGCTCGATTTTTATGCAGGAATACTTCGCCGCTCAGAACACTGAAGAAAAAGAGCTGCTGGATTTGCTGTAGAATCCCCCTTCGACTGCCCTCAGGGCGCTTTTACAGGCGGTTTGAATGCGGTCACAGGCGGTCTGAGCGCAGTCGAAGACCAATTATTGGTTGTGATATCGAACATTTGGAGTGACTCGTTATGCCCCTCTTCAAAACGAAAGAAATCGCCCACGTAAAATCCATCCCTGTAGATCCCGAAGGAATGCCCTCCCCGGAAACGGCGGAAGATTTCGTCAGGCGCGGCATGGCCTTTTACGCTCGTAAGCGTTACGACCGCGCCGAAGACGATCTGCGGCAAGCCGTATCGCTCGATCCCAAGTTGGTGGATGCTCATTACGCCCTGGGTATGACCCTCAAAGCCGCAAAGAAGCCCGAAGCGGCCGCGCTAGCCTTTCAGGAAGTCATCCGGCTGATCAATAATGGCGCAATCCGTACCCAGACGACCGCGGAAATGCTGCGCCGCCTGGCGCTGGGGCATGTCAATCAAATCCAAACCGGCGACTGGAATCTGGAGAAAGAAATTTGGCATCACGTTTAACGCACCGACAGCGATTGGAGGCCTGTGTCAGCGGGGGGGCGTTGGATCGTCCCCCCGTGGCGCTGTGGCGGCATTTCCCGGTTGACGATCAATCCCCGGAGGATTTAGCAGCGGCGGCGCTCGATTTCCAGCGGGTTTACGATTTCGACCTGGTCAAGGTGACGCCTGCGTCATCGTTTTGCCTGAAAGACTGGGGCGTGGACGATGAATGGCGCGGCGCCACCGAGGGGACGCGCGATTACACCCAGCGGGCGATCTTTGCCCCCGAGGATTGGGCGCGGCTCCCGGCGCTCGACCCCGCCTCAGGCCATCTCGGCAGTCAGTTAGACTGCCTGCGCCGGCTGGCGGGCGAGCTCGGCCCCGAGACTCCCATTATCCAGACCGTATTCAGCCCACTCTCGCAAGCCAAAAATCTCATCGGACGCGATGATCTGTTGGTACACATGCGCCGCCATCCCGATGCGGTCCACGCCGGGCTGAAGATCATCGCCGAGACTACCCGGCGTTTCATCGAGGCCGCCCGGCAAACCGGGATTGCTGGCGTGTTCTACGCGGTGCAGCACGCCCAGCATGGACTGCTTTCCGAAGCGGAATACAAGGTTTTCGGCAAACCCTACGATCTGGAAGTGCTTTCCCCGGCGCGTGACTTGTGGTTGAACCTGCTGCATCTGCACGGCGAGAACGTCATGTTCGAGTTGTTTGCCGATTACCCGGTCAGCGTCATCAACTGGCACGACCGCGATACCCGCCCAACCTTGCATGAAGCGCAGCAAATGTTTGGCGGTGTGGTATGCGGCGGATTGCAGCGCGAACGCACGATGGTGCTGGGCACACCCGCCTCAGTCACAGCCGAAGCGCTCGACGCTATCCAATCTACCCACGGGCAGCGGTTCATCCTCGGCACAGGCTGCGTTTTACCAACCATCGCCCCCCGCGCCAATATTCTCGCCGCGCGCCGCAGCGTAGAAATAAATCAATAACCGCCGTCAGGCAGCCCACGCCGATCCATATTTCCCTGTATTATGCCCCCATCCCTTTTCCCCTATCCCCTGTCTTTATGAGCGGTCTCAGAATCATCGGCGGCAAAGCCCGCGGACGCAAGCTATTATTGGTACCCGGCGACACCACCCGGCCGATCACTGATAAAGTCAAAAAGGCGTTGTTCGACATCATCGGCGCAGATATTCAGGATGCAACCCTGCTCGACCTGTTTGCCGGGACGGGCAGCGTAGGCATCGAGGCGCTCAGCCGGGGGGCGGCCTTCGTCCGGTTTGTGGATCTCAACCGGCAGCCGATCGCCACGCTGCGCGCCAACCTGGAGTCTACCGGCCTCGCCGGGGGCGCTCAGGTGCTGCGGGCCGACGCCCTGGCGATGCTGCAACACCCCGCGGAGCGCCGATTCGACTACGTTTATATTGCCCCTCCGCAATATAAACAGCTTTGGTCGCGCGCCCTCCAGGCGCTGGATGCTCACCCAGATTGGTTGTCCGACGATGCATGGATCATTGTCCAGATTCATCCCGTCGAATATGAGCCGCAGGATTTGCAAACTTTGATAGAATTCGAGCAGCGCAGTTACGGCAGCACGATGCTGGTTTTCTACGAAACACGCCCTAAGGAGGCCACCGATGGTTAAACACATTGCTCCCCGAAATGTGATCCGGCGCGCATTCCCGGGAATCCGGGAAAATGAAGCTGACGAGATGATTGCCGTCAGCAAAATTTGCTCCTACCCGCCCAAATCCATCCTGTGCCATGACGGCGCTATCGAGAACACGTTTTATATCATTTTGGATGGCGAAGTCGAGGTCACCAAAGTCATCAATGATGCCGAGATTCGCTTTCTCAATTATTTGCGCGCTGGGGATTTCTTCGGGGAAATGGCGCTCATCCACAATGCGCCGCGCGTCGCCAACGTAGTCACGATCTCGCCTACCACGGTGCTGGAAATCAACAAAGACGATTTCACCCGCCTCCTGGAGCACAGCGGCAGCATGTCGCTGGCGATGGTGCGGGAGGTCAGCCGCCGCCTGCGTGAAAACGACGAGATGGCCATCGGCGATTTGCGTCTCAAGGCCCGTGAGCTGGCCGACGCCTACCAGCAGCTTGCCGAGCAGGAATACGCCCGCCATGAATTTCTGACGACGATTGCCCACGAGCTGCGCACACCGCTCACGGCGGCCGGCGGCTTCTTGCAAATGGTGCGTTCGGGAATGCTGAAAGGTGAGCAGCTCGACCAGGCGCTGGATACGGTTTCGAGGAATATCAAAGACATCGTTTCGCTGGTGAACGACATTCTTTTCTTGCAGGAGATGGATCTGATCCTGCCTGATTTCCAGCCCACCGACGTGGGGGCTGTGGTCAAATCGGCGGTGGCAGCCCAGCAGATTCGAGCCGAGACCACCGGCGCCAGCCTGACGCTGGCAGTCTCGTCCGACCTGCCTCCCATCCCAGGCGACCCGAAAAGCCTCGAGCGTGCGGTCACTGCTGTGATTGATAATGCCATCAAATTCAGCCCGGATGGCGGGGACGTGCGTGTGGCGGTCGGGTGTGACGATACTCACCTGTGGATCAAAGTCCAGGATCACGGCGTGGGTATTCCGCCTGAGGCCAAGCCGCGCATCTTCGAGCGTTTCTTCCACATTGATCAAATGGGCGTGCATCTGTTTGGCGGGGTGGGGCTGGGTCTCTCGATTGCCCGCCAGGTGATCGAACTTCATAACGGCGACATCGAAGTGGACAGCGAGCTGGGCAAGGGCAGCACGTTTGTCATTCGGTTGAAGAAAAATTCACGCGTATGAGCGATTATCTTCCTGAAAGCGCCATGGCAATCGTGGCGCATCCTGACGACATCGAATTTGGCTGTGCGGGTACGATGGCGCGCTGGGCGAAGCTCGGTGTGCGGACTTGTTACGTGCTGTGTACCAGCGGCGAGGTGGGGATTGACACGCCGGGGATGACGAAAGAGAAGGCGACTGAAATCCGAGAAGCGGAAGCGCTGGCTGCGGCGGAGATTGCCGGGGTGAAAGACGTGATTTTTTTACGCGAACCGGATGGGCTGCTGCAACCGACGCTGGATCTGCGCCGCAAGCTGGTACGGGAGATTCGCCGTTTTCACCCGGAAGTCATCATCACCTTCGATCCGGGCACGATCATTGCCGGGGACGATTACATCAATCACCCGGATCACCGCGCCGCCTCCATCGGCGCAGTGGACGCGGCTTTCCCGGCCTCGGGGCAACCCCTGCTCTACCCGGAAATGGCCGCTGAGGGGCTGAGACCTCACAAGGTACGCAAAGTCTACATCGTCGCCTGGGGACAGGCGGATACATGGGTCAATATCAGCCAGACGATTGACATTAAAATCGCCGCACTGCGCGCCCATGCGAGCCAAATGGGCGATTGGGATCCCACCGAGAGAATCAAAGAATGGGCGGCGGGACGCGCCAAAGGCAAGGAAATGGACTACGCCGAAGGTTACAAAGTGGTTACACTGCTGGATGATGAAGAGTGGGGAAAACTCAACGGGAAGGGATGACAACTCGAAGCCCTCACAGGTTTTCAAAACCAGTGAGGGCAATTTTATAACCAGGGAGGGCTACACGCTATGAAATCTCGCTTCAATTCATTCAAATTCGGCATATCTCAGCTTCGCTGGTCGCCGGTGATGTTGATTGTGCTGTGGGCTGGGTTGGCGCTGGCTTGCCGGGTAGGAGCAGCCCCGACTCCGACGCCGACGCTGGCCCCAACGGTGACGAATACACCCACCGTCACCTCAACCGTCACACTGACGCCCACGCCGACGATCACCCTCACCCCCACCATCACGCCCACCCCCACGCGCACGCCGACAGCCACACTGTCGCCGACGCCGCAAGGTTTGATCGGGCCGGCCAGCGCTGGCAAGGTGCAGGAACTGCTGCGCGTCGGCGATGGTGCGATCAGCCAGACCTTATTTTCGGTAGATGGCAGCCGCCTGGCAGTTGTCTCGACCACCGGGTTGATTTTGTATGATACGGCTTCCTGGGAAAAACTGTGGGGTGTGGCTTCGGAGGGCACCCTTCGCCGGGTGGCCTTTTCTACCGATGGAAGCACATTGTCGGGCGTGGATAAAAAAGGAAAAGTTTACAAATGGCAGGCGAGCGATGGTTATCTCATCAAGTCAGCCCGCCCCACGGGAATTATCGAAGAGCCGACCGATGTGGCATTATCCTCGGATGGGGCGATCATGGCGGCGTACGATTATTCAGATGCCATTCTATTGTATGACACCAGCAATTTAACCATGCTGCGCCGAATTGAAGGCGGGTCCACTTCTATGGACATGATTCGCCTGCTAAGTTTTTCTCCGAACGGGAAAACGCTTGCATCGGTGACGTTTGGCGGCGATATCAGTCTATGGCAGGTCAGCAGCGGCGCGCTATTGCGGACAGTCGCCAGCCCGGATGGCTGGTTCGCCGACCGTATGGCTTTTTCACCAGATGGCAGGCTGCTGGCCGTTGATTTTCATGCTTCTGACAGCCTGGAAATTCGAGTTTTGAGCGTCAACAGCGGGGCGTGGCAGCACACGCTGGCTGGCGCTTGGGCCGCTTTTTCACCCGACAGTACCTCCCTGGCTGGCAAAAATGATAACGAAGTCAATCTTTGGACGGTCTCGGGCTGGAAACAGAACAACTCTCTGCAGGAGCAGATTGTCATGCAGGGCGAGATGGCTTTTTCGCCGGACGGCGCGTATCTCATCGTTGGGACGGGCGAGGGCGTACACGTATGGCAGACCAGCGATAGCACGCTGGCGCAATCCCTGCCGGGTGAATTCCCAAGCTTCACCAGCCTGGCGCTTATGCCGGATGGATTGACTTTCGCTGCGGGAGTGGTTGGCGGCGTCGAGCTGCGCAGTGTCGCCGACGGCACGCGGGTGAGCACGCTGACCGCCGATAATTTGACCGGCAAGGTTTATATCGTATCCTGCTCATCGGATGGACAACTCGTTGCCGGAGTAGCAGACGAAACGATCTACCTGTGGCAGGCAGGCGATGGGGCGCTGGCAAGAAAAATTTCGGTGCGTGAGTCGATCATGGATATGGCTTTCTCCGCCGATGGGCAAACCATCGGGGTCATCCAATCTCCCGGGGATTTGAGCCTGTGGAGCGCTGCGACCGGCGGCTTGATTTACAAGGCAACAGCCAAGTCGTCAAACAGCTTGATGGGGTTCGCTCACCTGGCATTCTCTTCAGATGGGCAATACGTGGCTGTATCTGATGTTTTTGGGAAAATCTACCTAAAAAACCCCCTGGATGGATCGGATGTGAAAAGGCTGAAGGGAAGTGAAGCAATGGGCTGGTATCCGGTGGTAGCCTTCTCACCGGACAGCGAGATCATGGCTTCGGGCGCTTATGACCGCAATGTGATGTTGTGGGGGGTGAAGGGCAGCAAACTGCTGTGGACGCTGACCGGCCACGAGGATTCCATCGTGGGTCTGGCTTTCTCGCCCGATGGGCAAGTATTGGCTTCAGCATCGAGCGATACGACCATCCGGTTGTGGCGCGTCAATAACGGCAACTCGATGGGCGTATTGGAGGGCAATGCGGACGGGGTGGAGGCCGTGTTCTTTACCCCCGATGGGCGGTTCATCCTATCGTTTGGGGAAGATGGAACGGTGCGAATTTGGGGTGTGCCGTCGTGAAAGAAACCAAAATTTGGGGTGTGTGGCCGGCTACGCCGCCCACACACCTCAAATTTTGGATATTCTTCTATTTTACGAGCTGATACGGATGGCATGGACGGCATTCGCCGGGCTGTGATGATATAGCAGCGTCTGCGTCTCCGGCTGGAATTCGTAGGCCCCGTCGGAGACGGAGACCCGGCAGCCGCGCGGGTATTGCAGCCGGGGGACGAATATCTCGGTGGGGGCGCTCACCGCCGGGTCGTGGCGGAAGACGAACTCGAAGGTTTTACTCCGCAAGTCGAAGCTCATGCGCAGCGGCTCCCCGGCGGTGGCGCGCGCATACGGGCGCACAACGGCCTCCAGCGCCCGCCCGCCGGAATTGATGTCGGCGGGATCGGATTGGTCGTCGCGGCTGAAGATGGACAGATCTTCGTCGTTCCACTGGTCGCCGTGGGCGTGATCGTTGTCGGCGGTGTAATTCCACAGGGTGCAGCTCACCAGCGCGTCCTCCATCGCCCGGAAGACGCGGTCCATCGCCCGCATCTGCGGTGTGAAATTGCCGGTGCGGTAGGCGCGCTTGTGCTGCAAATCGAAGGGGATGCCGAATTCTCCGATGAGGGTGGGGATGTTGCCCATGTGGGCGATGGCGGTCTCTTTGTAGTGTTTCACCTGCCGGGCGAAGGAACGCCGCACCGCCCACGGGCCGAAGACGAGTTTCCCGGTGTGCATTTCCACGCCCAACAGGGGGTTGAAATCTTTGAGCATCAGGGTGGCCCCATCGTACCAATGGGGGGCGGAGACGATCCCCTGGGCTTCCGCGGCATCCCAGTGAGGCGGCGTCTTTTCCGGCTCAGATTCGACGAAGATCATCGTGCCGGGGACGATCTCGCGTATGGCGGCGGCAAATCGTTTGGCGAAGGGATTGAAATAGTCCCGGTTGAAATCAATCTCCCGCCCGGCCACGCGGCTGAAGTGATCGGGGCGCAGCAAGCGCGGCGCGCCGGTATCATCCAAATCCCACACGCCGTTTTGCCGCCAGACGCAGTCGTGACCCGGCAGCCAGGCGGATTGCCGGTTGGGGTTGAGGGTTTGCCGCCCGATGAATTTGGGGCCGGTGGTGCGCAGCTCGAAGGTGTCTATTTCTTGCGGGATGCCCGCGCCGAGCAGCATCGCCTGAAAGGGGGTGGGCATGGGGCCGAGCTTGAGCTGGCCGCGGGGCTTGGTGAGGTCGGGCCAGCCGATGTAGCCGGAGGCGGGTTCGTTGAGCGTGTCGTAGCCGATGACGTGGGGAAAATCCTTGAGGCGGCGGGCGATCTGCTGCATGGCGGCGATGTAGTGGCGCTGGAGGTAGGTTTGCACGGGAACGCCGTCCACTTTCGCGGCGGGGGCGAAGTCGTCGCCGCCAAAGAACAGCGCCCACATGGTGGCGGCGGCCAGCCGGGCGTTGTTGGTGGGCCAGATCATGCGCGGGAAGGGGTCGCCGTGCGTGGCGTGGACGACGGCCGCGCCGGTCTCGTGGAAGTGAGTGATGTCCAGCCCGACGGCTTCGAACGTCCAGCCGGGGGCGCCGTCGCCGCCGGAGAAGCGGCTCCACACATCTTCATGGGGGTCAATGAACAGGGTTAATCCATACTCGCCGGCCTTGGCGACAACCTCGGTGAGATAGTCGAGATAGTCGGCATCGTAGATTCCCGGCCCGGCGTGCTCGACGGCTTCCCAGGTGACGAGGAAGCGCAGGCAGGTGAGGCCCCAGGCGCGCAGGCGGGTGAAGTGCTCATCGGCCTCGTCCAACGAGAAGGGCCGCCCGACGAAAGAGACGGCGCGATGGTCGAAGAAGCCGTCGCGGATATAGGTGGCGCCGTCTGGGGCGGCAGGGACTTTGCTGCTGCCGCCCAGGTTGACGCCGCGCAGGAGCAGGGTGCGGTTGTGGGTGTCTTTGAAATGGTGGGAGGAGGTGTGGATCATGGCTCGATTCTCCATACTCGAATTGTGTTGTCGCCCTCGCCTCCTGCGGAGGCAAGATGGTTACCGTCAGGGCTGAATGCCACGCCGAGCACCCAGCCGTCATGACCGACCAGCCGCCTGATGTAGGAGCCTGTCGCGGCGTCAAAGAGAATGATGTCGTCATCCGAGCCGCCGGAGGCCAGCATGGTTCCATCGGGGCTGAAGGCGATGCCGTTCACACCGCCAGCGTTGGCATCCAGGGTGAGCAGCAAATTCCCGGCGGCAGAATCCCACAGGTAAACGCTGCCCGTGCTGGTTCCTGCGGCGATTGTCGTTCCGTCGGGGCTGTAGGCCACGCTGTAGATTTCTGCATTCACGCTCAATTCGAGTAACTGCGCGCCGGTGGCGACATCCCATACGCGCACGGTCTGATCCGATGCGCCCGAAACGAGGCGGCTACCATCCGGGCTGAAGGCGATGCTCCACACATCAACTGTGTGCCCCCGGAGGGTGCGAATCAGCGCTCCGGTGGATGGGTTCCACAAGATGATGGTTTTGTCTTTCCCGGTGGAAGCGAGCAGGCTGCCATCCGGATTGAAGGCAACCATGTAAACGGCTGCCGAGTGGCCTTGCAGGGTGCGCACTTGTTGACCATCGGTGACATTCCAGATGCGCACGCTGTTGTCGTCTTTTCCACCGCCGGAGGCCAGGAGTGCGCCGTCGGGGCTGAAGGCGACGGCGACGACGCTGCCGGGATGCCCGCTGAGGGTGAGGCGCACTTTCCCGGTGGCTGGATCCCAGAGTTTGATGGTTTTATCCCGGCTGGCCGAGGCAATCGTGTTCCCATCCGGGCTGTAAGCGACGCCGTTGACCCGGTCGGTGTGGCCTGATAGGATGAATTGTACATAATTTGGCGTAGCTGTAACCGATGGAACGGTGGTTTTGGTGATCGTGGGGGTCAGCGTCGGCGGGCGGGTTGGGGTTACGGTCGGCGTGACCGTGGGCGGGCGGGTTTGCGTCAAGGTGGGGGTTGGCGTGAGGGTGCGGGTGATGGTGGGTGTGAAGGTGGGGCCGGTGGGGGTGAGCGTTGGCGTCACCGAAGGCGTGGGGCTGTGGGTGATGGTGGGGGTGGGCGTAGGGATGCTGGGAAGGACGGTGAAGAGGCAGAAGGAATTCTCAGCGATCGAGCCGTTCAACCAGGTGGATGTTTTAGCGATGAAACTGGCGATGTAATCAGGCTTGCCGTAGATTCCTTGGATTGCCAACAGAGTGTTTGGATCCCAATCGAGGAGGATAAATCCTTCCCATTGTGAGAAGCGGGTGATGCCAGATTTTATCTTCGTCAGTTGATCCTCAGTCCGGTAGACATCGTAACTGGTTTGCGATCCAGTATCTACAATAAAATCGTGAGAGTTTGGTAACCAGCCGGTTACTTGCCAATCATCAGAAATAATCGAGCCGATCAGGGCAGCGTCTTCGACGCGGCGAACATTCAAGCCGCCTTGTCCATCGGTCTCTGTAAAATATTCCAGGTCAGGCGAAAAATGTGTCGGCGTTTTGATTGAATGGGAAAGCTCGATGATTGATTGTCCATCGGCGGAGATCAAACGGTCAGAAGGCGATATATGGAGGATAATAAAGGTGCTCGAATCGGAAGCCCAATACAATTCTGAATTGTAGACGGCGTTTTCATTATCGGCGAAGGAGTTAGGATCGTATTCCAAAACCACCTTTTGGCCGCCGGTTTCGACATCCACAATATAGATTTCTTCGTACGTAACGATAGCAACTTTTTTCCCATCTGGAGATGGACGGGCATAAACATTACCGATGAATGGTTGACCAATCTTGAGGAGAATTTTCCACTCGCGGGTGTCGGCATTGACGGCAACAACGTGTGAATAAGCGGTTTTCCATTCGATTGGAGAAACCACCGTTGTGAAGAGCAACGTACGGGTTCCCGGAATCCATTGATACTCGAGAATCGAAGGCTGTAGTTTATCTTGATCTTGGATATATAGCCCTTGGACATCATACTTGTTGACTACCAAGCTGTTACCTTGGCCATTGTAACCGACAACATAAATATGCCCATCTTGATTATAAGCAAAGGTTTTGCCATCATCGGAAAATAGACCGTGTTGGCAAGTGAAGCTCGACATTGCATTCAAGGCTGTCACCGAGCCTTCGTAACTGATGCGGGCAATTCCGTTGTCGTCTATGTAAACGATCCCCAGGGTATCGTGTGGCGACATCGGTGTGAAGGCGATAGTCGGGGTGCTGCTAGGAATGGGCGTGTCGCTGGGGGCGGGCGTCGAGGATGGGGTGCGCGTATCCACAGGGCGCATCGTAGTCGGGATGGGGCGCGTCTCCATGGGAAGCGGTTGGCTGGTCGGAGAGGCGGGCGCTGGCTGCACCGCAGGCGCTGTGGCGGTAGCCGCTGGCTGAGGGGCGTTGAGGTTGCAGGCAGTTATCAGTGCGACGAAAATGATCGGGACAATGAGCAGCGATAAGCGTTTCATGGTGTATTTCCTCCTCCGATTATGTTTGATGGGCAAAATAGCATTGTGAAGTGGTTGCAAAATGATTGCCAGTTTTTTTGACACCTTTCGCCTTAATTATCGCACCCGCCCGCGCTGCGGTCAAGCGAGTTTGGAACATTGCCGTCCTCGATGAAAATACGAATACTCGAAAGGGAACCGGCGCATTCGAGCATTTGTGTCGCATTCGAGGATGGCAAGCTCTCCAAATCGAAAAAATCACCAGAAATGAGCCGCGGCTGCTTCGCCCCAGAAACAACCCTCAAGTCTTTCTGCCATCTGCCGTTAACAGCCGTATGGACAGCGCTAACTCTCTCAGCAGCTCCCTGGCGGCCATGGCCAGCGACATGCAGGCTAGTAACCTGCAGCTTGCGTTCTCGGTGGCGGTCATGAAGAACGTGCAGGATTCGCAAAAGCAGTTCGCCAGTGCGCTCCTCGAAATGATCAGCAAGTCGCCCAGCCCCGATCCAGCGATTGGCCGGAATCTCGATGTGGCTGGATAATTAGTTTGCCTGCGGCAGGGTGGGGGTCAGTTATAAACGCGCGCTAAAATCCAGATCAGAAGTTTTTCACCCATCCGTCGCCCCGGCCTCCCAGCCTGTATCCTGGCTCCACCGGTCAGCCCGCCTCATAATCTCCCAAATGAACGGCTCTTTCCCAGCGACATAACCGAGACGATCCTCGCCATACTGGGCGGCCAGTTGATACTTTAGCGCGGCGTAGCGGAGGGCGTCTTCCGCGTGGATGCGCAGATAATCGCGAAACAACAGCGCAAACTGTTCTGACCAGCTTCCCGCCTGCCGGACGTGGATGTGCGTCCGGCGCTGGCCGGGCGCTTCGCGGAAATAGCGCTTTGTCCGCTCGGGGTTGTCGGCCCGAAAGGTGTATCCGAGCGTTTCCAGCGGGATGCGGTACAAATCCAACGGATCGAAAGATTTCACCGAGATCTGCACGTCAATGATCGGTTTTGCATCTAAACCGGGGATGGATGTGGAGCCAATGTGGTCAATGCGCAGCGCAGTATCGCCCAGTGCATTGCGAAGCGCTGCCGCCAATTGTGAAAAGAGCTTCGGCCACTGCGGATCGTAAGGAACGACGATTATTTTATCTGGCACAGGTCGGGCGCCTTTTGGAGAAAGATGACATTCTTCTTCCAATTCTTCTGCAAGAATCATTAACTGATCAACTTCTCGATCTCGTCCTTCAACTGAACGATTTCTTGCCTTCGTGAAGCCTCGAATTTGATTTCTACCCGCCGTCCGCCTGGGGAAAGTGTCAGGGATAATGTTAGCAGGTCGCCGCTATGCGCCAGCAGTGACACCGCTTCGATATGACTCAAGGCAATATAGCGCCATTTGCCGCCATACCGAATCCCCCGGTTTTCTCTGCCGCGTTCATCATCCAGGATAACAATGAGTTCCTTATCGGTCAGGATAACCAGATGAGCCAATGCTAAAGCTCGATAAAATGTGCGCCAGCCCAGTTTGAAGGTGGGTTTATTGATTTTGGGCTGGTATATGGTTTGGATGACCTTTTCGCCGTCCACCAGACTTTCGATGGCAAAGTTCATAAATTTGAAGTTTTCCACCGCCAAATCATCGAACTTGGCCCTTTCGGCGCGCCGCTCGTGCGCGTCTACGATGCCTGGCGCGGGCCGCATCTTGTTCAGAAAAGGCGCAAAATGCCGGGCCGTCGCAGTGTTGAATTCAATGGTCGTGGAGGATACTTTCCCCGTGCTGGTTACACCCCCAATCGTGATCCAGGAAAATAATAGGATAAAACCTATTTCAAGATCGGTAATGGTTTCCAATGGATATTCTGTCATGATCACCTGGCTGCCGATCCGCTCCCAAACCGTGATCGTATCGTTGACTTCACAAAGCAGCTTCTCAGCCGTCTTGTGACGGAAGCCCGCAATCGAAGGCGCAAAAACGGTATACGGCATTTGCTGCCCAATTTGCAGACTATCTCCCAATGTCATTTTGTAGGCGCTTTTATAGGGTTCGGGAACAGCCTCATAAGACTCGATGACTTTAGCCCACGACGACATCGTTTGCCGGCCCCCGGTCATTGAAGACAACTGATTATCCATATTTGATGTCTTAGCAATAGTCCTTTATTTTTGATTTTGCTACGGGACATTCTGAGATAGCGCCTGCATTTTTATCACGAATGCCACGAATAGACAAATTTCACGAATGCTTTTTATGGAAAATTCGTGTCATTCGTTCATTTGTGCTATTCGTGATTTGATTTGTCCGGTAGCAAAATTTTCGATCAGAGATTACTTCGATTTTTCTGATAATTACAGCCTCTGCTCTGCGACCCCATTATCGCGCCGGCCCAACCCACCGTCAAGCGAGACGGCGATCCGGTATTCGCTGCCGATAAGCTTGGGGAGATAGTAGCTGGCAGGAGACGCCTGTCGTTATAGGGTATCCCCTATAGACGATTTAGGGACATCCCCAATTGAACCTTCCGGTAAACTACCTTATCCTAGAAAGTATCAACACAACCTTTCGTGGGTTCTGCTCGATTATCTCTGAAGTAACCTCGACTGCGCCCAGCGCATCCTTTCTGGCGAACCACAGGATTCCCTCGGGGGCGCAGCCTGTTTTCCGAAAAAGTGTGAGCCGATGAATAAACGAAACGAAATCTTCCCCGAATCCGAAAAAATGACGACCGACGAAGATCGCATTCTCATCCTGACGGCTGACCATGCCTCGCGAACGGTCCCCATCCCCAAAACCGGCCTGACGGTCGGCTCAAAACCCGATAACACCATCGTCCTGAATGATCCCCAGGTCGCCGGATACCATGTGCGCGTCGAAGCCGAAAACGGTCATTACCGTGTCATTGATCTCAACAGCATCACCGGGACGTTCCTGGGCGACTTGCGCCTGCATCCGGGCGCTCCGGCGGAATGGATATCGGAGCAAGCCCTGCGAATCGGCGAGAACTGGTTGGGACTCAAACTGGCAAAAGAAACAGCAGAACCTGCGGAAGAGTCTGAAAAACCCGCTTTGCCAGAATTCGATCCTCAGCTCATTCAGTGGAGCGACGGGGAGAAAGTCGGTATCTACATTGCTGTATCACAACTATCGCTTTACCCCGGTAAAAGCGCAGATATCGGCATGGTAGTCTTCAACGCTGGCCCGGCTGAGGATCACGTCCGCCTGACAGCCGGGGGTGTGCCTGCGAACTGGGTGCACGCCCTCCCCGCCGTGGTTGCTGTGCCTGCCGCCTCCCAACAGGAGATCAATCTACACATTCAATTGCCCCAAGCGCCGCTGGCCCGAGTTGGCAGGCATGTTATCACGCTTCAAGTCGCCAGCCAAAACCGGGCGGAGGAAAAGATCGAGACGACCATCTCGTTGACCGTGCTGGCTTTTTCACGCTTCAACAGCACGCTCAGCCAGGAGCCGGCGCTCGATAAGCCAGCCCGGCTGAAGATCGAGAATTTGGGTAATTTACCCGAGACCTTCGTCATTTCGACGCAAGACCCGAGCGGCAAGCTTAAATTTCAATTGAGCGACGAGCAGGTGAAGATTGCCGAAGGCGAAGCTGCCGTAGTGGAACTATATGTCACCCCGCCGGTGACGCTTTTGAGCCGCACCGAGCCAGTCTTCCCCTTCTCGGTTCAAGTAAGATCTGCCTCCGGCCAAATACAGACCCACAAAGCCAGCCTGGCCGGGCAAGCGCTGTTTCCCATCTGGCTTTTGCCGGTCTTGCTGGTCAGTATGTTGTGCATGTCTGGCGTATTGTTGGCCGCGTTGTTCGGTCTCGCCCGGGCCGGAGCGCCCGCCCCGGAGACACGCACTCCCACCCCAACGATGACCGTGACCAGCCTCTTGACCGATACCGATCTAGACGGCCTGAGCGACGCGGACGAAATCCGCATGGGCACCAACCCCCGCTCGGCAGACACCGACAGTGATAGTTTGAGAGATGGGGATGAAGTGCGCGCCGGGTCTAACCCATTGGTGATCGATTCGGATGGCGATACGTTATCCGATGGTATGGAGGTGCTGGTGATGCACACCAGCCCCGTGAACCCTGATACCGATGGCGATGGGCTTTACGACAATGTTGATCCTGCCCCGGGAGAACTGCCCACACCCACCCCAATCATCCCTACCGCCACAGAACCACCCAGCGCCACGCTCCCGCCCACGGCGATTCCCCCCACTGCCACACCCCCGCCTCCGACGAATACGCCGATTCCCCCGAGTCCCACCGTACCGCCGCCTACGCCAGCGCCCACAACGGCCTCCCCTCCCACTCCAACTACCGCCCCGCCCACTGTCACGCAGCCGCCGCCAGTGATCGTCCATGGCACGATCGCCTTTGAAACCGGCCGGAATGGGAATCTGGAGATTTATCTCTATCAAGCCAGCACCCAGAGCGAGCTGCGTCTGACGAATAATGCGACCGACGACCGTCACCTGGCCTGGTCCTCTCTCAATCAACTGGCCTTCGATACCGATCGTGACGGCAACAGCGAGATTTATGTCATGAATGCCGATGGCAGCGCTCAAACGCGCCTGACCGATAACCCGGCCCGGGATTTCAACCCATCCTGGTCGCCTGATGGCAGGAGCCTGACTTTTATTACCAACCGAGACGGCAACGACGAAATTTATGCGATGAGCGCCGATGGCTCTAATGCAATCCGCCTGACGAATACGCCCGCGGCTGAATGCTGCCAGCTTTTTTCGCCGCAGGGAAACCTGATTGTATTCATGTCCGATCAGACAGGCGGCTGGGGCCTATACCGGATGAATACCGATGGCACGAATCAATCGTTGCTCGCCCCAGCCAGCGCCTCGCCCCCGAGTTGGGCGCCGGATGGGACGCGGCTGGCTTTCGTCAGCAATCGCGATGGCAATGCTGAAATTTATACGATCAATAGCAATGGCGGCGGCGAAACACGCCTGACCAATAACTCGGCGCAGGATACAAACCCCGTATGGTCGCCAGACGGCTCGCGGATCATGTTTCTCTCCAACCGGGATGGGAATTTCGAGATTTATACCATGAACCCGGATGGCTCGAACCAAAGCCGAATGACCAACACCGCCGGCGACGAATGCTGCCTGGTTTGGTCCCCGGACGGCGCTCAGATTGCATTCTCAACACCGCTCGATGGCGCGCTGGAAATCCATGTTTTCGATATCATAACCCGGGGTTTTCTACGCCTGACATCCAATGCATCTTACGATGCCCCGTTGCTTTGGCGCCCATAACGGCAACGTGGAATTTTCGAAGAATGGGCGTTACAGATTATCCAGAAGGATATACCCTCACGAACAAAGGAGGCTTTCCATGAACACAACAATGGAATTCGAACAAAACGCTGGGGTTGTTACCGCCAGCGGTCAGGAAGTTGGACACATTGACCGGGTGGTGGTAGATCCCGAAACCCGAGCAATCACGCACATCGTCGTCCGCAAGGGATTCCTGTTGACGCACGATAAAGTTGTGCCGATCGAGCTGGTCGAGGATGCTACCGAGCAGCAGATCACGCTGCGTGAAGATGCCGGTGATTTGGATGCACTACCGCCATTCGAAGAAACACATTACGTCTTGGCTGATGAAGACGCTCAAAACGAACCGCCCCCTGTCGAGTATATGCCTTCGGCGTATGGCTTAGGGTCTCCCCTGGCCATGCCGGCCAATCGGTATATCCAGAAAACTGAGCAAAATATCCCCGAAGGCTCGGTTGCGTTGAAAGAAGGCGCGAAAGTCGTTTCCGCCGAAGGCAAATACGTTGGCAATGTTGAACGCGTTGTCACAGACGCTCCGACCGACAAAGCCACCCATTTGCTCGTTTCGAAGGGGCGGATCGCCAAAGTGAAAAAACTCATCCCGATCAACTGGGTGATGGGATTGAGCGAAGAAAAAGTTCGTCTCCGCGTCGAACAGGAAACGATCGAAGAGTTATCCAGCGTTACGACTGAGAAGTAAGGGGGCTGTATGACCCAGGAAACACGTTCAGGCAGCCAGGGAGGCTGCCAAAATGACGCAGGGATACTGATCTCCGCCTGCCTCAAGGCGGCGCGCTGATCCCGGCTCAGCCCCGGGGTCAGCGCAATTTCTGTGGCTCTTCCGCCTTCGGTGGGAAATATCCCAGATTTGGGGATTCTTCCCTTGAATCGGGAGACCCAATTTGTTAATGCGCCAAAGATTTGATGCGGCGGACGACAGTCCGCCGTGAGCATCACGGCAAAACGGTAGAGCCGGAAAGTCCCTATGGCGGGTAGGGAAATCACTATACCGATAGTGGGATACATCCTGATTGTTCAGCGCACTTTTTCGGTTTATATTGATGACTGTAAAGGCCATCCACCTGATTGCAAATTGCCAGGCGAAGGCCAATCAACCAAAATCAAGCTCGATAAAGGAAGGAGATTACGATGTCTCTCATAGGTTTGGCAATTTTGCTCGTCATTGCAGCCATCGCGGGCAGCCTCGGATCGGCTTTGGCGGGCTACTCTGTAAGAGGCTGCCTGATGTCTATCGTTGTTGGGTTCATCGGCGCTTTATTGGGCCTTGGGCTTGCAAAAACCCTGGGGCTGCCAGAACCCCTGCCAATCTCGATTCAGGGGGAAACCTTTCCACTCATCTGGTCAATCATCGGATCGGCGCTGTTTTGTGGCGTCCTCGGGTTTCTATCCCGTAGACGCCGGTTAACCTACTAAACAAAGGTCGTGTCAACTCAATAAAATTTGGGAAAGTGGAGTGTTTTGGGCAGGCGAAGCCCGCCCAAAACACCCACTCCCTCCTTTTGAGATGATACCAATGGGCGATCTGAATGCTCGAAACAGATATTCGGACGCCACTGGAGAGATAACCGATGTTAGAGAATAAAGTCGAGGAATACGAAGTTGTGAAAAAAAGCTCCCAAGGCGATTACGAGCACCATGAAAGAATTGTCGAAGATGTTGGCGCTCAACATCGCCAGAATATCAACCGGCTGATGCAATTCCTCTGGCTGATATTCGGTGTTTTGGAGGCGCTGATTGGGCTAAGATTCTTTCTCAAGCTAATCGCTGCCAACCCAGACAGCCCCTTCTCCCAACTGGTTTATACCTTCACGGACCTTTACATGTGGCCGTTCGCCGGCCTGACCAGCTCACCCTCTGCCGGTGGTATGATTTTGGAAGTTCCGGCCATCATCGCCATGTTCGTTTATGCCTTGTTGGCCTGGGTCCTGATCAGTGTCGTCGGCATCTTGTTCGCCCGCTCAAATGCGCGGAATGTTACCGTGTTCGAGCGCCGCAGCGAGTGAATGAGGGAATGATCCAGTTAGGTCAAACACTACAACCCAAAAAGACCTTCATGCGTGCGGGGCACGTGTGAAGGTCTTTTTGGTTCTCTGGAAACTGCTGTTATACACCGCCAGCGTTAGATCGGATTGCCAATCTGGCCTACCTCCTTTTTTGCGACCGTTTTATGAGTCATAACTTCAGGATGGTCATGCGTGACAGGCTATCGGAGGTGACTTCAGGAGGATATTTTATGCTGCTCGTGGTATAGGTCTGCCTTTACACCCAGTTTGGCAAATATTTTAGCCTTGACCTGAGTATCGAATACCTGCCATTTCAATTCTGCGTAATCTTCGCACAGCTCACCGGCCAGAAACCCAAGCGGGATGCTGAATCCGCCTGCCATGTGTTTCCCACCCCCATAATAATGCTCTTCGGGGTTGGCTCCGAATGCTTCTTTCAGGAATTGATCGGGGTCAAACGTCAATTTGGATGTTCTCAACGAGCCGGTCAGGGTCTCTTTTTGATCATCTTCCTTCAATATCCCATAGACGATGGCTGTATGGACATTCTCTTCTTTCCCCAGGAATTCGGCGGCCTGGGGAATGGCATCCCGATCCTCGGCGCGTAAATAACCGATCCCTGCGATTGACAGGTTTTCGACCAAAATACGGTTTCCCAGCGCCCGGCGGATAATGTCCATCACCTGCTTGGAGCGCGCCTGGTTCATGATCTGTTCCAGTAGATCGGCGTCTCGAAATTGGCTGAGAAAGGCTGCGGCATGAAAATCATCCTCACCGGCCCGGATAAAACCAGCGGTATCGGTGATAATGCCGTGCAGCAGGGCAGTGGCAACTGCCACATGTTCTTTACGCCCCTTCTGCAAGGACAGCAGTCCCTGCTCAATATAGTGGGTATAAATGGTCGCAGTGGATCCAGTTTTTTGGATATCGCTAAATTCGGGTTTCAGATTCCCTTGCGGCTCATGGTGGTCCACAACGATCAAAACCGGTACGCTGGCTGTTTCGAGGGATTTGACAAGGCCGTTGACGGTCGTGCCCTGGTTGTCCAAAAAAACCGCGCCGTGGTATTGCGCCAAATCCAGCTTCTCATCGTAAGGCGCCAGGTCCACGCCTAACAACTTTACCAAAGCGACATTCTGGCTATGACTGATTTTTCCTGTATAAACGATGTCGGCTTCGATGTTGTGTTCGGCTGAAATCAGCCGATGAGCAAAGGCTGAAGAGATCGCATCTGGGTCAGGGTAATCATGTAAAACGACCAGATGCTTCTCCCCCTGGTGTTTATCCAACAATTCGATGATCTTTTGGTTTTTATCCATGATGTCCACCTGCCCACGGGAAGGTTTCAACTCTTCCGGCTTGAGAATGAAATGGGTCGGATTTTTGGGCGCATCGTGAAATTACCCGATAGCCCTAAAATCCGCATTTCTTGACGGCAAATCCGATTATTAATTTCAATATACACATATACTTGATCATAATCAATGGGGAAGCGCCCTTTCGAGATAGTAGGGATTTCCCCATCTGTCTGGGCAATGTCCGCCGGGGGATAGCACAAACTGTCAGCAGCAGTAAAGACTCCCGGAGTTTTGGAAACGCTGGGAGTCTTCCCTGATAGTTTTGCGCTGCACTCGTACGCCAGGATTTTCTTAAAGTCGCGAGTATCTCTTACCATCCCGTCATTGCGAGCGTTTTTTGCGAAGCAATCCCGTTCTTGCCAGGAGATTGCTTTGGCAAAGTACGCCTCGCAATGACGCCCCATGGACTTTAAGAAATTCCTGCGTACACCAGTATATATACCCAATTTGGATAATAATCGTTATAATTAGAAATTCCGGGCGCTATCAAGTTTGTGAATAGAGTGGTAACGATGATGAATCTAGAATATCGCTGGCTCGATGAATACTTCGACACGGTTCACCAATATACTTGGATACTCGATCCACGCGGAAAAGTGGTCAGAGCGAACCATGCCGTGCAAAAATTAACCGGTCTTTCCCAGGAAGCCATGGCTGGCATCCCATTATGGTCAATGCCCTGGACAGGACTCACCAGACAGGATAAGCAGACTATCAAATGGGTGGTCAATCAGGCTGTCAAAGGTAGAATGGCAGGTCATGAGTTAGAAATCCACCACAGAGGCCAGCCAGGCATAATTATCAACTTATCCCTCAAGCCAATATTATTCGAAACAGGGGAAATCAAGTTTATCGTTGCTGAAGGATACGATATTACCGCCTATAAACGCACATCCGAAGCCTTGAATCAAAGCGAAGCGCGGTTTAAAACGATTTTCGATAAGGCAGGCATTGGAATTTTGATCAAAGACATTAATGGGAAGATGCTCGACTGCAACCCGGCTTTCCATTCGATGTTAGGCTACACGATTGATGAATTGAAGCAACTCGATTATTTAGAAATCACGCACCCACTGGATAAAAAACTCAGCCGGAAGTTATTCAACGAACTGGTGAATGGCAAACGAAAGAGTTATTTCATCGAGAAACGATACCTCCATAAAGACGGACAATCAATCTGGGCGCGACTCACCGCTTCCCTGGTTCTCGAGCCTGATCACCAGGCGCAATTTGTCATCGCGATGGTCGAAAATATAACTGCGCAGAAAGAAATCGAAACCGAGCTGGTTGAATTGCAACAGCGTCTGATGCAGGGCCGTGAAATGGAGCGTCTCCGCTTAGCTCAAGAACTCCATGATGGGCCATTGCAGGAAATAATAGGCGTGACTTACCAGGTTCAGGAATTGGAAGATACAACCACGGAAAATGCGATCCGCGAGCAGCTCCAGGCCGCCCATACCGCCCTCAATCAACTTACAAGGTCGCTGCGAACAATTTGCGGAGAGTTGAGACCTCCGACATTGGTCCCCTTTGGGCTGGAAAAAACCATAAAATCTCACGCCGGGCAATTCCAGGCAACTCATCCAGATTTGACAATCAATTTGGATTTGGCCCATGATGGTCAATCTCTATCCGAACAGGTTCGCATTGTTCTGTTTCGCATTTATCAGGAAGCGCTAAACAACATCCTGCGTCACGCACAAGCCAGTAAAGTGCAGATTCGCTTCAGTCAAGAGGAAGAGCGCGCTATCCTGGAAATACAAGATGACGGAACAGGGTTCGAGCTGCCAAACCGCTGGATTAAGCTGGCGCGCAATGGTCACCTTGGCCTTGTCGGTTCCATGGAACGCGCCAAAGAGGTCGGTGGCAATCTGGAAATACTGACAAAACCCGGCAAAGGCACGATCATTCGAGCTATTGTTCCCCTTCACGATGAATCGTTTCATCCTGCGGGCCAGGAGGAAAAGTCATGAGTCCCATCCGAGTTTTACTGGTAGACGACCATCCCGTAGTTCGCAGTGGACTGCGCGGCATGGTGGAAAAAGCCGTAGATATCGAAATGGTGGGCGAAGCATCCAACGGCGGAGAAGCTTTACAAATGGTCGAAGAGACCCACCCAGACGTGATACTGTTGGATATGGAGTTGCCCGATATTCAAGGCGCCCAGGTGGCGCGACAGGTGCAGCAGCTCTATCCGAAGGTTAAAATACTGGCGCTGAGCGCTCACGATGATTCTGTATATGTCCGTGAGCTTCTTGAATTGGGGGCGGCCGGATACCTGATGAAAGAAGAAGCCCCGGAAGCAATTATTGATGCAATCAGAGGCATAGCTCACGGAGAACGAGGCTGGGTCAGCCGGCGCATTGCCGCCCAAATGGCTTCCTGGGTGGAAGTTGGTGAACAAAGCAAGATGAAATTGACCACGCGGGAACATGAGGTTCTTCGCTTGATTGTCCGGGGAAAGACCAACCAGGCGATAGCACTTGACTTGAGTATCAGCGAGAAAACCGTCGAGAAATACATCAGCGCAATTTTCGCCAAACTAAACGTTGCCTCCAGGGTCGAAGCGGCGGTTCATGCGGTGCAAGAGGGATTGATTTAAATTCAAGGTAGGAATATCCCTATGCTTTATTTAGGGTTATCCGGGCTTGAAATGCCATACCCATCGCATATAATGACAGTGAATACTAAAGACTTTGGTCGGCAGAAGAATGAATTGCTGTCATTTCCAGCACAGCAGAGAATCCCTTCTGCATAAGAACCCTAACCCGCATAAAGCAGAATAGCTATAACCTGAATCTTGAAATTCATGCTTTTTCTGCACAGATCGCATGGGTCAGGCCTTATATATCGATTGCAGGCGCATCTAATGTTACCAACAATAACCCAAGTGGTAATTGCGGAAGATAACGAGTTTGTGCGGAGGGGGATACGCAAATTACTCGACAAGGCAGCAGACATCCAGGTGGTCGGTGAAGCGAAGAATGGTTTGGAAGCTTTACGCCTGGTGAATGATCTGCTGCCCAATATTTTGCTGCTGGATGTTGAAATGCCCTTCGTCAACGGTATCGAAGTTGCTCGCCAGCTAAACAGAACCAGTAAAGGGGTCCGTATCTTGGTATTGAGTGCTTACGATGATCAGGAATATATTCAAGAAATGCTGGCAAATGGCGCCTCTGGATATTTGATCAAGGATGAGGCGCCCGAACGAATTGTTGAGGCCGTGCGGGGTGTCGCACAAGGTGAGACCGGCTGGGTCAGCCCACAGGTTAAAGCAAAACTGATAAAAAAACGGTGATCGCCAGCGCATTGGCGATAGCTGCCGCCCTCCGTAAGATGCGCTCAACAATTCCTTCGAGAAACTCAAAGAAAGCGGCGCGCCAGAGATGGCGCGCCGCTGTTTATTGTTTCCCCGGATTGCGGGCTTCAGCCCGCAAACTGGCAGGCTAAAGCCTGCACTCCAGAGTAGATGAGAGCTACCGTTTCACTACCGGCAGGTAAACCCTGTACTGCGGAGCGATCACGGCAGTTGTCGTGGCGGTGGTTGTGGCGGCCACGCCGCTGTCCAGCGATGAGGTGACCGTGAGGGTGGCGACATCGTCATCGCCATCCGCTGCGCCAGCCGGGATGACAACCACGACTGTGACGATCACAGTATCACCCGCTCCCACCGGGCCGGTGCTCAGCCCGCCGGGCAGGGTCGCCGTCCATACACCGGTTACCGCCAGGGTAAAGGTGTCGGTGTAGTTGCCCTGGTTGGTCACCGTAAAGGTATAGGTGACTACTTCACCGGGGAGGGCATCGCCAGTCTGTGCGGCGCTCACAGCAACCGCCGGTTCGGCGCCGGCATAAGTCGTGCCGGTGGCTTCGGCGCTGCCGCCCAGCGAGCCGGTGGCCGTCAGGGTGAAGGTATCGCTGGCGAGGATGACCGCATCCAGCGGGTCTGGCGGGATGGTCACGCTCACCGTGAAGGTGATCGTTTCCTGGGGGTCGAGCATTCCGGTGCTGAGCGGCGCATCGGTCGCCCACAGGTTGCCGGCGACATCCAACGAGAAGGACTGCGCCGCGGGAGCCGTATTGGTGATGGTCAGAACGTGATTTACCGTCTCGCCGGGGCCGCCCGTGTGGGCCTGCGCCGCTGGGGAAAGTTCCACACCCAGGGACGGGTCGGCGGTGGTCACGCCGTGCGTGGTCAGTGTGATTCCGGGAATATCGGCTGATTGGGCGGTAAGGGTGAACTCACTCGAGCCAGTCGCATCCCCCGGGACATCCACCCGCACATCAATCGTCGCGGCAGACCCACCGGTGACTGTGATCGTTGTCGGGCCGAGGATCGCCGCCGGCCAATCGCTCGTTGTCACATCGAGGGTGTATGTATCATCAGCGCCGTCGTTTTCGAGCGTGAAGGTATGCGTCACCGGAACTCCCGGAAGCGTCGTCAGGTCGGTATCCGGGCCGAGTGAAGCGGTGGGGGTGCAGGCAGTCACGGAGACATCGTCCACGTACCAGCCTTCCAGCCCGATGGCGTTGTTCGTGCCCATACGGTAGCGTATAGCCACCGTTTGACCAGCGTAGGCGCTCAAATCTGCGACGGTCTCGAACCAGTTCTGCGTGTTGCCGCACCAGGCATTCAGGCCCGACAGGGGGTTGCCGGTTCCCGAAGCGATGGCGCCATCGTAAGGATTGGTAAGAAGCTGGCCTTCGAGCTGTGTCCAGCTTTGGCCGCCATTGGTCGTGACTTCGATGATGCCGCCATCGTAACAGCCGCCGGTGCGGTTCTCGATCTTCTGATAATCCCAAAAGCGCAGTGTAACCGGGGTCTGACCTGCGGGTAGAATGAGTGCAGGCGTTTCCAGCCACTGATCGCTGACAATGGATTTGTCAACAGCCTTGAAAGAGTTGGGGAGACTGTGACGACGTTGGCTGTTCAAGGCCCAGGTGTCTTCGATCCCGCCATGCAGCCAGCCGGGATCGCCCGCGTCGAAGTTTTCACTCAGCAGGGTGACAGAGGTTGACCCCATGGCGCATTGACCGACGCCTGCCGAGGTCAGGAAGCGGTAAGCAATGGAATACGCGCCGTCGCCGCAGGTGTTGGCAGCCAGCACGCGCCAGTAATAGATCGTGTTCGCAGCCAGCGCCGCGCCGGGGGTATAGGCGTTGGTCGTCAACCCCGAAGCGGATTCGACGATGTTGGTAAAGCCCGCGTCGGTCGCGATCTCGATCGTGTAGTTTTTCGCCTGGCCGGCAGCCAGCCAGGTGAAGGTGGGCAGAACCGGAACATCGCGGGCTTCATCGGACGGGTAGGTCAGATCGGGGATGGCGGGCAGGTCGGTGAACAATTCCAGCCCGACGGTAGCCGTGTGAACCTGCGTCACAGCCACGCCGACGATATCAATACTGTAGCTGCCCGGTGTACCGAGATTGGTGTCGGAGATGGTGAAATCGCTGGTGGTGGGCGGGGTGGCCGGGTTGGGGGTGAAGGCGCTGGTCGTCCCGGCGGGTGTGCCGTATGCCGTAAGCGCAACAGGCTGATTGAAGCCCATCACCTGCCCGAGGGTGATGGTGTAGCTGGCTTCGGTCGGGGCGCAGATGCTCTGCGTCGCGGGATCGGCGCTGATGGTGAAATCTGCGCCGAAGATGCAGTTCGAGCAAACCAGTGCGAAATCCTGGTCGGTGGTGTCGCCGTTGTAGACGACGCCGTCGCCGGCAATGTTGATCGCATCAATCGTGATCGTAGCCGATGCGCCGCCTGGGGTCTGGATGAACACGTTTTCGAGGTTGTTCAGCGTATCGGCGCTGCCGCCCGTGGCAGACCAGCCGCCGCTGAAGACATTGCCTTTGTAGGTGTTAGCGCCGTTGACCACAGTCAGGTTGAGATTGTTCACCAGGGCGGGATTGGCGCCCACTGCACCAGCGGCATCTGCCCAGGCCACTGTGACCTTCAGGGGCTGGCCGGGGTCTGCGACGCCCACGGTCAGCGTCCAGGTTTCGCCGCTGTTGTGGAACACAGTTTCCTGGTCGCGGTAGATGCGGTCGGCGTCGGGATCGAACAGGTTGCCCAGGTTGACGCGGCCCCAGCCTTCGTTGGCGTTGGGGATATCGTGCGTGCTCATGTCCACTGCGGAGTTGACCAGCAGGGCTTTGGCCATTTCAGGGCTGGGAGTGGCTCCACTGTTGAAGCCGCGCCACCACTGGGTGAGCAGCACCACCGCGCCGGAAACGTGCGGCGATGCCATGCTCGTGCCGGAGCAGTAGGCATACATATTGTTCGTGCCGGAGATGGAAGTGGAGCAATCGCCGCCTTCATCGTTGCGGGTGGATGCAATTTGCTCACCGGGTGCGGTAATTGTGGGCACCCAGCGGCCATCCACCGCAGGGCCGCGGCTGCTGAAGCTGGAGATGTTGTCAATATTGCCGACCCGGTAGTTAATCGAGCTGGCGACGACGATCAGGTTTTTGGCTTCTTTCGGGGCGGTGAGGGTGTGCGCGCTGGGGCCAGAGTTCCCTGCTGAGAAGACCTCGATAAACGGCTCGGCAGCCGCGGCGGTATCGAAGTTGCCATCCAACACCATCAGGTCATGCGTGCGCTCGGAGGCTTGATAACCATGGTTGGTGCCTTCGCCGGTAGTCCACGAGTTGTTGCCGCCGATAGCGCCGCCCAGCACCGCACGTTTCGAGTGTTCCTGCCAGCCGCCCGAAGGAGGCCAGGATGTGCCGGAGCCAGAGTTCATAGCGAAGAAATGCACCGCCGGGGCCACGCCCAGGCCGTACAGGTAGCCGTTGGCGTCGGTGTAGCCCGCCGTCGCGTCACCGCCGACGATGCCGGAAACGTGCGTGCCATGCCCGCCGCCAAAGGCGCTGGAGCAGTCGGAGCCAGGCTCACCGGGGTAAGAACACGCCCCCGGGAAGTCGTACCCGCCGACAATGTGAGATCCCAGGTCGGGGTGATCGTAATCCACGCCCGAATCGATGATCGCCCAGATGACGTTATCGCCGTCCAGGCCCAGGCCGTTCAGCCAGGTGTTGTAGCCCGTGAAGGGCACAGAGGGCGTTCCGGTGTAATTGCCCGCGATGATCTGGGAAGACATCTCGTCTTCCATCACCGGCGTGGGGTAAGAATATCCCATCCAAAGCACCGTATTCAACCGGGCAACATCCTCGATTGAGGCGGCGTTCAACTGGACGACGGCCTCATAGAAGGCTTTGTCTGGCTGGGCGGGGAAATACTGGACGATGCTCGCCCCCAGGCTGGCGAGGGTGTCGAGCGTGGCGGCGACGTTGCCATCGTTGTAGAACATCACGTCCACGTTTTTGATCTGCCCGGCGAGGCCTTTCAGATCGGCGTTGATCTTGTATGCCGGGTGAAAATCGCCCGCCCAGCGGACAAAGCCCAGGGCCGATGCGGTCTGAGCCTGCGAGGGAGTGGCCCACACGAGATAAGTCTCGAACGGGTAATATTGCAAGACGGTCATACCGGTTTCGGACAGACGCGCCAGCCACTCATCTTTCGTGGGGCCGACGATTTGCACCAGCCGGAAGCCAGCGACGTTCTCGTTAGCGCGTAAAGCCGCCGGTAAGCTGGGTTCGCCATCGGCGATGGGGTCGAAGGCATAATCCAAGACGCGCACCTGCCCGGCATCGGGGGCATCCTCGAACGGGATGCCGCTGGCGGCCAGGGCTGCGTAGTCGGCGTTGTTCAATTCCAGCCAGCGAAACGCGCCGTAATCGAGGCTCAATGCGGGCGTGAGGCCCAGGCTGGCAAGCTGGACGCCGGCGGAGGCCGGCAGATGCACGAAGTGACTGCCGGTTGGCCCGGCGGAGAGCACAGAGGCTCCCACCAGGAGGTTAGGGACGATCAAGGTGACGATCGCTGCGATGGAAAAAGCTTTGAAAAGGGTACGCAGGTTCACAATTGGCTCCTCTACAGGGGATTGGGGTGGGGATTTTCAGCCGGCTAAGCCGGAATAAAACAGAATGGAAGGATAGAAGGATGAAAACTGGTTTTCATCCTTCTATCCTTCCATCTTTTCATCTTGTGAATTTCGAGTTTCTCATCCACGTTATGGCACGGCGTAGATCGTCATCTGTCCCTGGGTGAATACCGGGGTGAACGATGTCTCGAACTTTCTCAGCGCAGCAGTCAGGTTGCATGTACGCCCTGGCTCGTCACATACACGCTGAATATAGGTTTTTTCCGATGCGCCGACGATAACGTACTGAACCTGCCATTTTTTCAGCAATTCCAGTGCATCATTAGCATCGTGCGTGGTAAAAATTGTGGCGATATCTGGCTGGCGCAATCCTTGTTCTGTGTAACTGCCGCGCCATTGTTCCTCGTGGACGGCCCAACCAAGTACGGTCGGCAGGCCGGTAAAGGCGCTGATGCGGCCATAATATTCATACAATCCCCCTGGGGCTTCCAGAATGACCGGCGCGCCGGTCACGTTGGTGTTCAGCCACTCGATGGCAGCCCAATCGTCGGGGTTGCCGGATGCAATCTCACTGGTTCCGTCGAGATTCGGCTGCGTGGTGAAGCCTTTCACCCGGCTCCAAAAAGCCATGGTTGGGTAGATCATTGCCAGGAGAACGAGAATGACACTGACGGACAGAAAGCTCCATTTGACGACCGGCCCAAGGATGCGCTCGCTGCGGTTGAGCATCCACCACACGCCGTAGGCGCTGGCGCAAGCCAGCATTACCCATCCCTGGAAGTAGAATTTAAAGACCGTGTTCATGCGGTAGCCGAATATATCCCGCAGATAGAAGAACTCGACGCTCAGGGTGAGCGCCAACCCAATGAGGATCAGCAAAAAGGCGAAGATGTCGCTGGAGGCGGCAGGTTGCGCTCCGCCAGCTTCATCGGCCCCTTTGGCTGCCCCGGCGTGGATGCGCTCCCGGGGGGCGGCCTCGCCAGTGGAAGCGGGTCGCCACAACAGCGCGGCGATACACAGCGCCAGGAGCAGCGTCAGCAGGATGAACAGCCAGGGGTTGAGCAGCCGGGCTTTCAGCGATGCGCCAACCGCCTCGGCAAGGCTCAAATTACCAAAAGCGACATTGACTCCTGTATCAACGATCAATTTTTGGAAGGCCTGGCTCAACGCGTACAGCAGCCGGGCGCCGATCAGCACCAGGGCGTAGAATCCCAGGCAGATAGCGACGATCCAGCCCCATCCCTTCAGCGCGACATTCAAGACCGAGCGCGGGTTGCCCTGGCGGGCGCGTCCGATCAGATAGGCAGCCAAAAAACAAATCGCCACGAAAATGAACGGCCCGAATTGGATCAGATACTGCGGCAGACGCGTGGGCGGGAATACATAGGGCAGGATGCCGCCCGCTTGTGAGCTGAAGCCGGCATAGAAAAAGGCATACAACGCCAGCCCGCTGACCAACCAGGCGACGAACAGCGCGCCCGTGCGCAGGATCAGATCACGGTCGAGCGGCTGCCTCGATCGGGCGTAGACGCCCGCGCCGTAGGCCAACGAGACCAGGGCCAGGTAGATGGGGAGATCCCAGGTGTTCAAGAAGCCCAACGCGCCCAAGGCGACTGCGTAGATCACAAAAGTGACCCAATCCCCCTCGAAAACTGTTGCGATGGGATTCCACCATGCAGCAGGCCTGGCGGTGATTCCCGCGTCACCCTCCACCGTCCGCAGTCCACGGTCGTCGGTCTGCGGTCGTCGGTCAGAAGTCTGCCGCCGCAGCAGATTCAGCGCCAGCGCAATTGCCAGGATTACAAAGGGAAGCCCTAACACGTGGGGGTGGTTGTCGCCGAGGAGAAAGCTAAAGAAAGGAAATTCCGAAATCGGCGGGATGGTGACGAGCTTGCCGCTGAAATCGAGGTCAGCCAAAACACGTGAGCCGCGCCACCACCACCAGCCGCCCGCATCTCCCGGGTAAAACGAGCCGCTGGTGGCTGCGGAGGCCAGGTCGGGAATATTGATCCATTCCCAAAACCACGCCGGGATGATGCCCAATGAATGAAGCCCCTCGAACAAGCCCTCCAGGTTACCCATCAGCGCAACGAACAGCGATCCGAGCAAACCGTAACCGAGAGCCTGGGTAGTGCGGGCGCGCCTTTCCGATTTCAGGCGGCGGCTGCCTGCTATCAGGTTGTACACTACCCCGAACGAACCCTGTACCGTCAAGGCGAACAGCAGCGCATCGTACAACTCGAAACCGACGCCCGCCGCGACGCCCGAAAGCCGCGTCATGATGCCTATCATCACGTAACCGAAATAATAATACGAGATCGAGAATCCCGACAGCCAGGCGTCGAGCGGCGGGAAATTCGGGCTGCGCAGGATTCCGTTCAGGAAAGTGATTTCCATGAATTTCTCGCCGCCGGCGCTCATGATCTTGCCCGCCGCGTAAGCCCGCAGAACCACCCACAGCACGAAGGCCAGCGTGAACAACACCTCGACCAGGATCACGAGGTTGCGGTTTTCCACCAGGAAAGACGGCAAGGTGGGTTGGCCCTCCTCCTCGGGGCGTTTCTGTCGCCAGATGTAGATAAACAGCGACAACCCTCCGGTGACCAGCAAAGCAACCAGGATTCCGGCAGTGTTATTTTGGATCAGATAACTGCTGGCCCCCAGCCACAGCAGGTAACTGACCAGCAGCAGACCGAGCGATTTCGCAAATGTGTAGCCGCGGTCAGGCAGCCAGCGGAAGAGACGGAAGGACAGCGGCAACGCCGCCAGCCCGAAAAGCTGAATGATGACCCACCAGAGAAGAACATCGGTCAAGGTTGACTCTCCTTAGCGCGCTTCGGAAAGTATTCTTTCCAAAATAGCGATCAACGGCGGAAGATCGTCTGTGACTGTATCCCAGACAAGATTCAAATCAATATCAAAGTAGGCATGGATCAACCGGTTCCTCATAGCGACGATATTAGGCTAGGGAATTTCCGGGCATTTTTCGATTGTTTCAGGAGATACATGTGCAGCGGCCTCCCCTACGATTTCAATATCTTTGACAAGGATAAGGACAAGCCCGCGATCTGTATTGAGATCCTCACGTGTGTGGCCTTCAGCAAATTGCACTGCTTCTTTGGCTGCGTCACACATGTGGTGTATGCGAACCTGGTCATCCTTTTTGGACATACTGAACCTCGGCTGTTTCTACTACTTCTTGTCGAAAGTATCGGCTCAAATCGGCTGGTGTCCTCATGTCAACCTTTCGACCTAAAAGCCTCGAAAGTTCGATCTCCATTCCTGCCAGGCGAATCAGACCAACCCTTGCCCCTGACTCGAATTCCACCAAAATGTCCACATCGCTTTCAGGTCGAAAGTCATCACGTAAAACAGAACCGAACAATGATAACTTCCGTATCTGATTACGACGACAAAATTCGGCAATCTTGCGCCTGGGAATGGCGATATTCCTTCGAGAGTGTGACGGAGAACTCTTAGTAGAAGGTGTGTCCATAATTTGATCCACCTTTCTTTGAAACAGTCTCACTGCCCAATTACCTCGTATATTATCATATCCCGATCCCGATAGACCTCGTTCCATAACACTCCGAGCAGCGACGGGAACTTGTCAAGCCCTGGGCCGGGATACCAGCCGCGTTCCAACTGTCCCACGATGATATATTGGACATTGTACTTGTTCAAAAAAGCGCGCGCCTCGCTGGTCTCCAGCGTCTCGTAGAATTCGCGCACTTCGCGGCCCCGAACAGACACCGGGTCGCTGGGGATGAGGGCGCGCTGCTGCTGCTGGTGCCACTGCCAGCCGACGACCGTTGGCAGGCCGGTGTAGATCGAGAAACGCGAGAACCAGGCATACTGGATGCCATCCGATGCGCCGTCGAGAAGAACCGGCGAGCCTTTCACGTTATCCTGCACCCAGCGGATAGCGGTGTAATCCTGGTTCAAATCCAGCTCTGTGTTCCGGTTGTTGTAAGTTGCCGAAGCCATATAAGCCATGCCATCCAGCGTGTGCGGCGCAGTCGGAACCATGCGATCCCTGATCTTGGCAGAGGTGGCAGTGATGGTATACAACCCGGCAGAGGCGAACAGGAAAACCAGGACGATCATCCAGGGGACGCGGTAGCGCGCCAGCCAGGTGCGCAGATCGGCGAACAGCCAGCCGAGCGCCGCCGCGGCGCTTACCGAGAACAGGGTCCAAACCTGGAGATAGAATTTGAAAACCGTGTTCTGCCGCCCGATATCGCCGCGCGCCACAATGACCTCGACCACCAGGGTGATGACCAATCCGGTGCCGATGAGGAACAGCACCGCCCGTTTGGCTTCCGGCATCCCGGGGCGCAAGAGCAGCACCCCAGCCCAGGCCGCCAGCGGGATGGCAAACCAGGCGACGGCGATGCCCCGCCCAATGGGCAGCCCGGCCAGCGCTTGACCTTTATCAGCATCGGGCATCTTGATCGCCAATAACAAAATGAGCATTACCAGCAAAATCACCGCCCCGATGATGATTTCGCGGAAGGGGATGAGCTTGCGCAGCGAGGAAAGCGGCGTGCTGGCCATCCAATTGCGCGTCTCCCACAGCATCCACGAGACCAGCACGAAGAGGAACAGGCCCCAATGGACAAGATACGACTCTGCCGGCGTAATCGGGCCTTTCCACACTTCGACAGCCTTATAAGCTGGCCCATACCATTGCCAATACGGGCGGTACATCAGCAAAGACAGCCCGACGAGCAAAGCCACTCCGCTCACGGTAGCGATCAAACTTTTACTGAACGGAGGCCAGGTTTTTAGCCAGGGCGCTTTCCCAGGGTCGAAATAGCGCCAGATAGCATATCCCGTGGCGACCACCGCCAGCGGCAGGTAGGTGTAAATATCCGACAAATTGAACGGGTACAGCGCCCCGATCACCAGCCCGCCGAGGAAGAAACCCAATGCGCCGTCCAGGATGCTCTTCCAGCGGGCGCGACCCAACACGATCGCCGCCGCCCAGGCCACCGCCAGCAGATAAACTGGCATAGCGAACAGGTGTGCGTGCGGGTCGGCGTAGAGGAACGTGAACAACGGGAACTCAGTGATGGCCAGGTCGCCGCCGGGCATCACCCGGCTGGGGATCCAATACCAATCGCCCAAGCCGTAGGGCAGGTTAGCGCCGCTGATCCATTGCGTTGCCCCATTGAGCGCCCACCCCACTCGGGTCAGCAGTGAGATGCCCTCGGCATAGATGTCTGCGCCAGATGAACCCAGGATTTGCCAGCCGCGGTAAATCATGCGCAGCGTCCCCAGGTTGCCGAGCATCACCATCAATAACGCCGCCGCCAGCCCGGCGAGGAGGGGATAGAGTATCTCGCGGGAGAGCAGAGGGGCGAAGGGCGAGGGGCGAGGGGCGAGGGGCGAGGGCGGAGGGGCGTGGGGCGAAGCACTCGTACGAGATTCATCCCCGGTGGCTTCCGCCGGTTGTCGGTTTTCTGTCTTCGATCTCATCAAATTCCAGCCAATCGAGAAGGCCGCCAGCGCCACCATGGCGAAGAGGGTGGGCAGGATGAGGTTGTAGCCGATGGCAGGCACAATGCCCAACAGCTTGACCGGCACCCCCGCGAAGACGAAGCCGTAATAGTAATAATTCAGATAGCCGCCCGCAAACCACGGATCATAAGGCGGGAAGGTCGTACTCTTCAAGACGGCGTTGAAGTAGGCAAAATCCATCGGCTTTTCGCCGCCGAAGCTGGCGTGCCACAGGTCGGGGTTGCCCAACCGGATTAAGAGATCGGCCAGGAAGAAGGCCAGGAACAGCCCCTCGACGAGCAGAAAATACCAGCCGCGCTCGTTCAATTCTTGCCACAGCTCTTCTCGCTGCCGGTAAGCCAACAGCAAACCGGCAATCAGGATGAGCGTGAAAGCCGCGACGATAGTCGGGCGGGTGAAGGGCAGGCGCAGCGACCCGGCCAGCCACACCATCCAGGTGAGCAGCAGCAACCCGGCCGTGCGCGCCAACGGGTAGCCGCGGTCGCTCAAACCGGGCAGCGCCGCCCGCACGATCGGGTACACCAGCAATCCCAAAATCCCGATGAACACATACCAAACGACCAGCCCCAGGAAGTGGAAGCGGTTGACCAGCGAATCGTAGCTGAAGAAATCAGACCACGTCCCGCCGGCCTGCTGTTCCGTCAAACGCTCGGATGGAAGCATCAAATCCGATGGGTAGGAGGCGAACTTCTTGGGGGTGAGGCGCACGATCTGCGAGAAATCCACTGCACCCAGAATGTCACGCACCCGCTGCGGGTCGAAATCCGCCGTCTTGCGGAAGATCAGCACCTTGGGCGCGTCGTACACGGTGAAAGCTTCTTCGGCAAACTGAGAGTTGAAGCGGATCGGGCCGATGGCCGGGTCGGATTGGAAAACCGCCGCCAGCTCGTAGCCCAGGTTGCCCTGGAACATGCCCGGCTCCGCCACGGCATAGCACCAGATGATCGTCTTTTCTGCCGGGCAGCCGAGTAAATTGCGGTAATAGACCGTCGTCATCGGGAAACGCTCAGGGATGCGCGTCAGGCTGCCCCACTGCCGGTTGGACGAGATGGCGATGTACTCCGCCGAGTCCATAATGGTAGCGAACCGCTCGACTTTTTCGGGGTTGTCATCCCAGTACATGTTGAAGTTCAACCCCGGCGAGTACACACCGCCGAAACCGTCCTGCCCATCCACGCGCAGCGGCAAGCCATCGTCCCAATCGCCCTCGTTGGCCAGCGCCGCGCCGAGCAAGGTGAGCGCGCCATCGCCTTGCACCTCGAAGCGCAGGCTGTAATTCTTATCTTCGACAATCGTGACCGGGCTGCTCAGGGTGAGGGTGTACCCGGAACCGTCCGGCCCCTTGGGTTCGAGGAAATCCCCGCTGACGGAGGCCGTCGCCAGGGGTTCATCGCCCGTCTCCGGCGAGGTGACTGTCACCGTCAAAGTCTTCGTCCCCGGCGCGCCTTGCTGGTCTTCGATCGTGTGCAGGTAGATTTCGGTCAGCTCGCCGCTGGCAGGAGCGGTGAAACTCGTCAAATAGGATTGGTCAGCCCGGAAGGTGTGATCGTAGGGATAAGCCACCACCTGATTTTTCATACCCTCACTGGTCTGGATATGAGCATTGATCGGGCCGGGGACGTTCTGGAAGAGCCAGCGGGAGGCAGCTACGCGGGTGAAATCTTGGCCGTAAACGCTGCTCACGAACGCCAAGGCGTAGAGGAAGGTTGCGAGAAGGACTCCGATCCCGATGACGAGCCCGGCTGGTTTACTCAGTTTGGCGGCCCAGAATTTGATCTGATCGGCGGCCTGCGAAAACCACTCTGGCGAGGGGCGGTTGGTCAAATCCGTATGAGGGTTGTGGGCTATCGAACCTTCAACCTTTAACTTTGAACCTTCAACCATTTGGAATACCGCCCACGCAGCGAAAATTACCAAAAGTGGATAAACCGGAAGCTGGTAACGCATGGTCGGATTGGCCTGCAAGGATTGCCAGGCAAAGTAGGCGCCCGTCCAACCCCACAGCAGGATGTGATCCCGCCACTCGCCGGTGCGGGAAGCCAACATTCGCCACCCCACCCACAGGAATCCGGCGAAGGCCAGGATGCCCAACGGCAGCCCGAGGCCCCAATTGACCAGGTTTTCACCCGAGAACAACACTGTGCGGCGCGCCCATTGCAGCGCGAAGGGGACATCTATATCGCCAGCGGCTTGCGCCCGCTGCTCGCGGATAGTCGCCAGCCATTGCGGGTTGGGCTTCATCCCGAAGAAACTCGGCCCGGTGAAGGCATACGGCTGTGCTACCCGGAAGACGAGGATGCTGACCAGGGCGGCGATGCCCACGTAAGCGATCAAGTGAATCGCTTGACGCTTGCGCTCGCTGGCCGGGAGCTTGATGAACCGTAGAAATGCCGCGACGGGCAGCACCAGCGCCACCGGAGCCGCGTTCAACTTCGACGCGACCGCCAGCCCGAGCGCAACCCCAAAACCGATGCTGAACCAAAATGTCGGCGCGGTAAGAAAGCGGATGATGGCGCGGGTGATTTCTAGGGTCATATCCGCCGGCGGCTGATCGTTGACGGTGGACGGTTGACCGTTGGCCGTTGACGGTTGCCCGCTTTCCGCCAGGGATTCATCGGTGGTCGGCGGTTGGCGGTCGGCGGTCGTTTTGGCCTGCATCACCAACACGGCAAAATACACCGCCAGCGCGGCGAAAAAGTTGAGGAAAGTATCTTCTTTGAAAAAGTGCGACAGTTGGATAGGCAGCACCGCGCAGCCATAAAAAGCGGAGGCCAAAAGGCCGATCTTTTTGTTGTATAACCGCGATGCAATGAGATAAACCAGCAGCACGGTCGCCAGGTCGAACAAGGCCGAGACGATGCGCCCGATATCTTGCGCCTCGTTGAACCCGCTGTGCCCATAGATGCCCTCGACCAGATAACGCACCAGGAATATAGGGAAGGTGCCATACACGAAAAAGCTGTAATTCTGATTGCCCGGATTGAGCGGTGAACAGGAGGTATCGAAATACCCGCCCCAGTCTTCACAATCGGAGAAAGTGTCAGCGTAAGCCTCGCGCCACGGCAGCCGTGCGGCGGTGGGCGGCGCGCCGACGCCTTTGCCAATCGGCTTGATGTCTGATTCGACCATGAGCAGGAAGCGCTCATCGGGGTGCATGTAGGTGTATTCGCCCCACTTGGTGCCTACGGCCCGGAAAACCGCCGATACGAGCAGTACGTAGATCACCAAAATGTTGTAGATCCACTCACCCAACGGACGGCGTGTCTTTTTGGGGCTAGGCGGGGAGGAAATGGTCGTTACGGGCAAGGCGGAAGGTTGCATAATCAATCACTTTTCACTCAGGCGGTTCGCTGGTCGTGAACGCTGGGGCCAGCAATTCCAACGGGGTCGGCGGGATGGAGGGAGGAACCAGGTAGAGCAGGAAATCTTTGCCCACGTGAGACACGTAAGTAGTCATCTGCCCCTGGGGATAGAGCTGGCGCAGGGTCTCCTGATCCTGTTGATCCTCCGGGTAGATGATGAACAGCTTCATGCGTGGATCGTTGAGGGTGTCCGCGAAGTGATCGGGCCATATCGCCATGTCGCGTGTGGTCAGGCCAGCATTCATTCCCACCAAACGGGTATCCACCCAGTACGGGTAGGCTACCACCCAGGCTGTGTCGCTTGTTCCAGATAGCACGGCGAACTCACGCACCACGTCACCCATCTCGGAGGTGTTCCAGGCTCCGCCTACGTATGATTGGTAATACTGCCTAAAAACCAAACCGTAATTCTCGGCGGCAGACCAAAAGAGCAATACGATTGCCAGCACCCACCCGACGCGTCTCCCGGCGGTTTTGGCATGGGTTTCCAAAGCAGTCAGCAATCCATCGAGTGCAATTGCCACAATGATGAATACCGTCACATACGCGCCGCCCGCCCGGTTGAGGGCCGGGTTCTCCGCAGGGAACGCCAGCGAGAGGATGGACGGCATCATCAAGAGCGGTACAGAGAGCGGCAAGAATAAGTCCAGCCAATGCGCGGCGTTTTTACCATTTTCCGAGGTGATCAAATTCCAAATATAACGCCACAGGAGCAGCGCCATCCCCAGGTAGAACAGCACCGCCGAGATCGTGTCCAGCGCCGGGCGGTGGGTCACCGAATGCACCCAGATTTCGCCATCGTCCCAGGCGAACATGGCCATGGCGCGCCCGGTGTTTTCCAGGAAGATTTTCCAGGCTGCGTCGGGCAGCGGCTGCTCAACGCTCCCCACACGGGAGAAGGCGCGAAAGCTGAATCCTTCCGGGTTCTCTTGCGCGTAACGCAGCAGCGGCAAAAACACGTAAGCCGACACGATGGCGACGATAGCCAGCCAGAAAATGGCCTGCCGCCGCGCGCCGGAGGCTTGCTTGTGAATCAGATACAAACCAACCGCCGCGACCACCACGAACGGCAGGATGCGGATCGGGGTATAACCGTGCAGCCCAATCCCCAAGGCGATGCCGCACAAAATGAAATCGTTGCGATTGCGGGTGCGCAGCCCGCGGATGAGATAATACAGCACAGGTGCAACAAACAACGGGTAAAGCGGGAAGCGCAGCCCGACGCGTGAAATCACGTTCGGCCAGTAGCCGATGCCGGCGAAGAGCAATGCCAGCCAGCCTACCCGCTTGTTCGCGACCTCTTTACCCAGCAAGTAAATGAATGGCAGCGTGAGCAGCCCGGCCAAAACCGTCCCGATCTTAAGGCTGAGGAACGAATATCCTGTGCCGAGATATTTGACAATCGCCGCGGTCATATACATTTGCAGCGCCTCGCGACCGGTATTGCGCGGGAAGAAGATTTGCGTTTGGCCGTGGAGCACATCCCATACGTCGAGCAGCTTCTCGGCCTGGTCGCTGACCATTTCCGGCGGAACCTCGTTGATGCGATACACCCGGAAGAAAACCACCACCCCGATGATCGCCAAAGCGAGCAGCGCCGAGCGGGAGAAGCTGATACTCCACCTGGGTTGGCGAATGAAGTTGATCAACCGTATCAGCCAGGGAGTCGCGGCCGGGCGGGGGAGCCACAGCCCGAAGACCAGGCAGAATATTGCCGCTCCCCACAAAATGAGATTCAAGGTATTGAACTGGTTGGCTTTGAAAAAATAGAAAGCCGCCACCGTGAAGGGGACGCTGGCAATCATCCAGAGCACGCGCACCTGGTCTGGCTCGTCGCGGGTCTCGTCAGCGGGGATGGGGGCAGCCCGCCATTCGCCGAGCGCGTTCGACAAGATCATCCAGGCAGCAGCCAACAGGTAAATGCCTAATCCCCACAATCCGACTATCCAAGTACGCTCCGGACGCGGGCGCATGATGAACTGGGCGAAAATACCTACGAACACGGCAAGCAGCGCCGGCCAAGCCCAGCGAATGCGCGTCGCGGCCGGTTTGGCTTCGGCAGGCGTCGCAATTGCCGGCGCGGGGATTTCGAGAGATGGGACGGCGATCTCGGAAGCTGGCAGCTCAACCAGAGGGTGAATCGCATCCGAGGGGGCTGCCCCTTCCGGTTGAGTCAATCCTTCAGCCGGAAGGGGCAGCGTTTCAGATTTGGCGGGTGGTATGGGGATGGGTTTCCCTTTCCAGGGAGTGAGGCATGACTTGACATAATCGAGGACGGTCGGTTCTTCGTTGTTCATGTTTTCTCAGCCAATACGATCAGACTTTCGCCCATGCGAAGGGGAATGATACTCCATCCGAGAATTGCCTGCAAGCCCCCCGGCCCACCAAAGATCAATTTTTGCAGTTTGACGGGCAAAAACGACACATAAGGTGGGTCCCAAAACCCATCTGAGAAGACCCGGCGCGGGCGTAAACCCGCTTTCCGCAGGTAGTCGAGCCACTGCGAGGGGGGCAGCAAGCTGATGTGCGTTGGATCTTTGTAACCGACCCACTTCTCTTTCTTGCGCGCCCGCATGGGTGAATCCAGGTTGGGGGTTGCCATGAGCAGCAATCCCCCGGGGGACAGGACGCGGCCCATCTCGGAGATGGCCTGCTCCGGGTGGGGTAAATGCTCCACCACGTGCTTGGCAATCACGATGGCAAAATGGGCATCCGGGTAGGCGCTCAAATCTTCGGCAGACAACGCCGCAAACTGCCCCTGGGGCACATTGCGGCGCGCTTCTACCAGCGCTGATTCGTTGATGTCGCTGCCAAACACCTCATAGCGGTCGGTCAGCCAGGTGAGCAGATGCCCCAGCCCACAGCCGACTTCCAGCACACGGCCCATTTTCGGCCCGTGCCGCCGCGCTAACAACGCGTAGAACCGGTTCGACCACCAATACTGGCTGTATTTGGCAAAAGAGACGGTGGCGTAGGGGCCGGAAGAGAAATAGGAGTCGTCGAAGGGATTCTTCATAGGGGATCGGGGAAAAGGGGCAGGGGATAGGGGTTAAGAGATACCGGGGATGAACTTCCCTTATCCCTTTTCCCCTACTCCCCTATATTTTTCGGGCAATATAAAACGTGAACGTCCCCTGCGGATGCGCCTCCGCCGTGGCGTACTGCTCGACCAGACGCCGGGTGAGCGCCAGATTCCAGCGGGTGGGGGCGATAATCCAGCGCCGGGTGAGAAGATGCGGCAGCAAGGTAGGCGCGCCAAAGTAGTGCCCCCATTCGAGCATACGCATCGCCTCGGGAGAGAAGTAATGCCACCACTTCTCCAGCCGGAAGCCGGCCTTCTCCAGCCAGCTTTGCCAAACGTCTGGCTCGACGGCGTGATGGACGCGCGACATCTTGCGGAACCATTCCGTATAAGCCCGTCCCAGCCCGGAGAGTCCGATCTTTTGCAGGATGGCGGGTATGGACAGTTCACTGAGATAACGCGGGTTGGGCACGCAGAAAAGGAATAACGCCCCCGGTTTGAGCACCCGCCCAGTTTCGATCAACACCTGCTCGACGTGCGGGATGTGTTCGAGCACTGAGTTGCTGACTGCGCTGCCGAAATGCCCATCGGGGAACGGCATTTTGCCGCCGTCGCTTTGCACAACCGTCCGGTAGCCGCCGCGCCGCGCTGCCTCGGTCAGCGGTCCCCACCATGGGTCGAGGCCCACGTCTAGCGGGCGGGTGAAGGTCACGCTGGCGAAGTGACCGTCGCCGCAGCCCACGTCCAGCGTTGGGCCAGGGAGCTCGTACTGCTGGTAAACCGCGGCTTCGGCGGCGCGCAGCATGGCGCGGAAATAGGGCAGGTCACGCAGGTGAAGCCAAAGGAAGTCTTTTGAATTGGGATTTAGGGTTTCCGTTTGCGGGTTGGGCATATCAATATGTTATCACTTTTGTTATAATGTTATCAGGGCCTAACCCATGCGTTCTGTGCTAAAAAGCACACGGATGTTCTCTATCCGCAATTCCAAGAGTGGGTTATGGCTATTCCGCTTTATGCGGGTTAGGAGGCGCGACATGATCCGCACAATCGTACAACTGACCGAGGAGCAGCACCGGCTATTGAAGGAGATGGCGGCAGAATATCACACGTCGGTCTCTGAGTTGGTGCGCCAGGGAGTGGACAAGTTGACCCGCTCCCAAAAGCCCATTTTGAGCCGGGAGGAGAAAATCCGCCGGGCGATGTCTGTCGTCGGAATTGCTCACGACCGGTACGGGGCAACCGACATTTCCATAAACCATGATAAGTATCTCGAAGAAATCTACGCAGAGGAAAACCAGGACGATGACGACCTTCGTTGATACTTCTGCTTTTCTGGCATTCCTCGACGCAGATGATGAAAATCATGCTATCGCCAGCCGCACATGGCAAACTCTCCTCGACCAGGAAGAAGGGTTAGTGTGCAACAATTACATTTTGGTCGAGACGTTCTCGTTGATCCAGAAACGATATGGCCTGACTGTATTGCGCACTTTTCAGAATAATGCCGTACCTTTCTTGATCATTGAATGGCTAACTCTCGAACATCACGAGTCCGCAATTACTGCCGTGCTTGCCGCCAACCGCCGACACTTGAGTCTGGTAGACTGCGCCAGTTTTGGAACGATGCAGCGATTTGGCATCCGCGCTGTCTTCGCCTTCGACCCGCACTTTGCCGAGCAGGGATTTGAAGTCGTACCCTGACAGCTTACGTTTCACGTTTCACGTTCTCGCTTCTCCCTGATTCCCATAAACAACCGCTCATATTGCTCTGCGATGGTCAACGGCGAGAACTGCTGCGCTACCGACTTTGGATCGCCGCGGTAAGCGGAAGGGTTATCCAGCACGGCGATGATCGCCTGCGCCAGCGCGACCGCATCCGCCGGGGGGACGATACGCCCCATGCCGCTGATCGCCACCGGCTGGCGCACTCCCGGCAGATCGGATGCAATCACCGGGGCGCCGGCCATCATCGCTTCGATCTGCACCATTCCGAACGACTCGGTGCTGTTCAGGCTGGGCAGAACAGTGACTTCACACGACCGAAAAAACGCCGTTCGCTCCGCTGGCGGCTGGTTGCCCAAAAAGGTCCAATGATCGCCCAATTGCTGAATGATGGGAGCCAGCTTGCGGGCGTAGGCTTCCTCGCCGAAGACGTTTTGATGCTGCCCGGCGAAGAGCACGCGTGCCGTGGGGTATTTTTCCATCACCTTCGGCAAGGCTTCAGCCAGGTATTCGACTCCTTTTTCGGTCGCCAGACGGGCGGCAATGCCGATGATGCGCTGCTCCGGCTGGATGCCAACCTTCTCACGGAAGGCGGATATATCCGCATCGGTCGCGGGGTCCAACACCGCCGGGGGATAGATAGGATGGACTTTCGGGAGATACGGACGCAGGAAATTAGACGATTCGGCGTAATCGCGGGTATTCGTGACGATGGCATTGGCAAGCGCTGCGGCAAAATGGTTTGCAGTATGCGATACCTGGTTTGCCACCCAATGGACGAAACCTTCGGGCAAGCGCAAATCGCAGTGATAGGTCAACACCACCGGCTTTCGCAGCAACCGCCCGAACAGCGCCAGATACGACGCGTCGAGCTGCGGCAGGTGGAGGTGGATCACATCGGCGCGGCGGGCCAGCTTCCAGCCCCACATTACCATCGAGGGCATCACCACCCCCTTGCTGACGTGCAGCCGCACCGGAAGGCGGATCACTTCCACGCCGTCGCGCACCTCGCGGGCAGGGGTAGCTTCGTCATAGTGCGAGGTCAGCACTGAAATTTTATGCCCCCGCTCTCCCAGGGCAAGCGCTAACCGCTCGGCATAGATGGTCAGGCCGGAGTAATGAGGACGGTAGTAAGTAAGAGAGGTGAGAATATTCATGGGTTGCAGGTTGAAAGTTTCAGGTTGAAGGTTCGGCGCGTGCAACCTTCAACTCGTAGCTTTCAACCGTTTGAAGAGATTGGCAAGAGATTCGCCGTCGCGGCTCAGGCCGTAGACGCCCAGGATGCCCGTGACGAGGATGTTCCAAAGGTGAAGCGTCAGAGCGTAAGCGAAAGCAGCCGCCTTGAACTCGTCCGTTTGATTGAGCGCAATTAACGGCAGGAAGAATGAAATTGTCCATTCGAAAACCCCGATAGAGGCAGGGCCAGAAGGCGCTGCCATCCCCAGGGAGGAGGCAGCCAGGCAAAAAATTGCCCAAAGCGGCGGCGCCTTGGGAAAGAAAGCCAGCATCATCAGATAATATTGCAAGAAGGCGATGCTCAAGTTGAGCAGGAAGAAGAGCGCCACCCGCAAGAAACGCTTGCTGTCGGTCAACACAGCCAGACCGGAGAGAAACGCCGGGAGCAAACGCCCGCCCAGGCGTTGGATCAACGGCCAGCGCTGACTCAGCCGGTCGAAGATTTGTGTAACCCATTGGGGATAACGCGCCATCAGGAATAGAACAAGCAATCCAATAATGACCAGCCCACCCGGGAGGATTGCCGTCTGCCAGGGAACGCCAGCGCTGACCACAAACGGTAGTGTACTGAAGAATACTCCTACGGCCAGCAAAATATCGAAAGCTCGTTCGACTACAATGGTCGAGAGCACGTAGGCAAAATCCAGCCCGGCTTTGCGGTTGAGCAGAAATGCCCGCCCCAGTTCACCCAGCCGGAAGGGGAGAAAATTGTTGAGCAGGTAACCTTCGTTCAACGTGAAAAACACCTGGCTGTACGTGGCTTTCTCTTGCAGCAGGTTTCGCCAGACGACCCCGCGCATCAGCAGCCACCCCAGGGTAACGAATACCCCCAGGGCCACCAGCCGGTAATCGGCCAGGCGCAGCGCGGCGATCAAATCTTTTGGTTTGATCAGGATGAAGAGGATAACCAGAAAAACAGCGCTGACCAGCAGTCCGGGTAGAATTTGCCGCCAATTTCTTTTCGAAGAAACGGTAGTAATATCAGTCCTCCCCGAGTCGCAGCACCGCAAAAAATGCTTCCTGCGGGATTTCGACGTTTCCCACCATTTTCAGGCGTTTCTTGCCGCGTTTTTGCTTTTCGAGCAGCTTCTTTTTGCGGGTGATGTCGCCGCCGTAGCATTTCGCCAGTACGTCTTTGCGGATGGCTTTGGCGGTGGCACGCGAGATGATACGTCCCTCGGCGGAGGCCTGGATTGGCACCACGAACATCTGCCGGGGGATCAGATCTTTCAGCTTCGAGACCAGCTTCTGGCCTTTGTGATAGGCGTCGTTTTTGTGAACGATCATCGCCAGTGCGTCAATCGGCTCATCGTTGACCAGGATTTCGACTTTGACCAGTTGGTCGGGGCGATACTCAAGAAGCTGGTAATCCATCGAGGCGTAGCCTTTGGTGCGCGACTTCAACTGGTCGAAGAAATCCACCAGCATTTCGGAGAGCGGGATATTGAAGGTAAGCTGGACGCGGTTCGAAGCAGGATACTCTTGCGAGACGAAGGTGGCCCGCCGCTTGGTGGCAAGGTCCATCACCGTCCCGTAATAATCGGTGGGTGTGAAAATGTCCAGCTTCATCCACGGCTCGCGGATCTCCTCGATGTCGCCTTCGTTTGGCAAATCCGTTGGTGAATTGATCACGATGGTTTCGCCGGTCGTGCGCAGCAGAACTTCGTATTCTACCGATGGGGCGGTGACCAGGATATCCAGGTCGTACTCGCGTTCCAGCCGCTCCTGGATGATCTCCATGTGGAACATACCCAAAAAGCCGCAGCGGAATCCGAATTTGAGGGCTTCGGAGGTTTCCGGTTCGAAGGACAGTGCGGCATCGTTGAGCTGGAGCTTTTCGAGCGCTTCTTTCAGGTTTTGGTAATCATCGTTTTCCACCGGGTAGATGCCGGCGAAAACCATCGGCTTGGCTTTG
>DYIZ01000017.1 GCA_020723385.1 Candidatus Aquidulcis sp.
GGATGGTCAGCCGGGAAGAGACCTTACAGGTTTTGAAAACCTGTGAGGTCTTGTAATTGCGGGGCGGTATAATTTGGCTTAAGCAATACATTCGGAAATTCGCCAAGCTGTGACACCAGCCAGGCCATCTATGTCAATGTCTCTATCGGGAGAATCACGGTTGGGCAATGGTAAGCCAAGAAATATATCGAGTGACTTTTGTTATAGGAGAAACCATTGTGAAACAAAAATCAAGCATTGTCTGTGCGATTATTCCGCTTCTGTTTTCTGCATGTTCAATTTTGCCAGTGAGTACTCCCACAATGATTATTTCACCAACGGCGGCTGCCGCCCCTCGTGTAATCCCGAGCATTACTCAAGTTGTTAGATCTTCCCCGATACCGCTGACTGATACACCCACCACTACGATTAGCGAAAGACCAGCTCAATCGCCAGAGGCTACAATCAGGTCAGAAGGTTCGGAAGAAGATGTGTTTTGCCCTTCGAGCAATGAGGAAGCCCAAAAAGCATATAACGATGCAAACAATCTGAGAGATGATGGTAAATTAACCGAAGCCGAACAGTTATTTCTACACGCTATCGAACTAGATCCAGCTTTTTGCGATGCGATGGATAATCTGGGCCAAATACTTCGGCAACAGGGCAGAGTTGATGAGGCAGTCGGTTGGTATCTTATGTCATTGGAGATTATGCCCGGAAATACAATGGCATTACAAAACATAGCGCTTGCTTACAAATTACAAGGAGAAATCGAAAAAGCGATAGACGCATATAATAAATTAATCGACTTAGCGCCTGACAATCCGGAAGGATATTTTGGCCTTGGGAGCATTTACTGTAGTTTACAGCAATCTGAAAACGCTATTGAATACCTCGAATTAGCCGAAAAATTGTATAAACAGTCAAACTCCCCATACGTGTCGGATGCACAGTATTATTTGGGGTTTGCTCATTTCGACCTACAAAATTACATAGAAGCAAAGAAATATTTAGAACCCATATACGATCAATTCTCAGAAGATGGCGGAATAAATTATGTACTGGGGGTGTGTTATTTATTAGTTGAGCCAGTGGATGTAGTAATGGCACGGAAATACATTTTGAAAGCACAAGAGTTAGGAATACAAGTACCAGCCGATGTGCTGAAAGCAATAGAAAATTAAGGATACGGTACCGGCATGCGGCGCAGACTTCAAATCTGTGATGCCAGTCGCCTGCAAAGCCAGTGGCGTTGGGTTCGACTCCCGGTCTCGTCTCTATGAAAATTACGGCACTCCTGTTGAAGGCGGTAGAGCCAAAATATTGCCAGGGCGGGAACTGTCGGAGGAATGTCAGATATTCTTGAAGCTCAGACCAGAACTGACAAAGTTATCACACTCAGAGGGTTATGGTGGGCACTAATTGCAACTGCAGCCGGCTTTAGAAACCAAATGCCCCCGAATATCAGCTTTTGTGGAAAGCAGCTCTGCCGCTCCGCGCAAGCGTGTTTTGCCAGAAGCGGCGCGGTAATCCACGTCTGTCCAGTTACCGTTACGCAATTTTTGGGGCCATTACTCACGATATAATGTCGTATGCAGTCAGCTTTATCAAATAGTGCCCTGAAATCGTATGCCTCCAACCATCGCACCTGATATTTCGCTGGTTTTTATCGAATTGGGAATCACCGTTATCGGCCTCTCCATTTTGACCCGTCTGGCGAGCAGGTGGGGTTTCTCAACTGTTCCTCTCTATCTGTTGGCAGGTTTGGCATTCGGCAAGGGCGGTTTAGCCCCGCTCCATTTCAGCGAGAGCTTTGTTCACATCGGCTCAGAAATCGGTGTTTTGCTATTACTTTTTATGCTTGGCTTGGAATACTCTGGTGAAGAGTTGAAGGTTAATTTACGCACCGGACTGCCAGCGGGCCTGGTGGATTTTGTACTCAATTTTCCGATTGGCTTCATTGTGGGATTATGCCTCGGGTGGAGTCCCCTGGCAGCGCTGCTTTTGGGGGGTGTGACCTATATCTCTTCATCCGGCGTGATTGCCAAAGTTCTGGCGGAGTTGGGGCGCATGAATAACTCCGAAACCCCTTCGATCTTGTCGATTCTTGTGCTGGAAGATCTTGCAATGGCTGTTTATCTGCCGTTGGTGGCGGTGCTGCTCGTTGGCCAGGATTGGGGAACTGGCTTACTCTCTATCTTCGTTGCCCTCGCGACGGTCAGCGTTATTTTGTTTGTCGCGTTGCGCTACGGCACAGCATTAAGCCGTTTTGTAGCCCATCAATCAGACGAAGTTATCTTATTCACCATTTTGGGCGTGGTGTTGCTCGTAGCGGGTATAGCGCAACGTCTGCAAGTCTCTGCGGCGATCGGAGCATTTCTCGTCGGCATAGCACTTTCTGGGCCAATCGTCAAACAAGCTCACCGCCTGGTCAGCCCATTACGCGACTTATTCGCGGCTATTTTCTTTTTGTTCTTCGGCTTGCAAATTGATCCGGCTACGCTACCGCCGGTTCTTCTGCTGGCGGTGGGGCTGGGCATCATGACCACCATGACGAAAGTGTTTGCCGGTTGGTGGGCTGCGCGTCATGCTGGAGTGGACACGCTGGGCAGCTTGAGAGCGGGAGCCGCTTTGGTCGCTCGCGGAGAATTTTCTATCGTGATTGCCGGTTTAGGGGTCGGCGCGGGACTCGAACCACAACTGGGGCCGATATCCGCAGCCTATGTGTTGTTTTTGGCTATATTAGGTCCGATCCTGGCGCGTATCGTTGAACCATTGAGCGTGGCAATCATGGCGCGCAAAGCCTCATAGGCCAATTCACTCCAAACCACGTCCCACTATCGGCTTGCACACCGGCCGTTGCTATGCAGCGTGAGGGACAGTGTTTTTTGGATGAAAAGCCTAGCAAAAATGGTCACAGGAGGATACTATGCATGAACGGATGACCGATAAAACCACCCAGCCCTCTGATATGGATATGATCAATGCGATCGGACAGCCCCTCGCCGATGCATGGACCGCTTTACGACGATTCTTGACGGAGACTTACGCTATCGTTCCTATCTTTAATTCCGGTGGGAAACGGTATGGTTGGAATCTGCAACACCGTATAGGCGGGCGGCCTTTATGCGAAATGTACCCTGAACATGGTTCGTTCACTGCCTTGGTGGTTCTGGGGAAAGCTGAACTCGATCAAGCCCTGGAACGAATCGAGACTTTCGGCCCGACCGTACGGCAGGCGTTAGTGGAAACGCCCAGATATCACGATGGCTGTTGGATGTATATCCGTGTATCTGACTCGTTGACCTGCCAGCAGGATGTGCACGATATCGAACAGCTCATTTTGATCAAAAAAAAGCCGCCGAGAAAAGAGGCGCTTTCATCGTGATGAAACCTGGTCTACTCATGACACAATTGTCATTTTCCAATCGTAAACAGGTTGAAGGGAGCTATTCGTGAAACAGTCAATTGTCCATATCGCATTGGTTGTAAGAGACTACGATGAAGCCATTGCTTTTTATACAGAGAAACTTCATTTTACGCTGATCGAGGATACGTATCAGCCAGAACAAGACAAACGCTGGGTTGTGGTTTCCCCTCCCGGCTCGATTGGAACAACGCTGTTGCTGGCTAAGGCATCAAAACCAGAACAACAACCTTTTATCGGCAATCAAACAGGTGGAAGAGTGTTTCTGTTTCTCAACACCGATGATTTTTGGAGAGATTATCACGAGATGGTTTCTCGAGGCATAAAGTTTGTCAGACCTCCAAAAGAAGAAACCTATGGTTTGGTCGCTGTTTTTGAAGATTTATATGGAAATTTGTGGGACTTACTCCAGATTAATGCCAATCATCCATTGTTCGAGCGGAGTACATATAAAGCTTCACGAGACGAAGGTTAGATCATCAAGCAAAATTGACTATACCGATAATCTGCCCAATGAAAAAGGAGAAACCTATGCTCACACTGCGGGTTCATCATGCCCCATCACAATTGCTGAGAATCGGCGCGATCCTTGCGCTACTTTTCCTGTCGAGCCTGCTGGTCGTGCGCGGCATCTCCCAGGCATCTGCGCAACTCGAAGCAAGCAGCGATATCCCCTTCGACGAGCATACGGTTATCAATGGCTATGATTGGCCCATGTCTATCAAAGCCGATGATATTGACCGGGATGGCGATATAGATTTCCTGAGCGCAGCCAGCGGCAACACCGATGCAATCGCCTGGTGGGAAAATGACGGCAACCAGAATTTCACCGGGCATGTCGTGGGTGCGGCTGTCAATTCTGCGCGCTGCGCGCTGGCCGCAGATTTGGACGGCGACCTCGACACCGACATCGTCGGTTCGTCTTATATGGATGACGATGTGATCTGGTGGGAAAACGATGGCAGCGAGAATTTCACCTCGTATACCATTGACGGGAATTTTGATGGCGCTGACGAAATCTTCGTTGTTGACCTCGATGGCGATGACGATCTCGATGTGCTCGGGGCTGGATGGGATGCTGACACCATTGTTTGGTGGGAAAACGATGGCTCTCAGGGCTTCACCAAACGGACAATTGACAGCAACTTCGAGGGCGCTACCGCCGTTTACGCGGCCGATGTGGATGGTGACACCGATATAGATGTGCTCGGTGCGGCCGATCAAGCCGACGATGTCACCTGGTGGGAAAACGATGGCACGCCTGCCGATGGCGGGTGGTCGGAGCATACGGTCTCCGGTAGTTCTGATGGGGCCAATTCGGTTTTGACGATCGATCTGGATGGCGATGGCGACATGGATGTTCTGTCATCGGCGTGGCTGGCGGATCGGGTTAGCTGGTATGAAAACGACGGGAGCGAAAATTTCAACTGGCATGAAATTGACAATACGCTCGATAATGCCGGGTCTGTTCACTCGATTGACATGGACAAGGATAGCGATCTCGATGTTATCGCCATCGGAACCCTGGCGGATGATGTCGTGTGGTATGAGAACAATGGCAGCGAACAGTTCACCAAGCGTATCATTGCCGGCGCATACAACGGCGCGAATTCAGTTTTCCCGGTGGATGTGGATGGAGACACGGATATTGATTTGGTTGGCGCAGCTTACGATGCGGATGAAATTACGTGGTGGGAGCAAATGCCAATTCCAATCAACATTTTCCTCCCGCTGGTTTTGCGTGATTTCGGACTGCCAGGGACCCCGGTGCTGAGTAGTATTTCAAATCCCGGCGGCAGTTATGCTTATACTGTCGGATGGAGCGCCGTGGGCGGAACGTCTAACTATGTCTTGGAAGAGGCCGACGATGGTGGTTTCTCCAATCCGCGAATCGTATATACCGGCCCGAATACCTCGAAGCCAATGTTCATGACGAGCCTCGGCACGTATTATTATCGTGTCAGGGCGGCGAATCAGGTGGGAACGAGCGGATGGAGTAATATCGAGTCTGTGGTAGTGACTGTGGAACCACCGCTTTGTCCTCAGCCGGGAACCTGGTCTGGGACGACCAGCCAGAGTCTTACTATCAACTTCGATATTTCGAGTGCGGCGGATTGCCAAATCCAAAACCTGCACATTAATTTCTATTGTGTTCATTCTGGCGGACTTTACGTCACCGGGGAGACGTTCCCGCTCATTGACGTGACCAATTACCACTTCGAGGCCAGTGGATCCACGGTAGACCTCACCGGTGATTTCGGCTCAATCACCAGCGGCAGTGGAACGTTGGATGTGCAGTTTTACCCACCGGGGCTTGGATTATGTACGGCTACAGGAACCTGGACGGCCGATTATAATTCGCCTTGATCTGGAACCCGTTGAAAGCGAAAGAACCTATTTGAATTGGAGCAAAGCTCACCCTGAAAGTCACTCCGAGGAGGGCAACAACAAGGAATCCCGATGACGGATGGCCGGATGCGCCTTTGAAGGCCTAAAGTTGAAAATGTTCCAGGGATTCCTCGTTGCACTCGGAATGACATACCAGATTCCGAAATAGCTCAAAGTGGACTTTTGCGCTTTTGTCTCTTTTCGATAAGAAACGCTACAATGCTCGCTGATATCCTATCCGCCTACGATTGGTTCGATCACCCCGATGGCCCCAAGTTTGTCGAGACCCATCGGGATCAATACCGCACCTCCGGCCACTGGCTGTTTCTGCCTGGAGCTTTCTCTTCGTTCCACAAAGTGCTCAACAACGAGGAATTGTGGCTGATCCACGCGGGTAAACTGCTCGTGCATGTGCTCGACCCGGGCGGCGCGCACCGCATCTTGCGCCTGGGTATGGATTTCGCATCCGGGGAATGGCCGGCGGTCACTGTTCCGGCTGGCTGCTGGCAGGCCGCTGAGCTTCCTAATGGGATGCCATTCGCCTTTGGGACGAACGTCTGCGCGCCGCCGTTCTCTTTCGATCAATTCGAGATCGCCCGCCGGGATGCTCTCCTGCGGGATTTTCCTGACCACGCTGGTCTGATCCTGCGCCTCACGCGGGAAAATTAACGGGCTTCCTGCCATTGCTGCCGTTGAAAATGGAAGCCCAAATAACGATTGATTAACGAGGATAATGATGGAATTAACCCAGAATTTGTTAGAGCGCCCCGGATTCAACCTCCACTATTGGACGGGCGGCAAAGCCGGTGCGCCGCTGGTTGTCTTCACCCATGGCGCGACGGTTGACCACCATGAATGGGATGCAACCCTACCGCTGGTGGGGGAGAATTTTCGCTTCCTGGCCTGGGATGTGCGCGGGCACGGCCTCTCGCGCCCTGTCACTTTCGAATTTAAGGAAGCCATTGATGATTTGCTTGCCATACTCGACCAGCTTCACATCGAGCAGGCGATTTCGTTGGTCATTCGATGGGCGGGAACCTGCACCAGGAATTGGTGTTTCACCATCCCGAGCGAGTCAAGGCCATGGTTTTCCTGGATTGCACCTGGAATTTCCAGAAGCTTTCGGCCCTGGAAACCTTCGGCTTGCGCATGGCAGGGCCGATTTTCAAGATATATCCCTATAAAATGCTGGTAGATCAATCCCTGGCAGTGACGGCAACCTCGAAAGCCTCGCAGGAATTGCTACGCCCGGCGGTGGAAAGTTTGAGCAAGGCTGAATTCGTCCACATCCTGATGGCGACATCGGTCTGCCTGCACTATGAACCCAATTACCGCATCAACAAGCCGCTCTTGCTTATGGCCGGTGACAAAGATGCCACTGGGAACATTCGCAAAGTCATGCCGATTTGGGCCAGCCAGGAGCCTGATTGCCGGTTTGTTGTCATTCCGAATGCCAAACACGCAGCTAACCTTGACAACCCCGATTTCTTTCACGAAACATTGTTGGATTTCTTGACGAAAAAATGCCAATTTATACAAAAAGGTTGACCCGAATAAAACGCAGAGTGATCGTGATTGGCTCATTGCTGTTACTCGCAATAGCCATTATTGGTATCGCCGCTGTTGTTTACACGTCTGCCGGCCCCTCGTTGGCTTGTTTTGACTCGGCTGATGGACTTGCTCGACCGGGCATCTCCGGGCGGGTGTTGATCTCCGGGGGCCGCCAACGCTGCTATCTGCTCTATGTTCCTCGCGGTTACGATCCAGCCAGACCGGCGCCGGTCGTCTTCGCGCTTCACGGATTTGCAGGAAATGGGAGCGGCTTGCGCTCGCTTGCGGTATGGGAGCCGGTCGCGGAAAAAGAGAATTTCATCGTTGTCTATCCCGACGGCTCATCTTTCCCTTTGCGCTGGAATGTCGGGCCGCAAGCCAATATTCCTCGGATTGATGATGTGCAGTTCATTCGGGATATCATTGCTCACTTATCTGGCATCGCGACGATAGATCCCACCCGCATCTACGTCACCGGTTTTTCGAATGGCGGCCAGATGACGCATCGCATCGCCTGTAATCTTGCCGATCAAGTGTCCGCCATCGGCATCGTGGATGGCTTCGATGGCGGCATGTTGAAAGCCTGTTCTCCTGCGCGCCCGGTTCCAATGATGGCATTTTTTGGCACAGCCAACCCTTTGGCTGAAGTAAGATATCCGCTGTGGTTTCAGAAGATGGTCAATGTAACGCTCGACGAGTCCGAACCTCCGCTGCCCCCGAATGCTATCGAAATGTGGATGGAGAATTGGGCAGAGTCCAATGGATGTAACCCGGCTTTTATAAATATTCCCCCAATCGGTAATGCGAGCGGCGTTCGTTATACGGAATGCCAAAACGATGCAGAAGTTGTGTTATACACAATTGAAGGGCAAGGACACGCCTGGCCCGGCGGCCCGGCGATGTCATTCCTGGGCAGTTCAGTATCTGATATCAATGCCAGTGAGACGTTGTGGGAATTTTTCGAGAAACACCCGTTGAGAGATAACTCTCGCTAAATATACCGAAAAACGAGCGTACGACCGGAGCTTCGGTCGCACGCTCGTTTTTCAGATCATCCCCCCATCCCGAACTGGATCGGCGAGGGGATGTTGTACCCGGATGCGCCGATATGCCAGAGGGAATTGAAGGCTGCCTCGCGTCGCTCCCCCAAGCTGCTGTAAAGATTGTGGAATAATTGAATTACGGTAGCGTCATCAGCGCCTTTTAGCCGCATGTATTCCAGCGCATACAGGCGCTGGGTTTCGCTGCCATCTTTTAACACCTGCACGAGCATATCCGTTGCCTGCTTCCCGGCGGACACGCCCATTCCCAATTTGGCGGCATACTCGATCAGCCAGGGGCTGTCAGACAGCGGGGGCGGCAGACGGGGAATATGGGTGCTGACGTGTTTCAAATCCTCGATTGCCTGGGCGGCGGCATTGCGCACCACCCACTGCCCGTCCTCGATTGCCATCTTCTCGAGGATTTCGGTTGCCCATGGTTGATGCACGCGGGCCAGCCCGTATACGACGGCATGACGCACGAGCAGATCATCCATCTGGCTGCCATCCTGGAGGGTGGGATGACCCTCTTCGGGATTGGCCGCCAGGGCTTCAGCAGCAGCCCTGCGGGCGTTGTCGGTCCCCTGGAGCAGGGTAGCCACCACGTTGTCGAGCGCCGTTTTCGTACCAATCGCAGTCGCCGCCAGGATCGCCGCCCGGCTGACAGCGGGGATTTCATCGTTGGCAAGCCCGGTCAAATCCTCCAATGCTTTGCTATCAACCGTTAACCCGCAGCCCAAGGCGGCCAACAATCGCAAATTGGCGTGTTCCGATTTCATCAACTGCCGGAACAAGGCGGCAACGTTGGGATCGCCAGCGAGCGCCAGCGCCGTTACATACCGCCCGGCCAGGCTGAGGGTCATGAATTCTTTGTACAGGCTGTTGACCAGGTAGCGCATGATGAGTGAGCGCCAGGCCAGGTTTTTCGGAGCGCTGCGCAGCCATCGGGCAGCCGCCAGTTGCGCCCGCCGCAGCGGGTCGTCCCGTTGGGCCAGGATCGTGTTGAGCAGGTTTGTCACATCACCGAAGCAGGCGAAGTAATTCAGCGCCAGCGTTTTCCCGACCCATTCCGATTGAGTCTGGATGCCTCCCAGGTTGCCCAACCCAGCCAGTGATCTGCCCGTCAGATAGCCAGCGATGACCGGGTGGATCAAAGACAGCCGCGACTCGGCGCGAGGGATCAGAATGCCGCCAGAGACGAGGGCGGGAAGGATGCGCACCGGAGCGGGTGGTTTGGGGCCGGCTTGTTTGGCTGCCTCCGGGCTGGCCTGTGCAGCCGCTTCCCGCTGCGCGGCGGCAACGGCTTCCTGGTCGAACTCTGAAACCCAGTTTTCGGCTTCTTTGAATGAAACGGTTGGGTTGAGCGATGAGAGCATTTGCATCGCCAGGCGCTCGACTGCCGGGCGGCCATTGCGGATGCTGGCAGTCATCCGGCGCAGGTAAGCCTCGATGGCGTGTATCCCATCCGGCCCGCGCGCATCGCCAGCGTAAGCGGACCAAATTTTGAGAGTGTATTCCAACGGGGTCAGTGTGAGATCGCGGCTGGTCAGCCATCCATTGAGCAGGAGAACATCTACCTCGCTGGCTTCTCCTGTCCCATCGGCGCTGATGTGGCGCGCCCATAGCTGGCTCCATTTATCCAGGAAAGCCTTGCGTTCACGTTCACCCCAGGCAGCGATGGCTACCGGGACAAAACCAAGGCCGTTCAATCCATCATAGTAATCGGGTGTGGTGGCAACGATAACGCGCGTTCCCGGAAATTTGTTGAGCAGGTTTTCGAGAAAGGTGACGTATTGTTTGAAGAGATGCGGGGGAAATTCGTCGAGACCATCCATCAATAGCAGCACCCGCTTATTGGCGAGGGAGTGGGCGATCAGATCGGGCAGGCGGGGGAGGGTGAGAGTGGATACGTGCGGCGCGACGACAGAAACCAGCGCTTCGGCGGGCGATTTCGAGGATAACGCCGCGGAGGTAAAGTCGGCGGCGTGGACGAGCAAGGGGATGAAGTTGGCATAAGCCCCGGCCATTGGGTCGCGGCGGGCGACCAGGGAGGCAAAATGCGCCAGGGCTACGGTTTTTCCCATACCCGGATGGCCCATCAAAATCAGGTTCGCGCCGCCATCCAGGAGGTCGGGTAATGTGAAGGTGGGCGCGTTGAAAGTAGCTGCCAGTTCCGGCCAATCGGGGAGATAGGGGATGGTGGCTGTGACGATGTCTCCCGCGGCGTTTTCCGACTCGAGGATTGGCGGTGAAACTAAAATACTTGGGGCGATGATGAGTTCATCCAGCCCAAACAGCGGCGCGGCGAGGTGCAGGTTTTGCACCATTTTCACGGTGTCGTTGCACAGGCGCACTTCTGTGCTGGCTGTCAGCCTGCGGCGAAGCTCTTGAATTTGCTTTTTGAGATAATCTCGGAATTGCGGTAACAGCACGCGCAGCCTGGTGATGATCCACCAGAAAATTGCCCCCGCCACGAAGCCAATCCAGAATGATGTGGGATTGATGCTGAAGCCTCGAAACATGGTTATCCGGCGTAGAGAATGCGCCCGCACGATGGGCAGCGAATGAGTTGTTGGGAGGTGTGCGCGGTTTGCGCCATGGCAGGGGTCAGAGTTGATCCACAGGCTGCGCAGGATTTATCTTGTAAGCGGGCTACAGCGATCCCTCTGCGCTGTTGGCGCAACTGTTCGTACAAGCTGAGGATTTCGGGCGATATCGCGGAAAGCGTAGCCTGTCGTTCGACTTCCAGCCGTTCGATGGCTTTTTGGATGTTGGTCAGTTCGCCTTTCAGCCCTGAATTATGTTCAGCGAGGTGAGCAATCGTCTCCAGGAGCGCAGCCTGGGCGTTTTTATGAGCGGTCTCAGTTTCTTCTAAGGCCATCATTGCTTCGAGCTGGTTGTCTTCCAGCACAAGGATGTATTTCTTGAGGGAAGCTGCATCTTTTTGTAGATCTTGTAATTCTTTGGGGTTGCGTACTTTACCACCGTAGAGTGCGGCTTCCGTCTGCTCGATTTTGATGCGTTGATCGTGAACAGCCATCTCTGCCCGGTGGAGGGCTTTCTGGGAAGTCTGGAAAGCGGCTTCGGCTTCGTGAGCATTCTGATCGGCTTGGCGCAGGATGGCGTCATCTTTCAAAGAGGTTTCAATAGCAGCCCATCGGCTTCGTGATTCGTCCAATTGGCTGTCTATTTGTTGCAGACGGTAGAGGATGACTGATTGGCTCATTGAAACCATTATAGAGGCGGTTGCGCTGAAAGGCAAGAGGATGAAGGCGGGGAATATTGGCGAGCCAATAAAACTATTAGGTTGCAATTTGGATTTCTCGGTTAGAATTATATGCAATGAAAACAACACACCGATCTATATTAGCCTTTATTGAAGGGCTGCTTTTGTTTGCAATTTTGATTGGGCTTAGCCTTGGTACCGGGCAACTGCCGGTTAATTGGCTATTGTGGGTGTTGTATTGTTTTTTGATTGTCTTCGCGATGACATTCGCCATGCCGATTGGAGGCGGGTATATGTCGCTGCTGCCAATGGCCTCGGTGGGGGCGTATTTGACCATGGGCCTTGTGCCGGCGGGCTGGGTTGTTTTTATTGGCTCGGTGATCCACGGCTGGATCCGGTATCGTTTTGCGGCCACGCTCGAGGTGCGTATTGCCACATCGCCGCTCCAGGCTGCCACCCTGGCTGCTTCGAATGCGGCCATCCAGACGACCAGCGTCTTAGCGGGCGGCCTGGTCTACGAGGCTCTGGGGGGGGCGATCCCGCTGACGCAATTTGCTCCAGAAAGTATTTTTGGGGTCATCGCACTTTGTTTGGCTTATTTAATAGTCAATTATTTAATGGCGGGAATAACGATAGGGGCGCGGGGATTATTGCATCTGCGCCATTACCTGCATGCGCTGCCCCGGCTGGTTTTTTTCGAAGCTGCGCCGCTTGTATTTGTGCCATTGGTGGTATTGGTTTATACCCGCCTGGGATTCGGATTCTTTTTCCTGCTGTCACTGGTTTTCATCGTCGCTTCATTGATCTCCTTCAGCCTGGCGCGGGCGCGCACTCGCCTGGAGAGGCGGGTCAAAGAGCTGGACAGCTTGCAGGCAGTTGGTCAGGCGCTGTCTGCCAGCCTGGATTTAACGACAATCCTGGAAGCGATCCATACCCAGGTCAAGGGGTTGATGTCCGCAGAAAATTTCTACGTAGCCCTTTACGATCCGCAAACCGATGAGGTTTCTTTTCCCCTGGCGGTTGAGGAAGGCGAGAAGAAGAAATGGCGGTCACGGCGAGCGGGCAACGGCCTCACCGAATATCTGATCCGTCGAGGTAAGCCTCTGTTGATAAACGGCAATATCCAGGAAACAGTGGCGAGCCTGGGGGTAGATCATGTTGGGCATCCGGCTCGTTCCTGGCTGGGCGTCCCTATTCGAGCCGGTGAAATCCATTTAGGCGTCATCGGTGTGCAATCTTTTTCCGAAACCAATTTGTATGACGCCTCGGATTTGGAAGTGCTGGAGACGATTGCCGCCCAGGCGGCGGTCGCCATTCAAAATGCCCGTTTGTATGCCCAAACGGATGCTGCGCTGGCCCGGCGGGTCCAAGAACTGGATTCGATCATGGCTACCACGCGCGAAGGCATCCTGTTATTGGATCGGGAACGGCGAATATTGGCTGCAAACCGAGCGTTGGCGGCATTCCTTGGCATCGCCCAGATGGATCTCCGCAATAGATCCTTGCAGGATACCCTGCCAGGTGACGGAACATCGTTAATGTCACGAATTGGCTTTACGGAGACTGATTGGCAGGCGGAAGAACAGACCATCGAATCGGGCAAGAAAGATCTCGTTAAGCAGACGTTTGTTGTTCCGGGGGCGCAAGAACGCCATTTCGAGCGGACGATGACGCCGGTTCGCGACCGAACGGGTGTGATTACCGGCTGGCTGCTTTTATTCCGTGATTTGACCGAAGAAATCGAGCTGGAGCGCATGAAAGACGACATGGTTCACATGCTCGTCCACGATCTGCGCGCGCCGCTCACGACGATGATGGGCAGCCTGGCGATGCTGGAAGAGGTGTTGGACACCATCCATACCCAGGAGGTGGACAATCTGGTTGATTTAGCGAAACGGGGCGGTGGGAGACTGTTGAGCCTGGTCAACGAGTTATTGGATATCAGCAAGCTGGAAAACGGGCAGATGCCTATTCACCCGACACTGGTTCATCTCCATTCTTTGCTGGAGGATACGATCCACCAGTTGTCGCCCCTGGCGAGAGATGCCCACATCACGGTTGACTTGAGTGTTGAGCAGGACTTGCCTTTACTGACAGCCGATCCTGAAGTCATCGGACGGGTGTTGTATAATTTGCTGGACAACGCCATCAAATTTACCCCCGACGGCGGCCAGATTCGCCTTTGGAGTTGTGCGGACCCAGGGAGTGATGAACCCAGATTGTTAGTGGGCGTCAGCGATTCTGGCCCCGGTATACCTGTGGAAGCGCAATCCCGTTTGTTCAGAAAATTCCAACGGATACCTACGACAAAAGGGCGCAGGCGGGGCTCCGGGTTAGGATTGCACTATTGCAAGCTGGCGGTCGAGGCTCATGGGGGTGAAATCTGGGTCGAAAGTCAGGAAGGGGCGGGCAGTAAGTTCATTTTTCGCCTGCCGGTCAGGGAGATATGAGACGATATTTGTGGTTGTTCTTTTTGCTGGCGGCGGCTGCCGCCGTCTTTTTGGGAATCATCGGATTCAAGGCGTTCCGTGAGGCGAGCGTGATCGTCGAGTGGAGCACCGCCAGCGAGCTGGACACGGTGGGCTTCAATGTCCTGCGCGGCGATGGTCCCGATGGGCCGTTCGCCCAGATCAATGATCAACTCATCCTGACCCAGGGTGATTCGCTGACCGGGAGTGATTATTCGTTTATAGATAGAGGTGTAAAAGCGGGACTAACTTATTATTATCTGCTCGAAGATGTTGATGCCGGCGGTGCGACCAATCGCAACGGGCCAATCGAAGTCAAAGCCGAAGCTGGCGGGCGCGCCGAGCTTGGGCTGGCGGCCATCCTGGTTATCTTTTCAGTGGTCGGTATTTTGATGGTCCGGCATTCGCCCTCGGAGGCTGAGAATTAAATATGTCTGTTTGCGGTTTGACGATTGCAGGGATATCAGTGGCTGTCGAGACGGAGGATTCCGGCCTGACCGAAAAACTTCGGCTTCGATACGAAGATTTCCCACTTATCGGTGATCCCCAATTAATCGCCAGAATCAACTGGACGAATCTGGGGCGGCGACAACCAACCCCGGCTCCTGAAACTGTATTCGATGGCGATCAATTGGCGTTCAAAACGCCGGGGTTCAGCGGTCTCATTGATGTCAATCGGCTGTGCGCTTGCCTCGATCTAATCTCTACCAGCCCGGTAGAAGATGTTGATTATTTTTTACGCCTGGCCTACAGTTTATTGGTTTTCAGCCGAAAAGGAATCATGTTTCACGCTGCGGGCATTGTTCGAAATGGCGCAGCTTATCTATTTTTTGGGCATTCAGGCAGCGGTAAAACGACTGTGGCTCGACTATCCACAGGCGCTAAAGTATTGAATGATGATTTGGTTGTATTGCTGCCCGACTCTGAGAAGTGGAAAGTGTTCAGCACACCATTTTGGAATCCAGATCAAGTCAGGCCTTCCATCGGTAGTGCGCCCCTCGCCGGTCTGTATCGCCTGGTACAGGATCGGAATGTGTACACTGAAGCCATGCGGCCAGCCCAAGCATTAGCCGAGTTTGTCGCCAGCGTTCCTGTCATACCGACTTCCCCGCGCCTTAATCGCGTTTTGGTTGAGAGAGGTCTGTCCCTCCTGGCTTCGATCCCGGCTTGCCGGTTGCACTTCTTACCCGATGCCTCGTTTTGGCAGGTGGTAGAGGCTTGATCCTCAAGTAGAACCGTGAAGAATTTGGCGCCACGAATTTTGAACCTAACCACGCCCATTTACGACTATAGTGTTAAGATGGATCATCTGCCGACGGCTGTTGGCGATCTCGAATTGTTGTCACGAACCGCCAACGACGACAAAACGGCATTTGATGAGTTATATCAACGCTACAGCCGACCTCTATACCATTACTTGCTCAGATTGATTCATGAACAACATGTTGCTGAGGATCTTTTACAAGAAGTATTCATTGCCGTTTGGCAGGGAGCACGTGGCTATCGAGGCCAGGCACAGGTAAAAACCTGGCTGTATCGAATCGCCCACAATCGAGCCATCTCATGGCTTCGACGCTACAAGGTAACCACGATTTTAGAGGATGTCGTCGAGACTTCTCGCGAGGTTGGACCAGAAGAATCAGCTATCGGCTCCTGGCAAAACGACCAGATCAGGCAGGCTGTCAACCAACTACCGTTCAAACATCAGGAAGTGCTGGAACTTGCTTTTGTTCACGAACTAAGCTATACCGAAATCGCGAATGTGATTGGATGTCCGGTTGGTACAGTGAAAAGCAGGATGAGTTATGCACTTCGAATGCTCAATGGCCTGTTAAACAGAATGAACTTTACCCCCCTTCATGAGTAGATGTGACGTTATGATACTTAAACAGATCATCTCAAAATCTAAAGGCTACCGCCGATTATTACCTTGGTATATCGCTGGACGATTGTCTCCCAAAGAGAACCATTTGGTTGAGCAACAGTTAATCCAAGATTCTCAACTGCGGAGACAAGCCGAAACAATTCAGGTTTATTATTCGGCGCTGAAGGAACAACCGATGGAAGCCCCCGCTCCCATTGTTCGGCAGCGGATTATGGCGGCGATCAATCGAGACACCGTTGCAGCCAGGCGAACCAACCCTCTGGTGCTCTACCCGGCAGCCTTGATGTTGGCCTTTGCCGTTTTGATTGTCTTATGGATGGTGATCCGGCCCGGAAATGTACTCGAATGGACCGTTACCGATCTGGGCATCCAAGAATTCCAGGTATATCGTGCGCCATTGGGCGGCAGCGATTTCGAATTGGTGAGCACAATCCCCGTTCGATCGCAGAAGGTGCAATATACCTTTGTAGATGCATTGTTGATCCCGGGCCAAAGTTATACTTACCTTGTGAAAGGCGTTCAAAGTTCTGGGCAATCTTTATTGAGCCAGACCATCGCTGCGGATGGAGCCGATGCGCTCATGGGACAAATTCTATTAATTTTGACGAGCCTGGTTGTCGGCTATTTGGGCGTCACTCTCGTCCAAAACTTTCCATTGACTGTGCGGAAGGAATTATCCCCGGTATAACGGTTAGAAGATTTCATCCTTTGCCTGAATCTACCAACCATTTTCTGGTCAGCAGATTCGATCAAACTAAGTTTTTCGAAAGCATCCTACGGAGGCCAAAATGAAAATCGTACGTTCCGCCTTACTCATTTCGATCATCATGAGTATGCTTTTCACGGGGGTTGCATTCGCTGAGCCTGAAAGCCCCGAAGCTCTCTATTCGTTTACAATGACACCGGCATCTGGCACATATCCAGGTCAGGAGATTACCTTCAACGTTGACTGGAGTACCAATACCCAATCGGCTGCCGGAGATGGCATAGCGATATGCGTTTACTACGACGAGGCTTATTCCAATACCCCAGGACGAACAGACGATGGCTTTACCGGCGCGCCAGCCGACATTCTCTCACTTGGCTTTGGCGATGCTTACACTAAAATTGGCCCGTCAGCTTTGAGTCTGGGCGCTGGCCCTGGCAGCGGCGCTACTCAAGCCTGCCCGGCGTGGACTGGGAAATATGTGACCGGATATTATATTGACGAAGCAGGCAACGGAGGGTCATTAGGCGCGAGTGATCCAACGGATGCGCTCGAATTCACGATCATTTCACCTCGCCTTGTTGCCGATGAGAGTTTTACGGTAAGGCAGCGTAAAAATGTTGATGATTCTAATGACAATATCTGGTCGGCGATTGGCTTCAAAACCGCGAATCTGGATGTCAATCCAGCGGCTTTACTGGTTTTTGTTGGCACACCCGTGCAATGCGGTGCGAATGTGCCCTGCTACGATACGGTCGAAAATGGCATAGTTTACGTGGCAGATGGTGGCGCGGTCCGCTTGATGGGCGCCTCGACCGGCAGTGTCGTTGTTGATCGCGGAATGACCATTCAAGGTGGCGCATCGGCTGCTTCGATCACTGGCGACGGCGACCCCACCATCGAGGTTGATGCCAGTGGTGAGACGGTTATCATTCGGGATTTGCAGATCAATGCCGCTTCTGGCCAGCCAGCGATCAGTGTACTCGCTGGCGATGCGGTGGTCAAAGGGAATACCATTGATGCCAACACATTGACGGCTTTTTCATACACTGCCGGCACGCTGCATGCCTATGCCAACAATGTGACTGACCTGGGCACAGCCTCCGATACCACCTCCACGAATGTCAATCTCAAACACAATTGGTGGGGAGATGCCTGGACATCGCCGACTGGTCTCGTTGCCTCCGATTGGGCTGCCCGCCTGGGAGCGCCAATGGTCAAGTGGGCAGATGGCGTCAATAGTGTCAACCTGGATGGCGCTACCCTGAGTGGAGGTACAGGCACAGTCGCCATTGTCAGTCATGACCGCAGTAACCCCCCCTTCGGCAATGGCATTACGCCGTTCCAAAGCTCGATGTGTGGGCCGTATCTGGATTACTTCCTGGTCAGCGGTTCAGGCTCCTGGACAGTTGCCGCGCCGGTGGATGATAGCGCCGCCTGTAATTTGAATACCCGTGATCCTGGGGTAATTTACATGGTCAACACCATTGCTGAGTGTACTCCCTCGACGAATACCGCTTGCTGGGATCGGGTCACTACTGGCGTCAGTGTCAGTGGGCAGACGATCTACGCGGCTGGCATCTCAACAGCTCAGTTGGGCGGCACGCAATTTGTTGTTGGCTCAACGAGTGGCAGTGATCCAACCGTGATTCAGTTACGCAGCATGTCTGCTACATCAGCCCGCAACACCTGGCTGCCAATGATCCTCCTCGTCTCAGCGCTCCTTTTAGGAGGCAGCGGTTTATACCTTGCCCGTAAGGCGAGATAATTGTTTGAATATTTGCATCGGCCCCTCGAGGATTTATCTCCTCGAGGGGCTTATCAATTAATGGCACACTTGCCTTTGGTGGGGAATATCCCAGATTTGGAGATTCCTCCCGTTGGAAACAGTAACGCCTCATTGAGTTAGCTCAATATTATTGGGAAAATGCCTATAAATTCAAACTAAACCCAATTTCATTAGCATTCGATTATGTCATAATACTGGTACTAAAGTTCTATTGACACCTGAGTTGGGAATGACAATTTTGGTAGCAATTATGACTTGCGAAGTCCAGAAAAATAGGATAGAATAACAAAACACTATTTGGTAATAATCAGGAATCTTTGGAGGAGACCCATATGATGACACAACTTATCGTGAACCAGCCGACTGACCTTCGAAAACCGTACTCGAAGCCAGAAATTATTCATGAATTGGATCTGGAGACACGCGCCGGCTCAACACTTCCTGGCTTCGTTGATCCGCTCGATCCGGCTTCTGGCCTGCAAGAATAAACTTTATAATAATTTTATAGTTGATCGGGGCCAGGTGGGCCTCAGTGCTAGCGAGAATGACTCATTATTGGGAAATTCTCGCCCACGAGAGAACCCCTGGCCTTCCGCTGTTAATAACGGACTTTTATTGATATAGGTGCGCGATGAAAAGACACATGTTGATGCGATGGGTTTCGTTGATTGTACTCCTTTCAGCTTTGCTCAATTCGTCAGGGCCGGTTGAAGCAAAACGATCTCAACCAGGGGGTTTCCGGGTCGCCCAATCCAACGAGCGAGGAATCATCTTGAGTTTGAGCGTACCTGTGGAGCAAATTGCATTTCAACAGGTTGAAAACTTTGATAAGGTCACATTGCCGGATTTCGATACGACAACTGATCCGGGCAAGCCGCAGTTGCCGGTCTATCACGCGCTGATTGGAGTTCCTCCAGGCGCGCAGGTGTCCTTATCAATTCTTCAAGATGTCACTCAGATATTTCCTGGAAAATACAATCTATCGCTTGCGCCTGCGCCTGCGCCGCTGAAAGAAGATTTGACTCCGGGTCAGTGGCAATCAGTTGTATCACCGCTCGTGGCTTCCACTGAAACTGTCTATCCTCCCAACCTGGCCGAAGTATCTCGTGACGCCTGGCTGCGGGATTGGCATTTCGTCCGGCTTTCGCTTTACCCCCTCCAATATGATGCCCTACAGGGCCGGGTAACACTTCATTCCTATCTCGAAGTATCGGTGGATTTCATTGGAGGCGATAGTCTGGCGGTTTCAGCGACCCCCTCCGGTCAGGATTCGTCGGATCCCATAGATTCTATGATGCAGGAATCCCTTCTTAATTATGATGTCGCACGAAACTGGAAGGGACAAAAGCCCGTGTCCAATCTCGAGCAAACCGCCGTCAGCGGTCAGCGCTATAAAATCACTGTTGACCGGGATGGCCTGTATCGTGTGACTTATGCCGATCTACAGAGCGCCGGGATGAACGTGGCTGCAGTTGACCCGCGTACCTTTCATCTTTCGAGCCAGGGGGACGATGTGTCAATTTATGTCGCCGGGGAGGATGACGGGAGCTTCGACCCGAGCGATTACATCATCTTCAACGGCCAACAATTCTATGGCGACCGGCTTGCCGCCGCCCATCCCGATGAGGATTTGAATTGGATTACTTACACCGAACAGCTCACAAACGGTGTTTATACCTACTGGCATCCGCAGTTCAACGCCACGATGGCAGAAAAGTACACCAACGACAATGTGTATTGGTTGACGGAGGGTGGCGCCCCGGGTCCCCGTATGGCGGAAGTAAATGGAGACCCGACCGGAAGTACCGCACCCACGCCCGCTGTGTACCGAACAACCGTCCACGCTGAGCGTTCGACCCGCTGGTGGACGTGGCATTTCACGGATGAAGATACCTGGTATTGGGAAGTCGTTACCAATAATACAACCCGCTTCTATACGACGACACTGACATCGGTTGCCTCTGGCGCTTATACGGCAACGATCCGGGGAGAGGTGGTTGCCATGAACACCAATGACAACCTGCCGAACGATCATCATACCCGCGTGAGCATTAATAATGATCCTCAGCCGGTGGATGAGGCATATTGGGAAGGGAAATCGCGCTATCGTTTCGAAGGGCAGGCTCCGCAATCGAGCCTTGTCGAAGGCGTCAATTCGCTGAAATTCACTTATCTGCCGGATGGCGCTACCCCGCCTCCCATTTATTTCGACTGGTTCGAAATCGAGTACGATCGCCGCTTTTTAGCCGCCGGTAACCAGATTGCCTTTACCGGAGAGCATACCGGCGAATGGCAATATGCCCTGGGCAATTTCAGCTCTGCGTCTGTCGAAGTTTACGATGTGACCGATCCCCTGGATCCGATGCGGGTGCTGAACCCAGTGATAACCTCTTCCGGGGGCGTTTATACCGCTACCTTCGAGATCAATCAGGCCGCGGGTTCGCAGTATCTCGCTGTGGCCCCTCAGGCCATCCTGTCGCCGAAAGCCATCACTTTCTACGATCCCCCCGATCTCAAATCGGCTTCCAACGGCGCCGACTACATCGTGATCACCCATCCGGCGTTTCTCACACCGGCCCAGGCGTTGGCAGATTTTCATACTGCTCAAGGGCTGCGTACCCTCGTCGTAGATATCAACGATGTTTTCAATGAGTTCGGTGAAGGCATCTACCACCCGATTGCGATAAAGAATTTCCTGGCGTATGCTTATTCCGTTTGGCAGTCTCCTGCACCAGTTTACGTGGTTCTGATCGGTGACAGTACCTGGAATTTCAAGGTCTTCAACCCGGCGCGCTATGGCTCAGAGCCAACCTATCTGCCCGCCAACCTCGGGTTCGTGGATCCCTGGCAGGGTGAGGTAGATGCTACCAATCAACTCGCCACGATCGTTGGCAGCGATCCGCTTCCCGATGTTTATATGAGCCGCATTCCGGCTTCCAGCGTTGCTGAGGCGACTGCTGTCGTGAACAAGATTATTGGTTACGCAGGCCAGCCATCCCAAGACTGGCAACGCAATCTGGCTTTCGTGTCCGATAATATCCCCGATGATGCTGGCGATTTCCAGGCTTCTGCCGAGGCTTTGATCAATAATTTCGTGGCCCCCGGTTTTCAGCCGAATCGAGTTTATGAAACCGATTACTGCCCGCCGACGGATCCGCCGACGCCTTGCCCCGCAGCAACTCATGCCCTTACCGAGACTTTCAACGTCACTGGCACTCTCCTGATGTCATTTGTCGGTCATGGAGCGCCTCAACGTTGGACGCATGAAAACCTGCTCACGAATGATGTTGCTGTACAACTGACCAATGGCGGCCAACTGCCAGTTATTCTCTCAATGACTTGTATGGATGGCTATTGGATCGGCCCGCATGGACCGCAATATGTTCAAGGGCCATCCCTCGTCGAGGCGCTGATTAACGGGGCCGATAAAGGTGCTGTGAGCACATTCTCCCCTGGCGGATTGGGCCTGTCTACCGGGCACGATGCTTTGGCCGATGGTTTCTACGGTGCGATCTTTGATACCGGCATCTGGCAGCTTGGCCCGGCAACCGTGGCGGCCCGCCTGGGCGTCTTTGCCACCGGGAATGATGGCGACCTGATCAATACCTACAATATCTTCGGCGATCCGGCTTTGCGGCTGCATAGTCCGTATGATTTGACACTGAATCCGCCCTTAGCCGCCCAGTCAGCTATGACCGGAGATGTAGTAACTTATACACTTTCTCTTGCCAATACGTCTGCTATTACCGATACCTTCGATGTGACTTTGGGCAGCCATGCCTGGACAACCTCTGCCCCGGCGGCTGTGGGTCCGCTGCCTCCAGGTGATTCGGTTTCTTTGCTTGTCGAGGTGCAAATTCCCACGGGTCTGTCTGGCGGTGCAACCGATGTGGTACAGGTAACTGCCACTTCGCGCGGCGATATCAGCAAAACCGCCAGCGCGCAATTGACAACCACTGCCGATGTCTACGGTTTATCGTTACGCCCGGCCGTTGACTCTCGGACGGCGTTACCTGGCGCAACGGTAACTTATACACTGCAACTCACCAACACCAGCAATACCGCGGATACCTTCGACATCGCTGCCGGCGCGCACACCTGGCCCGTTAATGCGCCCATCTCGACAGGGAGCCTCGGTCCGGGAGACAGCGCAGAGTTGATTGTCACGGTTGAAATCCCGATCTCGGCGCAGGATTACCAATCCGAGACCCTGGTCATTTCAGCCACTTCCCAGGCTGACCCCCTCCGGTTGGCGACCTCGACATTGACAACAACCACCCGGTTGTATGATGTTTCTCTGGCTCCAACCCAAATTAGTCAGAGTGGATTGCCCAACACACAAATTGTCTATCACCTTCAATTGACCAATACAGGCGGATATAGCGATTCCTTTGATTTGGATGTGGCTGGAAATCAGTGGGCGACCACCATCATCCCGCCATCGCTTGGGCCGTTACTGCCTGATCAAGCCGCGCCTGTAACGGTAACGGTGAACATCCCATCGGGGGCTTTGGGCGGCGTAACCGATGTCGTGACTGTCACCGCCGCCTCAACCGGCTATCCCGCATTACAAGCCCAATCTATACTCATGACAACCTCCAATGTTTTTGGGGTGGACGTTACCTCGGCTGCAACCGCGCAAACTGGCGCGCCCGGCAGCTCCGTCTTTTACAATCTGCGCGTGTGGAACCTGGGCAGCGCCTCGGATCAATTCGATATTTCGATGGGAACTTATGCCTGGCAGACTGACGCGCCATTATTCGTCGGACCGATTGCACCCGGGGGCAGTGAATCGATCACCGTCATGGTGACGATCCCTTCGGGTGCGGTTTCTGGCTCAACGGATTCGGTCACCCTGAATCTGGCCTCTGCTGGCGATCCGAACCAGGTTGCCAACATCACCCTGACCACCACGGCTCGGCCTTATGGTGTTACGGTGACGGCTGATACGACCAGCCAGGATGGAAACCCTGGCGGCGAAGTGATATACTCCCTCCAGGTGACGAATATCAGCGTTTACACCGACACATTTACGGTGCTGGTGAGCGGTCCGGGCTGGCCGACCAACCCCGACACACTGACCATTGGCCCGTTGGGTCCGGGGGATGCGGTGACATTACTGGTCACGGTGCAAATCCCTGCCGATGCGCTTTCCGGCTCGTCTGATGTGGCGACGGTCAAAGTTGTCTCGTGGGGCTATGGCAGCCAATCGGCGCAGGTGGTGTTGACTACAACGGCTTTGATCTCCAATCGAGTATACTTGCCGATTGTCATCCGATAGCCCGCAGGCTTCATGAAGATTGTCCACCGGGTTCTCCCGATCCTCATCATGATTGTTGCACTCCTGGCATTTGCCACGAGTGCACGCGCCAATGTGACGCTTGTCAGCTTCACGGCTGCTGCCGAAAACGATCATGTTCTCGTCGGGTGGGTCACCGCCTCCGAGTTGAATAACGCTGGGTTCAATCTTCATCGCAGCCTGTTGCCAGATGGCCCGTACCAAAATATCAGTGGTTTCATCGTCACCCAGAGCGACGGCTTTTCTGAAACAACTTATGAATTCCCAGACACTACGGCGGCGCTGGGTAACACATACTATTACAAACTCGAAAGCGTCAGTACGACGGGAGACTCGCAGTTCACCGAGCCAATCTGGGTTGTCTATGCAAACGACGACAATCCTATATACTTGCCAATCATTCGCCGTTAGATATCTGCTCTTTGGAAATCATCGTAACAAATCAGCATATCTGCGGCGGGACGTAGGTCGGATTGCCAATCCAACCTACCGCTGGCGGTATGGCATGGTAATTGCCTAAGAGGCTAGATTTCAGTAGCCAATACAATAGGATCAGGATTATGATTTCGATCAATGCCACCCCGCTCCACAACCCGGAAGTCGTTGGACGCACTGTCGAAGGTGAGACAGTGTTGGTGCTGCCCGGTAAAGGCGAAGTCAAAGTTTTGAACGAGCTTGGCTCGCAAATTTGGACACTGGCCGATGGAACACATACTGTGGCCGAGATTGCGGTGCTATTGAGTGAGTCCTACGCGGTTGATCGTCTCCAGGCCGAGGCAGACGTTCTGGAATTCGTCGCTTTACTCGAAGAGAAGGGGGTTCTTTCCCTCGTGTGATTGATCGGGTGATATGAAAGCTCTGCTCCGGCTTCTCCCCATTGTTGTCCTGATTGTTGTGCTGCTGGCTTTTGTCACGACTGCTCGCGCCAATGTGACACTGGTCAGCTTTACTGCCGTTGCCCAAACCGGACAAATCCTCGTTCAATGGGTCACCGCCTCCGAGCTGAACAACGCTGGCTTCAATCTTCATCGCAGCCTGTCGCCGGATGGCCCCTTCCAAAATATTAGCGGCTTTATCGTTACCGAGAGTGATGGTTTTTCTGAAACTCATTATGACTACCCAGACACCTCGGCGATACTGGGCAACACCTACTATTACAAACTCGAAAGTGTGGATACCTCAGGCAATTCCGAATTTACCGCCCCGATTTTCGCTGTTTATGGCACACAGGTCGCGGCGAGTACTGCTACTGCCACCGCCACACGCACCCGAACTCCTACGCCAACTACAACCGCCACCATTCCCGCTGGGAATCCTACCAATACGGCCACAGCAACCTCTCCCCTAAATAGCCCAACTCCGACATCGTCAGCTACCGCCACTGCCACATCTGCTACTTTCACACAGACGCCAACTTCCACTGCAACCGGTGTTCCCGGCCAGCCCACCCCCTCACGAACGGCCACGCGTACTGCCACTATCGCCGGGTCAACGCCCAATATCAGCCCATCCCCTACCACCGGGACTTCGACAGCGGCTGCAACGAGCGCTACTGCGACAGACTCCACCCCGCAAGGCCCCACCCGCACCGCTACCCTGATCCCCTTGCCTTCGTTGACTTTGATCTTCCCGGCTTACTCACCGACTCTATCCCCGACAGTTGCACCCTCCGCCACACCCACTGCCACTCACCTGCCTACGGCGACGCCCACATTGGTTGGGCCAGGAGGTGTTCCTTCACGCATCTACACCCTGATCGGAGCGGCGGCTTTGTTGTGGATACTCCTGGGGGGATTCCTGCTCTTCTTCTTGCGTAGAATGACTCGCTGATGGTACCTCGCCTGACTCTGCCCCGATTGTTGGTGTTCTTTGAACGCGCCGCATTGTTGCTTGTGGTAACGGCCTTATTAGCCGCATCCTGCAACCGGACGACCGATACGCCCTCACCGGAGCCGCAGCTTACTTCGGGGGCGGTCAAGCTGGCGGTGAAAGAGGCTGGCCTTTACTCGGTTACATCGTCTGATCTGCGGGCGGACGCGCCCTCCCTGGCTGCCGCGGACCCCGCCCGGCTGGTGTTGTCTCTGCGCGGGCAGCCGCAGCCTTTGTGGGCGGAAGGTGAACCAGGGGATTTCACTTTGCGCTTCTACGGCCAATCGCCCGATTCTCGCTATACCGCCCAATCCAACTACTGGCTCGAAATCAAGCCGACCGGTGAAATCACCCCAACCACGGCCTGGGAACAGCCCGCCGGCGCGTCAGTGTCCACCCCGGTTGACGCCTGTCTGGCGATGGAACGGTTGGAGCAAAACCTGGTTTACGCCCCTCAAGCCGAATCCGGCGACCACTGGTTCTGGCAATCCCTGGCTGCCCCCAAAAACCAGCCCTTCGAGGTGACGTTGGCCCACGCGGCAGCCGGAGCCGGGCGCGTGCGCGTCGCCGTATGGGCCAGCACCTCCGCGCCGGTCAATCCCGATCATCATTTGCAGGTTCTCATCAACGGCCAGGTGGTCGCCGACGAAAGCTGGGATGGCAACGGGCGGCGTACAATCGAAGCCGATGTGCCGGCTGGCGTGCTGGTTGACGGAGCGAACGCGGTAGAGCTGGCGCTGCCGGGAGATACCACCGCCCCGGCGGACATCGTTTTCGTGGATTGGATCGAGATCGAATATCCCCGCACGGCGGAGGCGGTCAATGACCGGTTGGACTGCGCCGCGGGCGAGTCTCCCCTGAAACTGACTGGCTTCGATGATGAGATATTTCTACTGGATATAACCGACCCCTACGTCCCGGTGCGCCTCACCGGATTGCAACCGGGCGATGGTGATGTAATTTTCCAGGGTGAGCCAGATCATCGCTATCTGGCCGCGGGGTCAAAGGGGATGCTGAAACCGGTGGAGATCGCCGCCCCCAGGCTTTCCCCCGATCTGCGCGCCGCTTCCAGCGCCGCCGATTACCTCGCCATCGGGCCGGATGACTTGCTCGCGCCGCTCGATCCCTTGCTCGCCTTGCGCACATCCCAGGGCTTGCGCGTGATGTCTATCCCGCTGCAAGCCATCTACGATCAGTTCAATGACGGCTTTCCCGAGCCGGAAGCCATTCAAAAATTCCTGGCTTTTACCCATCAATCCTGGCAGACGGCTCCCCGCTATGTGATGCTGGTCGGCGACGCCACCTACGATCCGCGCGGCTACCTCGCTCCGCCAGATGCTAACCGTCTGCCAACCTTTTTTATCCAAACAGTTTTCGGCGGCGAGACCGCCAGTGACGTGCTGTTTGCCCAGCTCGACGAGGACGGTTTACCGGATGTCGCCATCGGGCGCGTCCCGGCGCGTTCCGCGGCGCAGGTGCGGTCGCTGGCGACGAAGCTGCTGGCCTACGAGCAGGCTGCTCAGAATACCGAGCAGGCTGCTCAGAATACCGAGCAGGCTGCTCTGGACAGCGAGCAGGCCGCCGGCGGAGAATCGTGGACCCGGCGGGTGCTGGCAGTCTCCGATGGGAACGACACCAGCTTCGCCGCCGACGCGCAGACCTTTTTAGATCAATTGCCAGACGGGTTCGAGTCCACTTTGTATTCTCCGGCAGCGGGCGCGGTGGATGCGAACGCCGAAATCACAAAACACCTGGACGAGGGCGTCTTTTTTATGGCGTACTTTGGGCATGGCAGTATGGTCATGTGGGGCAAAGACCGCCTGTTTTCAACGGAGGACGCGGCCAAACTGAGCAACACTCATTTGCCGTTGGTGATGAATATGAGCTGCCTGACCGGGCTGTTCACCCACCCGAAGCAGGAATCGCTCGCCGAAGTGCTGCTTTTCCAGCCTGATGGCGGTGCAGCCGCGGTGCTGGCGCCCACCAGCCTGACGCTGCCCACCGACCAGGCGATGCTCTCCGGCCCCCTGGCGCAGGCCCTCGGGCAGGATTCTGCCGCAACCGTGGGCGAATGGCTGCTTCAGGCGCAGCGTCAAACTCCGCAAAATCAAGATGGCGTGCGCGAGGTGCTGCTGACCTTCCTCCTGTTCGGCGACCCGGCGCTGAGGCTGGCGCAGTCTACACCGTAGGGGCGGGCAATCAGCCAACGAGATAATTCGATTCCGCCTTTGTAAGTCGGATTGCCAATCCGACCTACACTGCATCGCCGGGTAGACTGATCTATTACGGCGGCTTCTCAATGAACCATTGATTTTTCGGGGATGATGAACATTCCACTTTTTGAACGAGCCAGGATATTTTTCGACCGTATTTCGACGCGGCAATGGGTGGCGCTGGCTTGTGTCAGCCTGTGCGTGCTCTACGGGTTGGCAATCTTTCACCAGCAATCCGCAGTGTTCGACGGGCAGCGGGTTTTCTGGCTGCAAGACGATATGATGATCTCGATGCGTTACGGTCAAAACCTCGCTCGGGGAAATGGACTGGTGTGGAATCCGGGCGGGGATCGGGTGGAGGGCTACAGCAATTTCGGCTGGGTGCTGCTGATGGCAGCAGTTCATCTTTTGCCGCTGCCTGCCGCACTGACCAGCCTTCCGGTGATGGCGCTCAACGTGGCGTTGGCAGCGCTGATCTTGGCGCTGGCAGCGCGATTGATGCGAAAGCTCAGCCCGGGGGGGATTCTGCCCCCGCTGGCGGTGCCCGCTCTGCTATCGGCGCTGGCGTTGAGCTACGACCTGGCGCGTTGGGCCATCATCGGGTTGGAAACGACCCTCCAAACGGTGATCTTCCTTTGGCTGCTGCTGCGCGTGCTCGAAGAGGCCGAAGCCCGCCATCCGCGCCCGCCGACTTTTTTGCTGGCTGGCATGATGGGCGTTGTGCGAGTGGATGGACTCCTCCTGGCCGGGCTGCTGTGGCTGCTGGCGCTGGCGCTCAACCCGCAGAAAAAGCAGGTCATTTTGTTCGGCCTGCTGGCGCTGATCTTGCCGCTTGTCAACATCGGCTTTCGCCTGTGGTATTACGGCCAGCCTTTGCCGAATACCTACACATTGAAAATGACCGGCTGGCCGCTGGCCGAGCGCCTGCTGCCGGGACTCAAGTATGTCGCCCGCGTGCTGCGGAGCTATGGTCTTGTATGGGCGCTGGCGGGATGGATGGCCTGGCGCAGCCGCGACCGGCGCGCCCGCTTGCTGTGGGTGTTGGGATTGGCGCTGTTTGGGTATGCCGTTTACGTCGGCGGGGACGACTTTGGCGGGGCGCGGTTCTTCGCCCCCTGGCTTCCGGCGCTGCTGGTAATGGCATTTCTGGCGCCCGGATGGCTGGCCGGCCGCCGGATGGGGTGGTATTTCGCCAGTCTGGCGGCGGCCTGGCTGGCGCTGGTGGGGCTGGCAGGGTTCAACTTTTTCCAGGGAGTAACGGCCGAAGCCTCGGTCGTCCGCGCCGGGCTGGCATTGCGGCAAATAATGGGATCGGAAAGTTCGATAGCCGTTTTCCCGGCGGGAGCGCTGCCATATTTTGCCGAGCGCCCGGCGGTGGATTTGCTCGGGAAGAATGACGCTTATATTGCCGGATTACCCGCCCTTCCGGGAATTGATAAACCCGGCCACAACAAATACGATTTCGATTATTCGCTGGGGGAATTGCAGCCGGATGTGATCGTCTCGGTGGTGAGTCCTGCCTGGATTGCCGATCCCACGCTGCGGGATCAATTCCTGCGGGGCGAGCACACCGCCCAGGGGCAGATCTTCCTTTTCCCCCAGTTTCAAAACCGATACGCCCCCTCGCTGGCGATAATCGAAGGGATGTCGGTGTTCGTGCGAGCTGACTCGCCCGAGCAGTCCCGTCTGATGACCAGTCGCTGCGAAGCGGTCGAAGATCCAGCACTCATCGCTTTGGGTATGAAAACAATTTGTCGGCGCGAGTAAGGGAGTATAGAAGTACCGATCATTATTTGCCCGGTTCGCGAAAACCTTTAACGCAGAGTCGCAGAGAGTTTGAGCCGCAAAGAAAAATCGAAACAACTCTGCACCTCTGCAACTCTGCGTCTCTGCGTTGATTCTTTGGCTGCGGCCGGAAGCCGCGCTATGGGGATAGGCTCCAGGGCGGGAAACCAGATCAATAGTGCGTCAACGAGCCGTCAATGCGGGCGCGGCGCACGGCGAAGCGGAACGCCAGCAGGCTGATGGGGAGGAACACCACGCAAAAGAACAGCAGCGCGGCGATATGCGGAGCCAGCTCGGTAAAAGTTGCCCCCTGAAGCAGCGCCAGGCGCATCGCTTCGAGCGAATAGGTGATTGGCAGCAGCTTGCTGATCCATTGCAGCCACTCCGGCAGCACGGTAGGCGGGTAGTACACCCCGCCGAGCAGAGAAAACAACGTACTCAGCACCCAGGTCACCGGATCGCCGCGCTTGATGACCATGATGAAGCTGGCTGAAATGATCCCCAGGCTGCTGAAAGCGATGATGGTGAGAGTTAGGATGACGAGCGCCGCGGCATAGTTGCTGTTCCCCATCTTCACGCCGAGAATTGCTACCCCCATGAACAGGTAGATCAGCACCCGGAAGGCCGTCATCAAATAATTCCACAGCGATGACGACAGGATGATGGTGGACAGGCTGGTAGGCGTCGTCAGCATAGCCTCCAGCGTCCCGGTGGTTTGCGCCTGTCGCAGGCTGTTCGCAAACCCCGACAGCCCGACGCCGAAAAAGCCTGAAAATGCCAATCCGATCAACACATACGAGAAATAATCTCCGCCATAAGCCGATAAATACGTGGCCGCGGTGGGGCCGAGCAGGCGGGAGATGAAATAAAAAGTCGCTACCGAAAAGAAGATGCTGAAGAATTGGAGGAAAAATGCCAGCCGGTAGCTGGCTTCTTCGTAAAAATCCTTGCGGATGAATGCAAAGGCGATGCGCAGCCATGCTCGCAGAGAGGGGGAACCGGCTTTCGAGCGGGGGGCGCTGCGCCCAGTGGGAGGCGGTTTGTCGTTCGATGGGGTGGCGGGGGCGCGTTGAGTGAGCGCTTCGAAGACCGTCTCCAGCGGGACTTCTTCACGCTCCACGCTGCGCAGCTTGCCGCCGGCCTGGCGAATGGCATCCAGCGTTCGGTCGAGGGCAGAGTCATCCTCCCGAGGCGCGGCGACCTCGACGGCTGCGCCCGGCGTCTCCCCGGGGAGAGCTGCCAGCCCGGGGATTTGAGCCGCCAATCGAGAGATGGCAGCTTCCGGGAGCGGCGTCATGTGGATGAGGTAACGATCGGTGAATCCCAGCTCATGGCGCAGCTCGCTCACCGTGCCGCAGCCGCGAATTTGGCCGAGATGCATCACGGCCATCCGGTCGCAAAGCTGCTCGGCCTCGTCAAGGATGTGCGTGGTGAGCAGGACGGTGATCTTATCCTGCTCGATGAGCTGGCCCCGCACAAGCTGGTGAAGCTGGCGGGTGGCAAGCGGGTCCAGCCCTTTGGTCGGCTCGTCGAGAAAGAGGACACGCGGCTGGTGGAGCAGAGCGCGGGCAATCGCCAGCCGCTGGCGCATCCCGGTGGAATAGGTGAGAAAGCGGGTATCGGCCACGCCTTCCATGCCGACCTGGGCCAGCACGGTTTGCACGCGCTGACGGGCCTGGTCGCCGGCCAGCCCGAGCAGGGTGGCGAAGAATTGCAGGTTCTGCCGCCCGCTCAGCCGCCAGTAGAAGCTGCGCTCGTCGCTCGTCACCAGCCCGATGGCGCGTTTGATGGCGGCCTCGTCGCGTAAATCGTGATCGAGGACGCGCGCCGAGCCGGAGGTGGGGATGATGAGGGTGCACAGGAGCTTGATGAGGGTGGTCTTGCCCGCCCCGTTCGGCCCCAACAGGCCAAACAATTCCCCCTCCCTTACAGTCAAATCTACGCCGTTGACCGCCGGTTTGGCGTCGCCTTTGCGGGACAGCCATCCCAGCCAGCCCTGGGGCTTGGGGAAGCGTTTGGTGAGTGCGAAGGTTTCGATGGCGGGAGTCATGCGGGGGAATTATAACCGGAAACAGAAACCAGGCCGGGTGGCATTATTACCGGCCTGGTGTTGTACACTTGTCGAAAAACATGAAAGGCTGGTTAGCTTATTTCAGAAACACGGTAGAGGCAAAGGTTCCATCCAGGCTTTGACCCGAAATGATGTCCAGGTAAACGCTGCCTTCCAGATCGCCGTTATCGTCGAGGAGAGGTTCTTCACAGTCAGGCGGATCGTTGGTGTCAATTGGATCGGTGTTATTGCCACACCAGACACGGTCATGAGAAGTGGCGTAATTGAAAGCTTCTGTTATCGAAACGCCCCCATTTTGATCAACATCGGCTTCCGCGGCATCACTCGAGATCGCGTCGGCAAGCTCATCTGAAAAATTTGTCGCATAACCGTACACTTCCTCACCAGTATTGGTGACGATCACTCTCCCGGGTGAGCTGATATCCCAGATAAATCCGCCGCTGTAGCAGGCGGCGATAATGACGGTGACCGCTCTCACATTCAACATATCTAAATAACTGTTCAGGTTATCATCGGTGAGACGGCTCGTGGGTAAGGGGAAGTCCTCGTCAATGCTGATCCAATCGTTCATGTTGCCGTTCTCGTTCACATCGAGACCATCGAATAATCCGGCGCCATCTGTATCCTCACCATCGCTTTCCAACGGATCGCCCGGCCGGTAATGGAGATCAATGTCTACAAGGTTGTCATAATCGAAATCGTGTATAACGTAATCAACCAGCAGACCTGGAGCATAAGTGGTAAGGCGGATATTGTCAGTATATTCATCCATCTTACCCCACTCATCTTCATCGAATACCCCAGTATCCGGATTGTAGTAAGGGATGCCGTCGCCATCGGTATCAGGTAACACATGGGGGTCAATGATCCCATCTCTTTCGGTGTCAATCGTCAAATAATCAATCCACTCTTCGAGATAAGCATCCTGATCGCTCTGCAGACCCCCACGTGTGAAGTATGTTTTCGAAAACCGGCTGACAAATTGATGCCGATAAACGCGAGCTTGATTCTCATCGCCCGGAACGTAGACGACTCTCCATTGGTTCATCCCGTGATTTTCACCATAATTTCCACTGGTGGTTAGTGCTTGAAGTTTGAAATTGCTTTCGAGATAATCTTCTTCGTCGCCAGGGTCAACCGATGTGAATGCAGATAAATAGCCGTATTGTGATGGATCCTGTATATCTGCGCCATCGTATCCAGCGCCATGACCAACCATCCATACCAGGACTTCATCGTCGGCGTCGGTAAGACTGGCCAGGTTGCTGAATGTGCTGCGAATATTGTGTAAAGTGGCTGCACCGTTTACGATAGATGGTTCGGTTACTTGCGGGTCGTCCGCGCCGTGCCGATAGAGAAAATATATACTGTCAAAATCGTTGGCAGCCAGGGAATTGTAAGCTTTGAGCGATGATTGCCACCAGAAGTCTTCTTCGCCCCAACCGTGAATCAAGATAGCATATCGGTGGATAGTCCCATCTCCGCTGCTTCCAGCAGCCTGGGCGGGGCTGTCATTCATGAACTGGGATAGGATGAGAATTGCTAACAATGTGGACCGAAATAACAAACCGAGTTTTTGTGTCATGAGTGTCTCCGTTTCTATCGCCCCCTGCTCCGTAACTGAGCGGGAGGCGATAGAAAGTTCGATCGTGTTTTGATAACGATTACCTGTTCCAATCTACAGAACAAGTTACCCGATCATCTTCTGGGAAGAGGGTACAAGTATGATTGACGGTCTCTGTCTCTGCTCTCGGACCGACGCCGCGAGTGTAGTTGTAAACGTAATCAATAGATCCTGACCAGTTTTTGGGTAAGAGCACCGGGGGGCAAGTCCATTTGCCATTCGAGTATCTGAGCACCAGCCCATTCAGGTCCGGGTAATCGCTGTTCATCCTCACGATGGTAAGCGGCGAGACGCCCTGCATGTAAAGATTGAAGGTAACGAGCACTGTGCGAAGGGGGGTAGGCGTGAAGTTGAGTGTATCTGTTGCGCTGCCTGACTCATTCGAAACTACCACTGTGACCCATTGCTCCGTCTGATCGCTCCAGGTGAAAGATATCGAGTCTTCCAGGGAATTGACTGTCTGGTGTGTTACCGCAGATTGGTTAGAAGCGGTCCAGGCGAAGGTGAGAGGCAGACTGGCCCCAGAAGGTACTGTGGCTATGAAGGTGCATGTGCTCCCAGATTTGCAGCCATCTGGATTGGTGATGGTTACAGCAGAGGGGGGGATAATGGATTGTCCAACGTGGATAGCTATAGCAGTGTTACCAGGTACGTCAATGGTTGCATCCCCAAATCCATCCCCATCATTATCTACTATTGTAATTTTGGTGCCGGTACAGTCTGTTTGATCAGTAGTCAGGTCGCCATTGATCACATTGCAGTATGTGCCAGCAGGGAGACCTGTGGTGAAAGTATTCGAGAACGAGTTGCCGGTGTTATTGATAATCACGAAACCTTTGTGATTGACCCCGAAAGCAATTTGTTGCGTGCTGGACCATTTATCATGCACGTCAGCAACAGAAACATCTGAGCCATACACGGCATTGCGGAAGCCGACCATATTGGCAATGGCCGTCCAGTGATGCTGGCAGACCCATTTGTTGCTTGCCGTGTACGCTCCGGTTGTGTCATAGGTGGTCATGTTGGCGCAGCTTGTGTTAGCGTCTGCCGAAGGGCCAATTAACTCCTTGTCAGTCCGCCAGGACGATGAACCGTTGAACCAATCGTAGCCTGAATAAACTTGAACATGATCTCCGTATGGCCAGGCTAACATAAAAACATAAGCCATCAAGTAGGTTTGGTTATCGAGGTAGGTGAGAACATCCAAATGATCAGCCTCGCCTGATCCATACCAGTAACTACGTTCCGTATCATGATTATCTACAACCGGGATCGCCTTATCGGACGGGAGCAGCCCCCAACCCTCGCCAAATAGCGTCGAGCCGATGAGCCATTGGATATCGCCTGAATTCTCACCCCTGAATTGATCTTCCAATGCGGAGCCAAAGGAGAATTCAAAGGCATCACCATTGTTTTTAGCATAGGGATTGGCGGCATAGCCAAATGACGTGTTTCCTGGATACCCGTCGTAGGTGTAGTCCACAGTTCGTAATCCTGTTGCTCCACGCCCGGTAACATCTCCGGCATCATTCTTGATGAGAGTTTCCAGCACTTCCTGGTAAACGTAAGAATTTCCGATGGTTGGTGTAATTGTGTCGTCAATCGTCTGGTTGAGAATCGCATTCATTTGGTCAGCCGGAATGTGTTTGACGGCATCTACTCGAAAACCGTCCACTCCCATTGCTCTCAGGTCTGACAAGTATTCGGCAATGGTTTTCTGAACGACCGGATCTTCTGTCATCAAGTCCCGAAGCCCTTCAAGCTGGCAGTATTGAACTTCACCTACGTTATTCCAATCATCTATTCGGTTGTTTTCGTCCATACAATCGTGAAAGTCGCCGTTGGGGTTTTCGCCGATCCCTTTGTAATATGTGCTGGTTCCAAACGAGCCGTTACTTTGAGATGAGTTGTTATAGTAAAGAGCACTTGGAAAAGCCAAAGTATTCCAGAGCGCATTGTAGGTCGTATTGGAAGGATAGCCATTGGCAGTATTTTGATAGCCATTCCCATAGCCCAAGGTGCATTCGGATAAAGTGTTATTGCATGTCCATGCATCCTCTCCGGCCATGTGGTTGACAATGACATCAACATAAATTTTTAGATTGGGGCAGGCGGCGACCATGTTTGTGAAATCGGTCTGGCTTCCCAATCGGTTGCCGACGTTGTAATTTACGACCTGATACAAATCCCACCACACTCTACGTTTGTCTGAATTGCTAATGACCAAATTTGCGGGGTGGTTATGGGGAGGTGAGACCTGGACGGCGTAATATCCTTTCAACGCCAAGTAGTCACATTCCTCCGCGATGTCCTGAAACTTCCAATTCCACAGGTTTGCAATGACACGGCCGTTTTCAGGACTACCTGCCTGGGAATACACCTTATTCGTACTGGATGTGTTGAGTTTCGCTGCATTGGTACTTATCAGCGGAAACACCAAGATTGTTCCAAACACAAGGATCAACGCAAGCCGCCAGATTTTTTTTGTGAACAGTCGGGAGATATGTTTCAGTGTTGACATATTTTGTTCCTCAAGTAGTTGGGGGATTTTGGGTTTGAGTGGTATGTGAAGTGAATAGTTGACAGATCTTGGTAGAATTTGTTGGGAATAGACCTCCTTCCCATAATTTGGTGTCTATAAACCTATCGGAATTGAAAGGCGATCGAGTGGAGGATACAACCAGACGTTTATTCGGACATCCCTCGCGAGTAGCCAATTCTTCCCCATCTTTGGTAGGTGCTCGGATGGAGCGCCAAACAAAACAAAAAGGGCGCCGAAGCGCCCTGGGTTGGTTATATTTGTTTTGACGAGCAATATCTTTTTATGGGCCTTCTGTTTCGAATGGGAGAAGCCCCAGATCTGAGTAACATTCCTGCCGAAGGCAGGAAAACCCTTTTTATGAAATACTCCCACTGAGGGAGAATCTCATGTATCTACGGTTTCGAAAACGAACCGGCAGGGTTTTTCCCGGCGACTTTCGAGCGCGGATGACAACACAGTTTTTGTAATCAGCCTCTTGCCCAACGCGATTTGGTAATGATAACGAAAATGCCCCGCACAACAGTAGCAGTAGGTTATCGAAACCGGCTCCTTCAAGTCCACTCCCTGGAATACCGGACACGGACATTCAAAACCGCCTTCTTCACCGATCCTCGCCGTGATTGTGGCATCGGCATTCAACACAGGCTTGCCCATGTGCGTGATCTGACTCAGCGCCTGTAGTTTCTCTTCCAGGCTTCTACCCGCATAATCCTTCGCAAGCTGTTGAACTGCTTTCAATCGCCACCCACCTTTTGAGCAGGCACAGGCATCCCGAATGGCGTGACAGGTTTCGATAGCCATCAACGTTTCCATCCGCCGCATGGCTTCGATGAAAAAAGCCGCCCGGGTTTCCTTTTTAGCCTTGTCAGTGATGGTCTCGTAACCGTCCATGATGCTTGCAGTTACTTTTCCATCAATCTGGAAGTCGTTTAATGCTTTTTTGAATCTTTGGATTGCGGTCATGGTGGCACCGTAGAATGTCACTTTATGGAGGTAGCTTCCCGGATGAGGCCCAAGACTACCGATTTCACATAGGCAGCCGCAGTTTTCACCGCGAAGACGCAGAGTTCGCTGAGAGTTGTGGTTATTCTCTGCGTTCTCTGCGTCTCGGCGGTGAAATGCCTACTTGTTCAGTGGCTTATCTCAAAACCACCGGCAGATACACCTTATACCCCACCGCCTCGGTGGTGAAGCTCCAAATCACCGGGGTTTTCAAAGTCGCGCCAGTAGCGTCTTTCACGCCGCTGATCAGCACCGTGTATGTCGTCGAGCCTTCCAGCGGTTGATCGGGGGTGAAGATAACAGTGAACGTATCCGCATCGTAAGCGAAGACACCCGACACATCGCCGCCCGGCCCGCTCACGGTGTAGGTGGCGGCAACTGTCATCGTATGGCTCCACGTCACGCGGATCGTGTCGGTCACCAGCACGCCGGTAGCGTCCGCCTCCGGGTAAACACTGACCACCAACGGGTCAACCCAGTGCTGCACAGCTTTGTGTGTGTCCGGGCCGACGCCCCAATCCGTGGCGGTATCATCCACCAACTGGTTGCCGTCTGCCCCGTAGGCCACAACCATGCTCCGGTTGGCGTAACCGGTGATCGTGCCCCACGCTTCCACCGTATCCCAACCGCCGCGTGTGTATTTGTACTGCGCCGCAGTCCCATCGGGAATGTTGATGGTGCGGCTCCAAACATGGGGCGACACCTCGGTCATTGGCAAAGCGCCGGGACTCCAGACCGAAAGTTCTGGCAGATCGCCGACTACGTAGACCGTGTCGCCCGAGGGGGTGTAATCGGGGACGCGCTCGGTGAAGGTGTCCGCCACCAGCTTGGCCTGGGGCGTGGCTTCCACCTGGTTGGAGAGTCCCGACCGGTTGAAGGAGGTATCCACTGCCTGCACCCGGTAGTAGTACGTCTCGCCGGTGGTGACCATATCATCGGTGTAGATGGTGGTCGGGGCGGCGATGCGGGCGATGACGGTTCCTACTGTGCTGCTGACCGTCGTCCGGTAGAGATCGTACGCGTAGAGCGTGGGATCGCCAGCGATTGGGTCCCATGTCAGCTCGACGTAACCTGCTGACCAGTCGGTCAATTGCAGGTTGAGCGGCGTCGCCGGGGCGGTCGTATCACCCGAGGGCAGAACGTGCAGCACCCCGGGGGTGATGACGCCCGTGGGGGTGATGATCCCGCTCAGGTCGGCGTAAACCCAATCTCTGCCGCCGGTCGTCGAGTAGCGATAAACATAGTAGAAATCGCCCGTCTCTTCGGGGACAAGCCCTCCGGCGAACTGATCGGAGCCGCTGGTATCTGCGAAGAAGTCCGCGTTGACCCAGTTCGTCCACAGGAGGGGAGCGTCAGCCTGATCCCCAAAGCCGATCTGCGCCCACAACCCATCGGTGGGGCCGCTGACCGACGTAACGCCGGGGACGAGCGCCGAGCCGAAGATGTCCACGGTGGGCGTCAACCCGATGGTGTGAGTGATCTCATCGGGATTGTTCAGGAAGGCTTCGGTGATGATATAGTGCGGGACTCCGCTGACTTCGTTGGAGTAGCCGCTGCTCAGGCCGGTCGCGCCATCATTGCTGACGATGACGTAGTAGTACGGTATACCATTGTTCAAGCCGCTGTCGGTGAAGTTCGTCGCGGAGGTCGCGCCAACCCACTCGTAGCCGCCGCCAAACAGCAGGCTGCGGTAGATATCGTAACTTGTCGCGCCAGCCGCCGCCGACCAATCCAGGTCAATCTCGCCGTCGCGTTCGTCAGTCACGGCCAGGTCAGCCACTGCGTCAGGCGGTGTTTGGGCGTTTGCCAGGGTGAGTATCGCGCCATACAGGCCGGGCACTTCGATCACGATCTCGCCTGTGCCGCTCACGGTGTAAGGGGCGTCGCCGTCGAGTGCGTTTTCGAGCGTCTCGCCGTAGGCCAGGTAACCGGTCACATCCAGGGTGACGGTTTGCGTGGCGGCGTCGCGGTTGATGATGACGATGGCGGTATCGGAACGGTCGGCCATCATGCGTCCGTAGGCGTAGACGTTGTTGGCGTCATCGGTGAGCAGCGTATCGAAGCTGCCGGTACGCAGCGCTGGGTGGGCGTTGCGGATACCGATGAGCAGCGTGTAATATTCTTTCAGCACATCCTGGCTGGGTTGGGTTTGCAGATGAACATAGTAGGGTGTGCCGCTCTCGCCGTCCAGCCAGGGGAATGGCTGGCGGTTGTAGGGATCGTCTTCCCATTTGGCGTTGCCGCCGCCATAATCCACGTAAACCGGCGGGCCGACCAGCCCCACTTCGTCGCCGTAATAGATGGTCGGTGCGCCGGGCATGGTCATTTGCAGCAGCGCCACGCCTTTTAGCTTGGTGATGGCGTCGCTCCAGTCATAGTTGGGATCCGCGTAGAGGCTGGTGTTGTGCTGGCTGGCGTTCTCGTCGAGCATGAACAGCGCCCGGCTGGTGTCGTGGCTGCCGAGCAGGTTCATCATGGCGTAGAAGGCCTCCGGGGCATAGCGCTCTTCCAGGTTGTGCAGGCGCTCATCCAATTCCGTGGGAGACAGCGGGATGAGGATGCCAGCCGAACTGCCGGAGTTGTGATCGTTGTCATCGAAGGTGGTGTCGCGCCAGAAACTCAGAATGGCCGAGCCAAACTGGTAGTTCATCGTGGCATCCCACTCGCCGCCGATCGTCCACGAGGAGGCGTTGCCCCACTCTTCGCCGACGATGTATGTGTCGGGGTTGACCGCGTGGGTGGCGGTGCGGAAGCCTTCCCAGTAATTGTTGGCGGGATCGCCGGTTGTGCCGGGGTCAACATCGCCGGCCACATCGAGACGCCATCCATCGGCCCACTGCATCCAGTACGGGCCGACCGAGTTGGTTCCGTCGCTCCAGATGTGGGCGCGCACTTCGGGGTTGGCTGCCTGCAATTTGGGCAGCGAGTCGTACCCGGCCCAGTCAGTGTATGTCGCAGAGAGGGGAGTCCCATTCGAACTGGCGCATTTCCCGGTTCCAGTGTACACATCGGTGAAGTAGAACCAGTCACGATAGGGCGAGTCGGGACTTTCGCAGGCGCCGGAGCTGTCGTTCGTCCCAGGGGTTGTGGGGTTGCCGCCGGCATCCCACCGGCTGTAGCGGTCGAAATACACACTGTCGGACGAGACGTGGTTGAACACGCCATCGAGGATGAGATTCATCCCGAGGAGGTCGGCCTGCTGGGTAAGGGTGATGAAAGTCGCCAGGTCGCCAAAGTTGTCGTCAATCTGCATGTAGTCGGTGGCGTCGTACTTGTGGTTGGAGGGCGACTCGAAGATCGGGTTGAGGTAGATGGTGGTGATTCCCAGGTCGTGCAGGTATTGCAGTTTGTCAATCAACCCTTGCAGATCGCCGCCGTAGAAGTTCTTGCTGTACGAGCCGGAGCAGGGGGTGGAAACAGTGCGTGGGTCGCAGATTGCGGTGTTCCAGTCTGTTCCATTCGAGCGGACGATGGTGCCCGACTCGTTGTAGAAGAATGTCCCGGCAGGGGTATCGTTGGTAGGATCGCCGTCGCGGAAGCGGTCGGGGAAGATCTGGTAGACGACGGCGTTCTTGATCCAATCGGGAGTCTGGAAAGCCGGATCGTACACGGTGAGCTGCCAGCTATAATCCGGCGAATCCTCGTAAGCCTGCCCCCAGCCGCCGAAGCGCTGTCCGTTCGAGCCGAGATCGTCTTCATAGTAATCCACGTCCGCGCCGTCAATGGCGATGAAGCGATACCAGTACACGGTAGGCACGTCGCTGGCGGGTACGGTCACTTCCCACCATTCGTAAGCGCCATCATCGGCGGCGCGGTACATCGAAAGCATCATCTGGGTGTTGGTGCGGTCATTCCACACACGGGCCTTGGCCTCGGTCAGGTCGCCGGAGGCAGCGCGCAGGCGCAGGGTGACGGCTGTGTTGGTCGTCACCGGGCCGCCGGGGGTGCGGAAGATCGTATTCCGGCTGTCGTGACCGAGCTGGCCCCAAAACACGACGCCATCGTGATCCGCGCCCACCTGCACATTGCGAATGGATTGGACGGTGTTGACGCCGTCATTGGCGGCGATGGTGAGAACGTTGGCCCCATGATCGAGGGTGACCGGCTGGGCGAAAGCGCCCGAAATATCAACCGTGGGGGTGAAGAGCGCTGTGCCGTTTACGTCAACGGTCACTTCCACGCCCACCGTCGGGCTGACCGTGCCGGTGACGGTGAGATCGGGGTCGCCGGTGTAATAGCCATCCGCCGGGAAAGTCACGTCGAGCTGGACGGGGGTGTAAGGAGGATATTGGGTGGAGTTATCCAGCACGCCCTGGGTGAGCCAATCCGTGGCGTTCCAGTCGTCGGCCGGATCGTTGATCGTATCTTGTGGGTTGTCAGTGGTCGTCCCGCCGGTGGACCAGACTTCGATCCACATCTGGCTGGGGCTGCCCAATTTCGTTTTTGCCATACGCCATTCGAGCACCGATGTCGAACCGATGAGGCGGGCGGCCTCGTCAATCGCGCCATTTTGGCTCCAACTGCTGCCGCCCCACTGCCAGAACTGGGTGCAGCTCGAGTTGTAGGTGCCGCAGTCTACCCAGGAATACATCCCGAATTCGGGCTTGTGCGGATCGTTGACGACCACGTTGCGCCCCCAGGCGTCGGTCGCACCGCCGCTGCCGTTGTTGGTCGTATCCACATAGATTGCATATTTGCCCCAATTATTGCCGCCGCCAATATTCGCGTTGATGGTGAAGGCAAAATAGAAATTGGTGGCATCTTCGGCGACGTACAGCTCGCCGAGATCGAGGTTTACGCCGTTGACCGCATCGCCTAATGGGTCGCTGGCGAGAGGAGCGCCATAGGCGGCGTCAATCACGCCGTCCACAGCGATATTGGGCGCAGCCGGTTGTGCGGCTGCCTGGGGGATGGCCGGGCTGAACAGCCCTGCCAACAGGATGGCGCAAGCCAGCAAGCGCCAGTAACGGGACAATTTTGGTTTCATCATTTTCTCCTTGGGGTGGGTTGGGGATAAAAAGAGTCTGCCCCAAAAAGAGCAGACTCGTGAAGCTGTATTCATTATGCGGTGGAAAGGCGGTAATCAACCATGTGAGAGGCAGCAACCAGGATGACTAAACAGAGTATTTCAATCGTCATTTCGAATTATACCCGCTATTTGTCAATTTTTCCTCCAGCCGCGCCTTCACCCCAGGCCACTCATCGGCGATGATGCTGTAATATACGGAATGGCGGATGACGCCGCCGGGGAGGATCATGTGATTGCGGAATATCCCCTCTCGGATGGCCCCCAGCCGCTCGATGGCGCGCTGCGAGCGCTCGTTGCGTGAATCGGTTTTGAACTGCACCCGGAGGCAGCCCAGCGTCTCGAAGGCGTGGCGCAGCAGCAGGTATTTGCACTCCGTATTGACCGCTGTCCGCTGAAACTCGACCGCGTACCACGTTCCCCCAATTTCCAGCCCGTGATCCTCCGGCTCGATGTTCAGGTAGCGCGTCCCGCCGATGGCGCGCCCGCTTTCCAGGTGGATCACAGCGAAAGGTAAGTCCCTGCCGCGCGCCTGCCGTTCGAGCATCTCCGCTACCCAGTCGCGCATCTGCGCCTCGCCGGTGACGTTGCCGTAGAGCATGTACTGCCAGATGCTTTCGTCCCGCCCGGCGACCGCCAGATCGGGAACGTGCGCCAGCGAGAGCGGCTCGAGGCGGACAACGCTGCCGGTGAGGGTGATAGGCTGAATATCTAACACCACCGCCCTCCTAAAACCACCGCCGCCGCCGCAGGAGCCACATCGTTATTGCCGCCAGTCCAGCCCCAAATCCAATGACAAGATAAAACAATGCTGGATGTTCTGCAAATGGCATAGTAATGTTCATGCTGAAGAGGGTCGCCAACACCATCAGCGGCAGCGTAAGCACAGTGATGATCGTCAGCAGCCTTACCACCTCATCAATGCGATGAGAAGCCAAGGCATCCACTGTATCCGAGAGACCGCTGATGACCTCTGCATACTCGTCCAACATCGAGCACAATTGCGACAGGTGATCTCCGATGTCTCCCCAATAGGGGTCGAGTTCTTCCTGGATAAAAGGCCAATTTCCACGGATCAAAGCCTCGATCACACTAATTTGAGATCGCAGGATCCGCCGCACGGTGATCGTATCCCGCCGCACAACCGCTACCTCGTTCAGCAGGTAACGCGTGTTCTTATCGAAAATCGTCTCTTCGATACGGCGCACATTGCGTCCGATGTGATGGACGATGGGGAAGCAATATCCTACCAGGGCATTCAGCAATTGGTAGAGCAGGGGGCTTGCGCCGCGCTCCATCAGCTCGGCTCGATAAGTCTCATCCGATTGGGCCTGAGCGAACATATTCGTCAGGGGTTTCAGCTCGTTTCTATGCGATGTTATCAAAGCCCCTCTGGAGAGGAAAATATCTATCTCGGCCGGACGGGAAATCCGATCAGCCGGGTCCCAAATGGGTAACTGAACCACCAGAAAGACGTAATTGTGATTTTGGTTGAGCTTGGGTATCTCTAGCTCGGTGAGACAGTCTTGTAGATTCAGCGGGTGAAAATTCGGAAAGCGGGCTGCAATTTCCTGGATATCTTCTGGAGTGGGATTGGTGATGTTTAGCCAAGCGGTCTGATTGTGGGTAAGAATGGTTGTGGGCATAGGGGGGATTTTTCAGTGCATCGGTGATTTTATCAATCGGCTGGTGTTGTAGTTTTACTTCCTTGTCACGTAATCGAGGCCCCATTTGACATCATAGCCTCCATCGAATACCCCGGTCAGGGATACGCCAAAAACCCCAATATCGTCTCCGGGAACTTGTCCGTTGCCAGTAAAAAACCGTAGCCTTCCAGCCGGGCAATCGCTTCCCAGTTGCGCGAGTGATCGTCGTCAATTAACTGAATCTGGATGGGCGGCGCATCGCTGAAGGTGATGCCGTATTCGGTGAAGACGAATTCCACCAGCCGCTCGACCGTGTTGAATTGTGAATGAGTCGCCCCCTCGCCGAACTGAACCGCCAGGGGATCGGCGGCAGGCAGGAGCTGCGTGTCCCCGGGGTAGAAATAATTGATCGCCCAGAAACGCCCGTAATCATCTGCGGGTGTGGCATCGGTGATGCGATACTCGATGGCCGCGAAGGACACCGTCCCCTGGCTGTTCAGGTTGAAATCGAACAGATGCGCGGCCGGCTTGGGGTTCACCGCAGCCCCATTGGCCTCGTACAGTGTGACCAGGCGCTGCCCCGCCACAACCAGCGCTTCATCGCTCAGGTTGGTGATGCCGGTCTGGGGAGGAATCTGCGCCATGCGGCTCGTGTCCAGCCGCAGCTCGCTGAGGTCAGGCTTGATCGTCCCGGAAACCAGATAAGCCAGCATCGCCCCCGGCTTCGTCTCGATGGTGAGAAATGCCCGCTCGCCGGAAAATCCAATCGCCTCGAAACCCTCGAACCCGGTGAGCTTATTTACGCCCGGCGCGATCAGCGGGATCGTGCGCGGCATCAGCGGAATGTCGGTAAGGTCGTTGATATATGCCAAAATTTCCGCCCGATCCAACGCCAGCACAGCCCCGTCGCCGCTGCCGAAGCGGGAGGGATATTGCGGCAGCAGAATCAGCGTGTTGCTGTACCAGGCCATCCCCGAGATTTCGGCGTTCCGGTCAGAGGCCGCGCCGGCCAGAGGAATGTTGATGACAGGATATTCGATGGGGGATGGGGAACCGCTGGTCGCAGTGAGTGTAACCGTAGCATGGGCAGCGGTCTGCGTATAGCCAGCGCTGGGCGGCGTCCGGCTGATTGCCGGCAGCGTGCTGTTGATCTCCGCCTCGCCAGTCGCCGTCGAAGCTGGGGTGGTGACAGTGGTTGCTTGCGCGCCGCCGATCCCCGGTACCTGGCCCGATGGATTGCTCGCCGGGCGGAGGCAGGCGGATAAGATGAAAATCAAAATGAAGGGGATTAATAATCGGCGGTTCATAGCATGTCCCCCACGAGTTTATCACCTCACGCCGAGAACGGCAACTACCACAGGCTGATTTGGTACGCCGGGCGGTGTCCATCCAACAGAATGAACGGCGCGGCGCGTTTGGCGGCTGCGCCGATCTTCCCCAGCGAGCTGAGATCCCTCAAAAGTCCTTGCCGCCGCGCCTGCAGGATCGCCTCGGCAGTTTTGAGGCCGATGCCGGGGATGCGCAATAATTCCTGGCGGTCGGCGCGGTTGACCTCGATGGGCTGGTCGGTGAGATGCGTGCGCGCCCAGGCCAGCTTGGGATCGGCGTCGAGCGGGAGATTCTGCGTCCCGTCGAAAGGCATCTCCTCGATGGAGAATCCGTAATCCCGCAGGAGAAACGACGCCTGGTAAAGCCGGTGCTCGCGCACCGGGCTTGTGGGCGGCTGGTTTTCGAGAGGCGTATCGGGAATTGGATTGAAAGCCGAAAAATAAGCCCGTTTGAGCCGTAACTGCTGGTAGAGACGCTCCGTGGTGTGCAACAATTCGAGATCGGTGTCGCCCACCGCCCCGACGACGAACTGCGTCACCGAGGAGGGCCAATGGCCGTTCCAGCCTTTGTAGCCGGGCTGTGTGCGCCGGATTTCCTCAACCCATCGCAAGGGTTCGAGCAATTCATCGGTAAATTGTTTGAGCGGGGCGAGCGATTGCAGGCGGGCGGTGTTAGGCGCTTCCAGGTTGATGGATACCCGGTCGGCGAGCTGCATGGCGCGCTCGACCTGCGCCCGTTCCGCGCCGGGCATGATCTTCAAGTGGATGTAGCCGCGGAAGCCCATCTTGTGACGCAGAATTTCGGCGGTGTCAATGAGCTGGTCTTGCGTGCGCAGCCCGCCGTTGACCACCCCCGAGCTGAGAAACAATCCCTCGGCAATGGATTTTCGGTTGAGCTGCATGAAGGTCTGGGCGAACTCATCCGGGGTGAATGTGGCGCGGTGGAAGTCACGCCCGGCCCGGAAAGGACAGTAGAAGCAGTTGCGCTCGCAGGCCGAGGTGAGCAGCGTTTTCAACAGTTGGATGCGCTGCCCGTTGGGCATGACCGCCGGGTGGACAAAGATAGCCTCCTCCTTGCGCGGACTCAACTTGGGGCAAGCCGCGCCCCCAATGGCCGAGATTTCCTCCGAGGGTTCGAGACTCATTTGGGCCGAGAGCATCTTGATCCGGTTGATGGCGTCCATACCTTGATTATAGAACATCTGCTCTAAAAGGTCAATGGAATCCTTGACAATTTCCAGCATTGCCGTATAATTTCGCCTAACTTAATAATCAAAGACTGTGAAGAGGATGAGTAAGCGCCGAAACAGCGGTACAGAGAGCGGTAATGTGATGGTTCGCCATCCAGATGAAAATCCCGCCCGCCAGCCAGCGCCGAATGGACCTCAGAGTTGCAGGGCAAACGTGACACCACCAGTAGCCCGCGCCGGAACTGCCACCGTTATCAGGGTAAAGTCTCTTAGTCGCCCAGACTAGCAGACGAAAATGAGTGAGGCTGGCTTTTTGTAATCCCGTCGCAACACCGGCGGGATTTTTCGTTAATGGCCTACTGCCTCTGGATTGCGGACTTTAGTCCGCAAGGCAGACTGAAGTCTGCAATCCAGGTTCAGAAAACCAGGTTCAGCCTAACCAGGGTGGCACCACGGACCGCGCGTTCGTCCCTATTGAGGACAGACGCGCGGTTTTGTTTATCCAACCGTAAAACGCAATGCGTAAAACGTAAGGCGCCCTTTACGGATTACGTTTTACGTTTTACGACCCTTCTGACCCTTCTCATACTCACCCAAACCGAAAGGAACCATCCCATGTCTACCACTCCCTCTACCCAAACCCGCTTTTTACTAAACGAATCCGATCTTCCGAAGAATTGGTACAACATCAACGCCGATTCGCCTGTGCCGCCTGCGCCGGTGCTGCACCCGCAAACTTTGGAGCCGGTCACGCCGGATTTCCTGGGCGTGCTTTTCCCGATGGAATTGATTATGCAAGAGGTCAGCGCCGAACGGTATATCGAAATCCCCGAACCGGTGCGCGAAATCTACAAGCTGTGGCGGCCCACCCCGCTCATCCGCGCCCGCCGTCTCGAACTGGCGTTGGGAACACCGGCGCACATTTATTATAAAAACGAGGGCGTCTCACCCGTGGGCAGCCACAAGCCCAATACGGCGGTGGCGCAGGCATTTTACAACAAAGCCGCCGGGACACGCGCCCTCACCACCGAGACCGGCGCCGGGCAGTGGGGGTCGGCGCTGGCGATGGCCTGCAATTTCTTCGGCCTCGAGCTGGAAGTGTACATGGTCAATGTGTCTTACCAGCAAAAACCTTACCGCCGGATTTTGATGGAGACCTTCGGGGCGCAGGTTTTTTCCAGCCCCACCGACCGCACCGCTTATGGCCGCTCGGTGCTGGCCCGCAACGGGAAGAATCCCGGCTCGCTGGGCATCGCCATCTCGGAGGCGGTCGAGGTGGCTGCCACATCCGAGGGGGCCAAGAAATATAGCCTGGGATCGGTGCTCAACCATGTGCTGCTCCACCAGACTGTCATCGGCGAAGAGGCGCTCAAGCAGATGGACCTGGCTGGCGAATATCCCGATGTGGTCATCGGCTGTGTGGGGGGCGGCTCGAACTTTGGCGGGATTGCCTTCCCCTTCCTGCGGCAGAATCTGCGGGAAGGCCAGCGCACCCGGCTGGTGGCTGTCGAGCCGACGGCGACGCCCTCGCTGACCAAGGGCGTGTACACCTTCGATTATGGCGACACGGCCAAGATGGCGCCGGTGGTCAAGATGCACACCCTCGGGCACGATTTCGTCCCGCCGCCCATCCACGCCGGCGGCTTGCGCTATCATGGGATGGCGCCGAGCCTGTGCGCGTTGTACGATGCCGGATACATCGAAGCAGTCGCCGTGCCGCAATTGGCAACATTCGATGCAGCAGTGTTGTTCACCCGCACCGAAGGTTTGATCCCGGCCCCTGAGTCGTCGCACGCCATCCGCGCCGCGATTGACGAGGCGCTGGATGCCCGTGAGAAAGGCGAAAAACGGGTGATCCTCTTCAACCTGTCGGGAAATGGCTTTTTCGACATGACTTCTTATCAGGCTTATCTCTCCGGGCAACTGGAAGATTATGCTTACCCCGAAGAGGCGATCAAAGCCTCGATGGCGCATCTCCCCCAGGTTGCGTAAAAGAAGAACCGAAATTTGATGTTCGTCCGTGCGAAGCACGGACGAACATCAAATTTCGGGGTATTCATCAGTCATCTTTCCGCACGAGCGGCAGGTAAATCCGAAAAACCGGCTGCACTGTCACGACCCGCTGGTTGCCAGTGTCGGCGACGATGATAGTGCCATCGGCGGCGACGGCTGCCCCTTGCGGGGCGTTGAAATTGCCGGTGTAGCCGTCGTTGGGATGGGTATATTCGGCGACGAAGCTCCCATTGGGATTCAATTCGACGATGCGGTTGTTGCCGGTGTCGGCGACGAAGATGTGGCCGTTGGGGGCGACGGCAATCCCGGTGGGGGCGTTGAGACCGGCGGTGAAGCTGCCAGCCCAGGCCAGGTTGACGCCGTCGAAATCGAGGGCTGCCACCCGGTTGTTGCCGCTGTCCACCACGAGCAGCCGACCAGCCGCGTCGAAGGCGATCCCTTGCGGCCCGGAGAATTGCCCCTCCCCGGAGCCGGAAGTCCCGAACTCGGCCAGGAAATTTCCGATAGAGTCGAATACTTGAATACGGTCGTTGCCGCTGTCGGCGACGAGAAAATGATTACAGTCGTTGCTGTTGCCCACGCGGGGGATGTTGCTGATGCGCAGCTCATCTATCAGGGCGTCAGCCTGAGAATCGCGAAAAAGGGAACTTCCTATGTACATCTCGTTAGCTAAACTGTCGGGTGGGTGGGCGTCAGTGCGGCTATCACGGAGGATTCCATCCACGTACAAGTAAATGCGCGTCCCCTGCCAGACAGCCGCGACATGATGCCACTCGCCAGCTTGCCAGAAGCCCACCCAATAGGCAGTTCCATATTCTTGAGAGCTATCCCACAGGATGAAACGCAGGTTATTGCCGCCATCCTTCGTGATCGTCAGCCGATTCGTATCCCCGTAGCCAGTATCCAGGAAATTGTGATTCAGGTTGTCATCGCCATTCCAATCAGGCCGCAGCCAGAATTCGATAGCTCCCTGAGCGCGGTCGAGGTTGGTATTCGTGATGTAAGTCAGCGTATCTGCATTATCAATAAGCACACCCTGTCCGTAGCGGCCTGTGGTGAAAGTCGTGCCGCTATAGACGCCGGTCTCGCCTTGTTCGCCGGTGTAGTTGTTGTCGAAATGTAATAACAGGAGGGTATTGGGATCATCGGTGAGCGGCCCCTCGACGGAGCAGGCCGGCCCCCAGGAGGCCACGCCCGCCGGGGCGTCGAATTGCCCCGGGCCGGAGCCGTATTCGCCAAACTCGAAGATAGGATCGCCAGACTGCGTGGCGATGCGCACCGATTGGCGTGAGTCATACCCATCGCCTGGGTGGCTGATGAGCAGGCGTCCATTGGCGTCCAACGCCAGGAAGCTGGAATAATCGAGGTGGTATTCTACTGATCCGAGGTTTTGGAGATAACGTCCATCGGCGGCCTGCTTCAGAAGAGCATACCATGAATCATGGGAGAGCACGATCCGCTCCTGGTTGGGAGCGATCACCAGCGAGACGGGCGCAATCCCGTCGGGGAACCATACCGGGGCGCTGAAGCCGCTCTGCCGCCCGGCGCTGTCTACTGCGACGATGGTGTAGATATGCCCGCCATAATTTATATCAGGGAAAATTTCGTCGTAACAAGGCCCGCTCACGGTATCGCTGACAACCCGGTAGATGTAATCTGGCGGGTCGGCGCGGTAGATGATGTAGCCAGCCGCGCCGTGAACCGGATTCCAGCATAGGTGAGCGTCGAAGCCCTGCACGCGGGCGGCGGTGACTTCTGGGCTGGCAGGCGCGCCGCTTGGAGGTACATGGGAAGTGATTGTGAACGTGTGGCTGATGGTGTCGCCGGCCCAATACGCCAGGTTGAAGTCGGAGATGTCCATCCAGCGGAATTCTTCGTGATCGGGAGAGACGATGCGCAGCAGAAAGCGATTCTGCACACCGATAATGTCCACAGCCCCGAAAGGGTTGTCGTGGAGCGCGTGGCCGGTAGCGGTGGTCGTACCGCCGTTAGCGGAACGGTTAGCGAGCAGGATGCGACCATCTGCGCCGGTTGTGCCGGTAATCTCGGGGGTGTTGTTGATACCAATGCGCCCATACGAGTCTGGCGCATCTTGCCGTTGAAACAAGGCGATCTGGATCCCCGGGGCGGGATTTCCCTGGCTGTCGAGAATGAGCAGGTAGTTTTCTTGGGGTATGTCGAATTGGTATGCGCCATAATAGCCATTGCGGTAGCCAATGTTCGATGCGGCGCCGCCGGCGGTGTGGCTGCCAAAAATATGGCTGCCGGGATCGTTCATTGCGTCAGGGGTTGCCCACTCGAAGCCAAAATTCGCCGCGCGTCCCGACTGGTTCAGAACATAGACTTCAGTCGGGTAAATGTTACTGGCGTATAAATCAATCAGCGCCATCTGGTGCGCCATTTCGTGGATCAACCCCCAATCAATGTCGCTGGGGGGATCGTAATAGCCGCTGGCTCCGCGGCGGTAATCGGCGTCCACGAACCAGCCGCCGTCGTGCAAGAAGTCGTTGCTGGGGTAGGCAATGGAAATTTCGATGGTGTTAATGCGCACGCGGGCGGCAGAACCGGCATTGGCAAATGCCTGGTTCATCGCCGCCATCTGTTTTTGCAGCCAGTCTTCTGCCGAAAAGGGCAGCGTGTCGGTCACTGGCGTATTGTAGGCGGCGTACATCTGCGGCGTGACGTAGAAGCCGAAACTCATGGCGTTGGTGGGATCGGTAAGCTGGTTGTTGACTTCGTAGGATTCGACGATTTCATCATCGGGGTCGGCGATAAACCCGATGGTATGGTTTCCCAACAGGCGCTGCTCATCGGGTGAAAGGGTGTGCGCCCAAGGCCATTGATACGTTGTCGTGATTGCTTCGCCGGGAGCCAGCGCGGGGAGTGTGCCGGTCGAAACGGTTGCGCCGTCAATTTGCCAGGCGTAACCGGATGCCGGGGCGGGATCAACGCCTTTGTTGACGATATGGGCTGTGAAGGTCACGATTTCGCCAGGCGCGGGCCAGCGCTTCTCATCCTCTGTGCCGGGGCAGAGGAAGGGGATGCCTGGCTGCCCCGGCACATCCCAGGGGTATTCCACACAGTAGGCTTTGTACATTGGCGCGCGGTTGATGAAGGTCACGTCGAGATCGGGGCCGGGAGGCTGAGTGAGACCGCCGCCGGCAAGGGCAGGCTGGGCAGCAGAAACCAACCATTGCGCCAACCCGATGAGGGCGATTGCAAGGGTCATCGAGAGGAGTAATGCCAGGTATGAGCGTTTCATATTTCTTTCGATCCTATCGGGTCATGTTATGCCAGGTGAAAGCCGTATCTTCTTTGCTTCAGGATACCTGATTGATGTGACAGGGGAGTGACAATGTGGGTCGGATTGCCAATCCGACCCACTGGATGATGCAGCACAGCAAACCCCAATGCGCCGCTGATATCTTGGTTGATCATCGCCTCCCCGGGATGCGGGGACTGGCTGGCGGTTGTATCCCATTCTCCGGGCTGGCTGGTTTTCCTACAGGATCGCGCACCACCAGCGGGAGGTAGATCGTCTGCTGGCTGCCCGTTTCGGTCACATGGATCACCAGCGCGGCGCTGTCCTGGCTGGCGGGGTTGGAGACTTGCAAGGTGACGGTATATACCCCGGGGCTGGCGTAATCGTAGCTGGGGTGGGTCTCTGTCGAAGTTCCCACGCCGTCGCCGAAATTCCACACGAAAGTATTGGCATTTTGGCTGGTGTTGGTAAAGATCACTGTCTCGCCAACGGCTACGGCGGTTGCGTTCACTTCGAACCCGGCGACGGTTGGCGCGTAAACAGTGATGGGGTAGCTCGCCTGATCGGGGCCGTAGCCGTTCGATGCGGTGAGGGTGATATTGGCTGAGATGGGCGCGGTGTAGACGTGGGTGGGATGAGTCAGGGTGCTGGTCACGCCGTCCCCGAAATCCCACAGGTAGGAAGTAGCGTTCTGGCTGGTGTTGGTGAAGACCACGATCTCGCCCACCAATGCGACATCCTCGCTCATTTCGAACCCGGCAACGACTAGATTGTACACGGCGATGGGATGGCTGGCCTGGGTCGAGCCGCAGCCATTCGAGGCGGTGAGAATTACATCGGTTTCCAGGGGCGCGGTGTAAACGTGGGTGGGGTTGGGCAATGTGCTGGTGATGCCGTCGCCAAAATCCCATTCGACGCGGGTTACATCGGTGACGATGCTCGTAAATGTGATGGTCTGTCCTACGAGCAGAATGTCGTCGCTGGCAGAAAAGCTGGCCTGCGGGGCATTGGAAACCACCACCTGATCGAAGGCGAAATCGTAGCCGCAGCAGTTGGCGCTTCTCAGTGAGACCGTGGCCGTCAGCGGCCAGTTGTAAACGTGGGTGGTGTCCGTCATCGTGTTTGTCCAGCCGTCGCCAAATTCCCACCAATATTCGTTCGCCCCGCTGCTCGTATTGGTGAAGGTGACCACATCGCCTACGCAAACCATATTGTCGCTGGCAGCAAAACCGGCGGTTGGCTGTGTTTGGACCCCAAACCAGCTCATCGCCGACTGCATCATGAGATCGGCATCGGGCGGGGCAAGCGCCTCGAACGGCCAGGCCAGGAACAGCGTGCGCCATGTGCCAGAATCGAACGTCAGGGCGTTGTCAATGCCTGCATTGCTCTGGAATGCGACGGTTGCCGGGAAAAGGGCTGTCGCGCCATCGGCGCGCGGCTCGGGCTGGATGAAGGTGAACGGCCCCATTCCCTGCCCCACCGGGTTGCCGACAATACCATGGACGCCGGAGGCGCCGATGTTGTCAATGTATGCGCGCATTCGCAGGTAGACGCGATTGAAAAAAGTGCGTCCCGCATCCCACAGGTAATCCTGGCTCGACAGGAACAACCGCCCGCCGCCATCCAGGTAGGATGCCAGCCCCATCTCCTCGCGCGGGCGCAGGGTGTCCACCTGATAAGCCCCGGTGAACCAGATAATTGCCCGGTGTGCGGCTAACGTGCGGCTGTCGGGGCTGCCCTGGAGGGTCATATCCCAATAGTCGAAAGTGAAATTCCCGTTGGTTAGCGCCATCATGTATCTCAGCTCGAAGTTTGGCAGACCGCGGTCATCGTCCACCAGCAGCACACAGGCGGGAACGCGCGTATCAACCACCGTGCTCACCGGCGGGCCAGGTGTCCATTGGGGGGTGAGGGTCAGTATGCCAGCCTGCGCCATTCCTGGCGCGGCGCTCTCCGGGATGGTCACGCGCACGCCCACCTGGCCTCTCGATCCGCTGAACATGACAAGGCTGCTGATCGGCTGACCATTCGAAGGGTTGTAGGTATATCCCGGCCAACCGCCGCTGAACGATAGCGCAAAGTAGTTATAGCCCCCGCAATTTTCCAGGGTGATGACATGACCGTACTGCGCGCCAGCTTCTCCCCACCCGATGGGCGGCGTTGTCACGTTGACGCAGGCGCTGGCGGAGACGCAGACTACCTCGAAGTCGGCCATGATCGTGTCGGGCGGGCCGGCGTTGAATACATGCACGTTCTTCACGGCGATGCAGCTATTTGTCGGGCAGGAGGCGGGCTGCCACGAGCCGCTCTCGGGATTCGTCCCGAAGGCGAAGTTGGCATTACCGGTCGCGCCAGGCGGGAATGGATCGCCTGTGTCGCCGGTGTTGACGTTATTTTCCAATTGGAGCAGCCCGTCGGCCTGTTCGAGCGAGACGAGATAGTGCCACGATGGGCACTGGCAGGAGGGATACAGCTTGCACTCGTTATCGTTGCCCTCCCACAGGTTCCACTTCTCCTCGTCCACGTGCCAGATGAGCAGGCCGCGGCCCGGCAGGAACGCGTCGTACCCCATCGGTTGGCGATTCTCGACGAGAAAATATTCCCCATCGGTCAGATACGGCGACGCCAGCTTGTACACGGTATCATATTGCTCGACCGGACTGATCAGGTTGTTGGTGAAGTTCAGCGTTATCTCCGTGGGAGACACGAAGCCCATCAGCATCCGCGACCACGCATCCGGCCAGGCCGGGGAGGATCCGTTAAAGCCGGGGCCGTTCCAGCTTCCTGTGCTCATCAAGCTCCAGTCGCCTGCCCCGGCTGACGAGCCATCTGTGTCGTACAGGTCGGGCAGGCCGAACAAATTGTGTCCCAACTCGTGGCAGAATACACCGATGGTTTGGTCGCTGGCGCCAGGCGAGACGGTGGTCATATACTCTGGAACAAAGGCAAAATTATCCACATACACCCCTTCGCCCGTCCAGGCCACACCTGGCCCGCCGCTGGAGGTCAGATTCCATGAGCTTGACCAGATGTCGTTGGTGCTGCCGGTGATCTCAGCCCCCGCCCCGGCGTGAACGACCAACAGCCCATCCACGAACCCATCGCTGTTGTTATCGTATTGGCTGAAATCAATGAGCGGATCGAGCAGGGGGATGACATCCCAGACGATGCCCTGCAAGTTTTGCGGGAAAGCGCCCCAGCCGTAATCGTCGGGGGTGCCGGTCAGCCCATCGGCGTTGATGTAACCGGCAGGGCCGTTGTACGGGCGAGGGAGACCGGAGACCCATCCCAGGCTGCCCGGCAGGTTGACCGTCGCCAGAGTCAGCGTGGAGCCGGAGACCTCATCGAAATAATCCCTCACCGAGTTGACGCCCGGCCCCGGCGCGGCAAAAACCAGGTTGTCGAAGAAGGTGGGTGTGACCATCCCCGGGTTATCGCTGAATTGGACGGCGACGACCAGCAGTTTGAAATTGCCTGTGGGGGGCACGAGCATCCGTTGGGGAACATCCACCCCCCGGCTGTAGCGAGAACTCAGATTGGGGAGGGCGCGGCCCTCCCGGCGGAGCTTCTCGACCAGCGAGGGGTGTGGCGGCATCGGGTTCAGATTTTCGGGAGAATGGGCTGCCGGTCGGGGCTGTATCCCTGCCAGCAGCATCAAAATTATCGCCCAGGTGAAGAGAAATGAGCGTCTCATGGTGTCCTCCTTTTTTGGGTGATCACGCTGCTTTTTACCCCCGTCCGCTCACAGCGAGTTGGTATCACCGCCGGGCACATCCGGCACATCTGCCCTAAAAAGAGTATACAGAAAAATGGGTCATGAATCAACAGGGATTAGATTATCAGCGATCAAACCATCGCCTGATTGACTGACAAATTTATTTTTTCACCGCAGAGTTCGCAGAGATCGCCGAGAAAACTGATAAAAACTCTGCGGACTCAGCGTTCTCTGCGGTAAATCCCCAGTCGAAGTTAAGATTTGTCAATCACTCAGAACCATCGCCCGCAACACATGAATCAAGAGCGCCAGCCCAATTCCCATGCCGATAACGGCGATCACAAACACGCAGCCTTGTTCCTGCCAGCTCAGCCGCCGCCAATCGGACTTGTTGATCGCAGGCTGCGCCATTCTGCCCAGCATGGCATCGTTACGACTCGAGGTCGCCATGTGGGCGACGATATTCACCAATGGAATTGCCAGATCGCGGCGGAAGGCCAGGTAATAGGCTGGCATGAAACAGAACAGCGCGAATGACGCCTCGCCGGCCCAGCCGGCCCATTGCGCCTGTTCGGCACGCCAGATAAAAAAGAAAATCATCCCGCCGGAGAAGAACAACCCCGGCATCCAAATCAATAGTTTGTCGAAAAAGGACATTTTGGGCATGTTGCGATCCGTTTGGTTCATGGCATGGCCTCGAGTAAATCCAGCGTATGCTGTATCAGCCCCGGGTCCAGCCGCTCGCCGTGACCTGGGACGATCACATCCGCCTCGAATTGGAGCAGCTTGTGAACGGCATCAGGCCACGCCTTCAGGTCTGCGTCGGCGATATTGCCCACCCCGTCCCAGCCAAGGATCATGCAGCTACCGAAGAGCAGCTTGCGGCTCGGGAAATAGACGGCGACTTTATCGGGCGCCTGCGAGGGGCCAGGGTAGAACACGATGACTTCCTCGCCTCCGAAGGTCAGCGTCAGTCCCTCGTCGAGCGGGAAAGTATGATCGGGGGGCAGGTAAACCATGTCGAGTTGAGCCTGGTAAGCGGGCGCCTGCGGGTCGCCGATCTGATCGAGCATGGATTGGCGCACACGCTCACTGCGCTCAGTGATGAGCTGGGCGGTCAAGTCAGAACCGTACACCGGGATGCCGGCTTCGATCAGCGCCTGGTTGCCGCCCAGGTTGTCGGCGTGATAGCCGGTGTTGATGGCAACCATTTTGCGCTCATCGAACTGTTGGGCAATCCAGTCGAGTAAATTACGCGCCGCCTCGGGCGTATTCGTCGAGCCGGCCAGCACCAGCGTGCCATCGGCCATCTCGACCAGGACTGAATTGGACATCCAGGGGAATTTGTCGGTGACGACGAACGCGCCTTCCCCGACCTGGCGCAGGTAGAGCGAGTCTGCCAGCTCGATGCGTTCTGGCGAGTCGGGCGATACGGCTTTCGAGAGAGTGGGGGATTGTACAGGTGTAGGGGAAGGCGACCCGGCTGTGGGGGAAGGTTGTGAAACGGTGCAAGCAGCCGCAGACAATATCACGACCACTCCGAACAGAAAATAAACGCGTAAAAGGTATTTTTTCATTTCAATTCACTAGCGTGTATTGATCAAAGTGCTGATGGCCAACACAGAATGCCATGAGTTTACTCAGATGGCGTAGCGGTCCAGTTTATGGTGACATCCTCTGTCAGGATAGTACCGAAAATAGAAAATCCTTTGGGGAAAAAGAGCATCCCGTGGCTGGTAGTCGCAGAATCGAATAAACCTTCGAGGGTGAAAATCCCGTCGCCTGTATCCTCATCGTAGGTGAATTGATCGTCGGTGATCGAGATAGAGGAAGACCCTGTCCACCAGAGTAGCTCCCCGGGCGCAGGATATGTCCATATCTCCCAGGTTGTTATCCTACAACTTAAGACGGAAAAGGTAAGAATTGGGGTAGACATTCCGAAACTTGACACTGTTTCCTCGCTTTCCCATGTCCCGTTTGCAGCTAAACATGCCGGCGTAGGGGATGCAGTTTTGGTCAATGTAGAGGTCGCAGTCGGGAGGAATGTTGGCGTTAGCGTGGCAGTTTCAGTCGCAGTCGGGGTGAAAGTTGCCGTTGGACTCGATGTAGGTGTGGTGGTTGTGGTGGGTGAAGGTGTATCGGTTGGCAGTGTAGTTGCGGTAGGCGTCGGCGGCTCAGAAGCCAATATACTGCACCCGGATAGAACGAGTAAACAAAAAAGCATGGCGATTGATAGTGCAATTTTCATATCTGCCCTCGTATTTTAGAAATTTATATTGACCAATGGCGGCTATGATTAGCTCTCGGATGCAGAAATTATACCCAGCAGTTTATTTCTTTTTATTCGCTTTTATCTCGGCGTTTTTCGAATTTTCAGCCACTCTAAATTTCACAATCCTGCTGATCAATTCCAATGGCATGGGTTTGTCTATCGGAAATTGTACCGAGCCTTTTGCGCTATCATAGGCTGATAATTCTTGTTCGAATGCCTGGATTCCACTTGGGGTGGGATAAAACCCGATATGATTTTTATGAGCAGCAAAGTGGACCAAATTACCTTTCAGCGCGAAAGTGGGCATTTGATAACTGATTTTTTCCTCGGCCTCAGGCGCGGCGGCTTTAATGACCGCCCGTAATTCTTCCAGTATTTTCTGTACGTCTTTTGGGAAAGTTGCAATGTACTCATCAATCGAGTTGTAACCAATTTTATTGCTCTCCATAAGTTTTTCCTTTTTATTTTAGTTGTTCTGGAAGGAGCCATCCGACAGATGCGGTGCGCCGGTTGCGGTTGGCGTTGGCGTAAGGATTGGGACGCCGAACGACCGAAACACATTACTGATGAATATATACAAAAAATCAAATTTCGGTATTTTCTGGTTTCACAACGCCAGGGCCAGCAGGGTGCGGAAAGCGTTGTAGATCGTGAGCATGTCGTTAGCGGTGTACTCGACTTTGTGTTCCTGCGCGCGGCGGGCGCCGGGCAGCAGGCTGGCTTTGTCGGCCATCTCGGATCGTACGAATTCTACTGTCACCGTGATGGGGGCGGGAACGACGAAGGGCGGCGGCGTTTGTCCGGCGTGGAGGCGAAGCACCGCTCGCCGTGCGGCGTCGTAGATCAACTGCTGAGAGGCAGCAGGCGGCAGGCATTCGGCAGACATACGCCCGTTGGCTTTTTTGACCACCGAGGTTTCGATGGCCCCAAAGAAATCACAAGCTTCGGCGCATACGGTCTGATCGCCGGAGACCATGATCACCGGCACACCGAAGTGCCCGCAAACGCTCCCATTCAGACCAGATTCGCCGAACAGCCGCCCATTGATCCACAAGTTGGCGACCCGCTCGCTGGACCAGGTGTGCTCGAGGATGGCAAATGCCGTTCCGACCCGAGCATGATAGCCCACGAACATGGCCGCGTCTACGCCCTCATCCACGCCTTGAATCATCGAGAGGGGCGAGGGCGTCCCCGAGTTGAGACGAGCCCGTGGGTCCAGTTCTTCGAGGAGAATATTGCGGCCAGTATCATGCCCGTCGGTCACGATGATCTCCTCGGCTCCGGCGTCGAATGCGCCGCGGATAGCGGCATTCACGTCGGCGGTCATCAATTTTCGAAAACGGGGGTATTCGGGATGCGTGGCAGTGACCTGATCCCAATGGACGACGCCAGTAACCCCTTCCATATCGGCAGCGATCAATATTTTCATGGGTAGAGCCTCCTGGTTTTCGATAGTGTATCACAGTGCGGCTTCCAGCCGCAATAAAAGAAACAACGCAGAGACGCAGAGTTGCAAAGGCGCA
>DYIZ01000203.1 GCA_020723385.1 Candidatus Aquidulcis sp.
GTTGCGGTGACGTTCAAGGATATTACCGAGTACAAGCAGACCGAAAATGCGCTGCGGCAGGCGAACGAACGGTTAACGCTGGCGCAGCGGGCGGCGGGCGCAGGCGTATGGGACTGGGATATTCCGACAGGGCAACTGAACTGGTCCCCGGAGCTTTTTCGTTTATTCGGCCTGGAACCGACAGATGCTTCCCCAACTTTCGATTTATGGCGAGCTGTGCTGCATCCTCAAGACCGGAAAATTGCGGAAGATCGAATTACAGAAGCGATTCGCGACCACAGGCCTCTCGACAGCCAGTATCGCATTGTATTACCCGGCGGCGAGGTGCGCTGGATCCATGCCTTAGGCGATACAACCTATGATGAGCACGGCGATGCCAGGCGTATGTCTGGTATTTGCATTGACATTACCAGACATAAGGAAACGGAAGAAGCCTTGCGCCAGAGCGAGGAGCGGCATCGCCTGATTTCAAATTTGACCTCCGATTACGTTTACAGCGGTATCGTATTTCCAAATGGCGCTGCCAGAACCGATTGGATCAGCGGCGCTTTCGAACAGATCACGGGTTACACCGTTGAAGAAATAAAAACCATGCCGCTCGGTTTTGCATCCCTGCTGGCGCCGGAAGATATAGAAAAGGTGGTCAGCCAGCAGCATCTTTTATTCGACCACAAACCGTTGAAAGTCGAGTATCGCATCCGCAGAAAAGACGGAGAGATTTGTTGGCTGCTCGATCACATGACTCCTGCATCGTATGATACTGCAATGGAAGGGGTAAGAATCCTTGGCGCTGTGCAGGATATCACCGAGCGCAAGCGGGCAGAAGAATCCATTCGCCGCGCCGAGAAGCGGTCCAACGTTTTGATCGAAAACGCCTCGGATTGTATTGTATTGGTGAGCGTTGAGGGGAAATTCAAGTATGCCAGTCCTTCTACCTATCGGGTTATGGGCTACAACCCCGATGACGTGGACCGCTTGAGTCCAATGGATCTTACCCATCCAGACGATCTCCCGATCGTGTTGGCTGTATTGTCAGAATTGATCCAAAACCCTGCCTATGTGCCGACCATCCAGTACCGTTTCAGGCATCATGATGGCCGCTGGCTTTGGATCGAAAGCACATTCAGCAATTTGATCGCTGAATCGAGCGTTGAAGCCATTGTCATCAATTTTCGCAATATCAATGAGCGCAGGCATGCCGAGGAAAAAATACAAAATTCTGAGGCTTTCCTCAACCGGATGATCGAGCAAAGTCCTTTGGCTACGTGGGTTTCCGATGATCAAGGGACGCTGATCCGGTTGAATCAGGCTTGCTGTGAGCTTCTCAATATCACGCCAGATGAAGTGATTGGCAAGTACAACGTTTGCCGGGATAGCATTGTGATCGAACAGGGATTTCTGCCGCAGGTCAAGGCGGTGTTCGAGCGCGGTCAGACCGCACATTTTGAGGTCAGGTATGATAGCTCGCAATTAAAAGATCTCGAACTTCGGCAGACCGTGACGGTTATTCTTGACGTGACGATATTTCCGATCAAAGACACCAATGGACGGATAACTCATGCGGTAATTCAACATAACAACATCACCGATCGCAAGCGCGCCGAGGCTGCCCTGCGTGAAAGCGAAAACATCTTGCGCGTCTGGTTGAATGCTGTGGAAGAGTCGGCAATCCTCGTGGATCGGGAGGGGATTGTCCTCGCCGCGAACGCCACCGTGGCTCAACGGCTGCATATTTCAGTCGAGGAGTTGATTGGCGCATGTGTGTACGACTTGATTCCGCCGGAGACCGCCGTCTCCCGCCGGCTGCATCTCACCCGGGTCATCGAGTCGGGCCAGCCAGCCCGTTTCGAGGATGAGCGGTTTGGCCGTGTTATTGATAATTTAATCTATCCGGTCTTTGACCAGGCCGGGCAGGTCAAGTACCTGGCTATCCTGGGAAATGACACCACGGATCACAAGCAGACCGAAACTGCGCTTAGAGAGACTAAGGAGCTGTATCAGGCCCTTTTCGACCAATCTGCCGATGCCGTTTTTCTCTTCGACCTGGAAGGCCGGTATGTGGATGCGAATCAGCGGGCAACTGAATTACTCGGTTATTCCCGTGAAGAAATACTCGGGTTCACCATTAACGATATTTCAGCCGAGGTGGATGAAAGCCATGAAGTGATGCAGCGGCTTATTGCCGGCGAGACGATTCCCGCTTACGAAAGATTGCTCCGCAGAAAAGATGGCGCGCTGATTTATGTAGAGCCTCATATTACTTTGATCCGCGATCATGAAGGCCGCCCATACCGTATGCAAAGTATCGTGCGTGACATCACAGAGCGTAAGCGGGCCGAGAAGGCTCTGTCTGAAAGTGAGGCCAGGTACCGTTTGCTGGCTGAGAACATCTCGGATGTGATCTGGATTCTGGATATGCAAGCCTCCCGCTTCCTCTACGTGAGTCCATCGGTGGAGCAGTTGCGTGGTTATAGCGTAGATGAGGTGATGGCAGAAGGCATGCCGGCCAGCCTCGCACCCGCCTCTGCGCAATATCTGGAACGAATTTTGCCTGCACGCTTGGCAGACTTTCATCAGGGAATCTTGAAAGTGTACGTTGATGAGATCGAACAGCCCTGCAAAGATGGGTCCACAGTCTGGACAGAAACCACCACACGTTACTTTATTAGCGCAGAAACCGGGCATTTAGAAATCTATGGCGTCTCGCGTAACATCAACGAACGGAAACAAGCCGAAAAAGCGTTGCGGGAAAGCGAAGAAAAGTTCCGCAAAGCCTTTATGACCAGCCCTGATTCAATCAACATAAACCGTCTCCACGATGGCGTGTATGTTTCTATCAATCAGGGGTTCACGCAAATCATGGGTTACACAGAAGCCGATGTGATCGGAAAAGCATCACTCGATCTGCAGATTTGGGATAACCCGGAAGACAGGATTCGTCTGGTTGATGGATTAAGGAAATATGGCGTTGTCAGCAACCTTGATGCGCGTTTCCGTAGAAAGGATGGGGGTATAAGATATGGCTTAATGTCCGCATCGGTGATCGAGCTTGACGGTATTCCTCACATCCTCAGCATCACCCGCGATATTACCAAACGCAAACAGGCCGAAAAGGAGCTTCGGTTCAAAGACGATTTACTCCGCATGACCAGTGAAATGGCTAAGATTGGCGGCTGGGAATTCGATGTGCCCTCGCTGGAAGGCCAGTGGACGGATGAAGTAGCCCGCATCCACGATCTCGACCCGGCCGTCCCAACCAATGCCGGCCTGGGCGTCAGTTTCTACCTGGCCGATTCGCGCCGCAAGATCGAGCAGGCCATCAAAGCAGCCATCGAAACCGCGCAATCGTACGATTTGGAGCTGCAATTGGTCAGCGCCAAAGGCAATCAAAAATGGGTGCGGACAATGGGCTTGCCAATTGTAGAAGATGGCAAAGTTATCAAGGTCCAGGGAATTTTCCAGGATATCACGGAGCGTAAATCCGCAGAGCAGGCTTTGCAGGAATATTCTGACCGTCTGGAAGTTGATGTAGCCGAGCGTACCCGTGAATTGCGTGAAGCTCAAGAGAAACTCGTGCGCCAGGAAAAGCTGGCCGTGCTGGGACAGCTCGCCGGGGGCGTTGGCCACGAGCTGCGCAACCCGCTGGCCGTCATCAACAATGCCGTTTACTTCTTGAAACTCGTTCAGCCGGATGCTGACGAGAAGATAAAGGATTATCTTGGAATGATCGAGAAGGAGACGCACACCGCCGAGAAGATCATCTCCGACCTGCTGGATTTTGCCCGCATCAAATCCGTGGACCGGGAGCGGGTGGCGGTCTCCGAGTTGATCCAGCGCGTCCTCGAACGTTACCCTGCGCCCTCCTCGGTAGAAGTGACACTTGACCTTCCGCCAGACTTGCCGCTGGTTTTCGCCGACCCGCGCCAGGTGGAGCAGGTGCTGGGCAACCTGGTAGTCAACGCTTATCAGGCCATGCTGGAGGGAGGGCAGTTATCAGTGGTCAGTGATCAGTTATCAGCGATTAGTGATCAGTTATCTGTGAACGGTGATTTGCAGATGACTGATGGCCGGTCGCGGATGGCTGGTAATGGGGTATTGATCGCGGTCAAAGATACCGGCGCGGGCATCACCCCGGAAAACATGAGCAAGCTCTTCGAGCCGCTGTTCACCACCAAACTCAAAGGCATCGGGTTGGGGCTGGCCGTCAGCAGAAAATTGATCGAGGCCAATGGCGGCTACATCGAGGCGCAGAGCGAATTGGGCAAAGGCTCCACGTTCACAGTTTGGCTGCCGGTAAAACAATGACATCGTTGATGGAGGCCATCCTATGACCATCCCAACCATCCTTTACTTCATTTTCATCCTGTTGACCTGTGCGTTGACCGGTTTCCTGGCCTGGTACGCCTGGCGGCAGCCGCACGTGACGGGGGCGCGTTCGTATGCATATATGGCGCTGGCCGAGAGCCTGCTGGCGTTGACGGAGGTCGGCTCCATGCTGGCAGGCACGGAAGCGCAGACGTTGTTCTGGTTCAGCCTGCGCGTTCCGTTTGCCGCGTTCATCTCGGTCTTCTGGCTGTTCTTTGCGATGGAATACAACGGGCGCGGCGACTGGCTTACCAAACCGGTGCGGGCGGCCCTGTTTGCCGTTCCGCTTATCACCCAGGCGGTCATGGTTACCAGCAGCCTGCACGGCTTGTGGTTGGTGCAGGATGTGGCGTTCGAGAAAATCGGCCCGTTCTGGATCGCCGATACCAGCGCCCGCATCCCTGGCTTTTGGTACCTTGTGCATACTTTCTACAGCACCCTCCTGTTGGTGGCGGGAGCGGGGGTACTGGTGGCGGCGGCCTGGCGCAAACCGAAGATTCTGCTTGCCCAGGCGCTGCTGGTTTCGCTGGGCGCACTGACCGCCCTGTGGTTGGCGCTGTCGGCGGTCTTTAATCTCCTGCCCGAACTCCACTTCAACCCCTTCGTTCCCGGGATCGGGTTCAGCGCCCTGTGTTATGCCCTGGCGATCTTCCGCTTCCAATTCCTGAAACACACCCCCACACAGGCAGGCGTGGCGCGCCTGACCAGCCTCGAGCCGCAGGAAAAACGTTCCCTGGCAATTTTTATCTTCCTTTTCATCCTGATAGCCTCCGGCTTCGCCGCCATCAGCACTCTCACCTACCAGAATTACGAAAAGCAATTCCGCTCCCAGGTGGATAACCAGTTGGGGGCAATCGCTTCCCTGAAGGCGGACGAATTGCAGGATTGGCGGAATGAGCGCCTGGCAGACGCCCATCTCTTTTATCGCAACGAAAACTTTTCCGAGCGGGTGTGGGATTACCTCGAAAACCCAGGGGACGCCGAAGCGCAGGCCAAATTGCTGACCTGGATGGAGAAAATCGCGGCCTCCCCGGAATATGACCGCGTCTTCCTGCTCGATCCCCAGGGGGTGGAGCGCCTTTCGCTTCCCGCCGACCCCGAGGCGGTCCCGGCGGAACTGGTTAGGCAGGCTTCCGCAAGCCTAGCTTCGGGACAGGTTGTCTTCCTCGATTCCCATCGTCACGCGGAATCGGACGCTGTCCATTTGTCCATGCTGGTTCCCATTTATGACGCGCAGGACAACCAGCCGCTGGGGGCGCTCGTCCTGCGGATTGACCCGAATGTGTATCTCTACCCCTTCATTCAACGCTGGCCGGTGCCGAGCGGAAGCGGCGAAACCCTGCTCGTTCGCCGCGAGGGGGAAGAGGCGGTTTTCCTGAATTCACTGCGCTTCCAACCCGATGCGGCGCTGAATCTGCGCTTCGCATTGAATGAAACCGAACTGCCTGCCGTGAAAGCCGTGCTGGGACAGGAAGGAATCGTGGAAGGGCTGGATTACCGCGGCGTGGAAGTGATCGCCGACATGCGCGCCGTGCCAAATTCGCCCTGGTTCATGGTGTCCAAAATTGATACCGCCGAAGTCTACGCCCCTCTGCGCGCGCGCCTGTGGCAGACCATCCTTTTCCTGGGCGCGCTGATCCTGGCTTCGGGTGCGGGATTGATGCTGGTTTGGCGGCAACAGCGGGTGCGCCATTACCGGGCGCAGATCGAGGCGGCCGAGTCCCTGCGCGCCAGCGAGGAAAAATTCCGCCTGGCCTTCGAGACCAGTCCCGATTCGGTTGCCATCACCAGGGCCAGGGACGGCCTGTTCGTTTCCGTGAATAAAGGCTTCGAGCAGATCACCGGTTACAAGCGGGAAGAGGTGATCGGCAGGACCTCCCTGGAGATCAATATCTGGAAAGACCCCGAAGACCGCAGGAAAATTGTCGAAGGACTGCAAGCCAGGGGCGAGGTGCGGAACTACGAAGCGCCCTTCCTGACGCGGGACGGCGAGATTATTGGCATGATGTCGGCGGCCATCATCCAATTGGAAGGCGAACCCCATATCCTGAACATCACGCGCGACATCACCGAGCGCAAGCAGGTGGAGGAAGCCCTGCGCGAAAGCGAAAAACTTCTCCGGGAGATCGCGGCGAATTACCCCCACTCGTATATCTCCATCATCGAAAAAGACCTGACCATCGGTTTCACCTCCGGGCAGGAATTCACAAAGCTGGGACAGGACCCCGCCCAATTTGTGGGACTGACGCTCGACCAGGTCTTCGGTGAATATGCCCCGCTGGTTCGCGAAAACTATCTCAGGACGTTCGATGGCGTCGAAACTCAATTCGAGTTGTTTATCAATAACCAATATCAACTCTATCGGACCGCGCCCCTGACCGGCCGCGACGGCAGGATCGAGCGCATCCTGGCGGTGGTCGAAAATATCACCGAGCGCAAACAGGCGGAACAAGAGTCGAAACGCTGGGCGGACACATTCGAAAATGTGGCTTTTGGCTTTGTGGTCGGCAGCCCGGACAGCAAGGCGTTGGGGCTGATGAACCCGGCGTTTGCGAGAATGCACGGCTATACCAGCAAAGAATTGACCGGCGCCCCGATCGCGAGCGTCTTTGCACCCGAGCGCCGCGCCGACTTGCCGGATCACATTCGTCTGGCGCATGAAAAAGGACACCACGCCTGGGAATCCAAACACATTCGCAAAGATGGGACGATTTTCCCCGTCCTGATAGATGCCGTGGCAGTCAAAGATCAAGACGGCAAAGTCCTGTATCGAATTGTAAGTGTACAGGACATCTCCGAACGTAAGCGGGCGGAGGACCAACTGCGCGAGAGCGAAGAAAAGTTCCGAGCCTTTGCCGAAAACACCGATATCCAAATCATTATGAGCACCCTCCCCGATGGCAAGGTTCTTTACGTCAACCCATCGTTTGAGGCCAGGTATCTCTATACCAACAGCGAACTGGTGGGAAGCAAAACGCCCGACCTTTATTACGATTTGGAGGAGCGCAAACAAATTGTGCGCGAGTTACAAACCAAAGGCTTCATCAATAGCTTCGAGATGAAGGGCAAACGCAAGGATGGCAGTTGGTTCTGGAATTCACTCACCAGCCGGGTGATTGAATTTGACGGGCAGAAGGTGGCCTTCACCGCCGCGGTGGATATAACCGAACGCAAGCAGGCGGAGGAATTATTGCAAAAGAGCGAAGCCCGTTACCAGGCGCTCTTCGACAACATGACCGAGGGCTTTTACCAGGCGGAACTGATCGAGGATGAACTTGGCAGGGGCGTGGACTTCCGCTTTATAGATGTCAACCCGGCGCATTCGAGGATCATCGGGATGGCGCGCGAGAGTGTGATCGGCAAAAAGGCGAGCGAACTGTTTCCGGGGCTGGAGCAAACCTGGTTCGAAGCCATCACAGAAGTCGTCCACACGGGCAATCCCATCACGGTCGAAGGCTACGTGGAAGCCACCGGCAGGTATTATTCGAACTCCTATTTTTCGCCCGCTCCCGGCCAGTTCGCGTCCATTTTTCTGGATATCACCGACCGCAAACAGGCGGAAGCGGACTTGAAGGAAAGCGAGCGGAGATTCCGCGACATGATGGAACAGGTTCAACTGGTGAGCGCAATGTTGGATGTTCGGGCAAACATCACCTTTGCCAATGATTTTCTCCTGCAACTCACCGGTTGGAAGCGGGAAGAGATCATCGGTCGAAACTGGTTCGATGTTTTTGTCCCCGAACAAGCCGCCGTGCGGCAGGACCTTTTCCGTGACTTGTCGGCGGGCGTGGCGCCTGTTCATTATGAAAACGAAATCCTGACTCGCACCGGTGAAAGAAGGCTGATCGCCTGGAATAACACCGTCTTGCACCACTCGAACGGCGCAATTGCCGGCATTGCCGGCATCGGTGTAGACATCACTGAGCGCAAACAGGCGGAGAAGAAACTGCGCGAGAGCGAATTCCGCTACCGCGAACTCTTCGAGAATATCAACAGCGGCGTGGCGGTTTACGAAGTTGTGGACGATGGCAGGGACTTCATCTTCAAGGATTTCAACCGCGCCGGGGAACGAATCGACCGCGACGACCGCGCCCGCTTGATCGGCAGGAGCATTTCCGAGGCCCGTCCCGGGATAGAAGAGTTCGGCCTGCTGGATGTCTTTCGCCAGGTCTGGCAGACTGGGCAGCCAATTCACCATCCTGTGAGACAGTACAAGGATGAACGACTGACCGGCTGGTACGAAAACTATGTTTACAAGATTTCGCCCACCGAGATCGTGGCGGTCTTTGAGGATGTCACCGAGCGCAGGCAGGCGGAAGAAAAACTGAAAGAGAGCGAAGCCAAATTCAGGGCGGTCTTCGATAACGCGCCCATCGGAATCTCCCTGCTTGGTCCAAAACGGAATGTCCTCGAATCCAACGAAACGCTCGAACGCATCATCCGCATCAACAAAGTAGGGCTGGCGGCAGGGGCGTACCGCAATCGTAAATACATCCGCGAAGACGGGAGCGATATCCCGACCAGCGAACTGGCCAGCGCTCGCGCCATCGTCGAGAACCGGCCTGTTCGGGATATCGTCAACGGTATCGTTCTGGAAAACGGGGAGATTCTCTGGATGCAGGTCAGCGCCGCGCCACTGGGACCATCCGAAACCGGCGTTGTTGTGATTACACAAGATATCACCGACCGCAGGCGGGCAGAAGAAGAACTACGTAAATTATCCTTGAGCGTGGAGCAAAGCCCGGCCTCAATTGTAGTAACAGACCCGGAGGGAAACATCGAATATGTGAATCCAAGATTCTGCCAGATTACTGGCTACACAGCGGAAGAAGCCATCGCAAAGAATCCGCGTATTCTCAAGTCCGGCGAGACCTCGCCGGAAGAATATAAGCGCCTGTGGGATACGATCACTGCCGGGGGAGAATGGCAGGGCATTTTTCACAACAAAAAGAAGAACGGGGAACTCTATTGGGAATCTGCGGTGATCTCCCCCATCGTCAACCCGCAGGGCGTGATCACGCACTTCCTGGCGGTCAAGGAGGACATCACCGAGCGTAGACAGGCGGAGGAAGCATTACGCGCGAGCGAAGAGCGTTTCCGCACCCTGGTCGAGCAGGCTACCATCGCCATATTTGTTCAGACACACGGGCAATTTGCCTACGCCAACCGCGCCGCCTTGCGCCTCTTTGGCGCAGATGCA
>DYIZ01000018.1 GCA_020723385.1 Candidatus Aquidulcis sp.
GCCGGGCGGGATACAGCGCCAAACCGGGGGGATAGCGCAAGCGGGGGATGCAGTGCGCCGAGGGGGGAACTCATTTTGGGGGGATCGAGCCTGAGGGGGCAAGGCCGGCGGGGGACAATTCGATTGGGGGATGGATTGCTTTATAGGGGCCGGACGCGTTGGAGCCATTGGGGATCAATGATTATAATATCCCCAATGGCTCCGAGGGGGGAATTTTCGATGCACTCTCCAAACCTGCATCAAGCGGAACAAGCCAATTGCACAAAACACCCTTCGACTACGCTCAGGGAACTTTTACAGACAGTCTGAGCGCAGTCAAAGACAGTTGATCCCCGCTTACGTGTGTATCTTTCCAACCCGCCGCCTCAAGAAGAGATAGACGAACATCGAGCCGGCTGCGGTTAACGCGGCGTACAGCCAGGTGCGCTGGGAGACGCGCCGCACTTTCTTGACCCGTGAAACCATCGAGACGGTTCTCTCAGCCAGCACACGGCGCACCTGTCCCGGCGGCAGCAGGGCGATCATGCGGGCCAGGTGAATCCCGTCTATCGGGATGGTGGCATCCTGATCGTTCGCCAGATCCTCATAGGCTTCGGATGCCATCGCCATCACGTTTCCCCAGTCGAGGTGCTGCACCCGCTGGCGGGCGTTCTGGCATAGGCGGTCGTATTCCACTTGTGAAAGGTTGCATATCCTTTCTACACGTCGCGCAAACTCGGCAGGGCTGGTTTCCTTTGGGAGACGGGCGCCGTTGGTATCGTCCACCAGCTCGTCAACCGTTTCATTCGACAAACCAATGACCGGCGTGCCCGAAGCCAGCGCCTCGATCACCACCAGGCTTTGGACTTCCATCTTCGAAGCCGAAACGACCACGTGCGATTGTTCGTAACGGCGGGGGATCTCACCGTGCTGGATTTCACCGGTGAATTCCACCCGGTCGAGCAGCCCTTGTTGTTGGGTGTATGTTTCGATCTCTTGCAGGTATTGGGGATCAATCGCCGTGCCGATGATGCGCAGCCGGTAATTGGCCGGCAGGTGGGAAAGCATCTCGATCAGGTATGCCTGGTTCTTGCGCCGGGTGATGAAGCCGATGAAACTCAGAATCTTTGTGCTTTGGGTCACATCGGCGGAGCGGCAAAGATCATATTTGCGAAGAAAGCGCCCATTTGGAATGGTGAAAATGCGGCCCGTGTAACCAAAGTCGCGAATGCTTTTACCGACGATTGGATTTAGTGCAATGACGGCGTCACAATTCCGGTAGAAGTCTTCCAAAAAACGCATCGTCACCGGCTCGGCGATGAAATCCAGCGGCAGCTTGATCACATCTTTTGTGCCGAACTCGAGGCTCTTCTGCGGGATGACGTGTGCTGTGTAAACGAACGGGATATGCGACATTTTCGCCCAGACCTGGCCGATCAACCCGAGCAGGGTGGGATCGTGGGCGTGAACGATGTCAGGCTGGAACTGGTCGAGCAGGGAGAATATTTGCTGGATGTTGCGTTGGGTGAACAGGGGGATACGGAGGCTGCCTGTGCCGGTAGATTTGACTGTGAAAATCCGCAGGTTGGTTTTGTTGGCGGGTGTCAGTTCGGTGCGGTCGCCGGGGCAGAGCAGGAGGACATCATACTGGCTGGCAAAGGTTTCGGCCATTTCGTGAGCGGCGCGCCCGTTGCCGCCGCCGTAGCCAGGATAAAAGGCCGATATGTAAACGATACGTCGAGTCATTTCAGATTAACGCGCCGCTATTGACGGTCGCGCCTCCGGGGAGAATTATAACCGCGAAAGAGGCAGCGCCGTTGGAACAGGCGGTCACTCCTCGACTGGTTGACCAGCCAAGGAGGATCGGCTGGCTATCTGGGTGATGATGAAAACGCTGACGAGCAGAAGGGCTACAACGCCATAAGCCAGCCGGATTCCCACCGCGTCGGCCAAACCTCCCAGCACCAGCGGGAGCGCCAGGATGGCGACACCCGACGCCAAAGTCGTGCGTTCGCTGGCCTGAATTGTGTTGTTAGGGGCTGTACCAATTGCTAAAGACTGGATCAATGGATACAAGCTGGCGACGCCCAACCCGGTAATGAACAAACCCGCCAACGCAAGCGGGGCGCTTTTCGCTGCCCAATAGATTGAAAATCCTGCGCCAGCCGTCAGGATGGAGAGCATGACCAGCTTATGGGTGGAAAATCGCTGCACTAGCTTGCTCCCGACCAATCGCCCCAGGATCATAGCGGCCAGGAACAGGCTGACGGCCTGGGCCGCGTTGGCCATCGGCATCCCGATTGCTTTTTCCAGGTACCCTGCGCTCCACGAGATCATACAGAATTCGACCGAGATCGCCAGGACGAGCGCTGTCCAATAAACCCAAAACAGGATCGGCAGGGGCTGCCGTTTTCGATGGGATTCCTGCTCCGGCGAGGCCGCGGCGGGCGGGGGAGCAGCCTTTCGGAAAACCAGGCTCATCAACAAGGGTGTCAAAGCCGCCAGCGCCAGCGCTGTTCGCCACCCGCCGGGCAGGCGGGCAAACCACCCTACCAGCAGCGGAGCTGCGCTGGAGACTAGAGAGGCGATAACGTTGGCCTCCGAAAGGGCGACAGGGCGCATCTCCCCGTGCTGGTCAGAGAGCGCCGAGGGGACAATAATCAGGATCAGGGAACCGACCAATCCCATCGAGAACGCGGCTCCCACGGTCACCGCCGGGGTTTGGCCTACCAACAGGAGCACGACGCTCACGCTCATCCCGAAAGCTCCCAGCCAGAGAGATCGCCAGCGCCCGATGCGGTTGATCACCCATCGCCCGCCCAATCCTACGATCAGGATGCCAACGGCAAACGCAGTGAAATACAAGCTGCCGACCGTGTAAGACAGATCGAGCTCGTCTTTTAAAAATGGTGTGATCGGGCCGAGGATATTGAGAAAAAAGCCATAGAAAGCCAGGAGCAGGTAGGCCAGCCAGGTAAAGGGATCCCGGCGAAAAGTTTTGGGCATAAGTATTTTCCTTTTGATACATGATTGGCCGTTTCACGGCCTGGAGGAATAATCATCCCTCCTCGGATAATTGTGATATACTTGCATTATAACAGCAAAAACAAGAAATATAAAGCATAACAACGCAAAAACGTGCAATTCTTGGAGGCGTTATGTTATCTGCTGAACGGCGTCAATACATTTTGGATGTTTTGAAACGCGATGGCCGCGTGGTCGTTCCAACTCTGGGAGAGGCGCTCGGGGTTTCGATTGACACCATCCGGCGGGATTTGCGCGACCTGGCAGCGGAGGGGCTGCTCCAGCGGGTGCACGGCGGAGCGCTGCCCGCCTCTCCGGCCAACACCAGCTTCGCTGACCGCCAGCGCAACCTGACTCCCGAAAAGGTATCTATCGCCGCAAGAGCCGCACAATTGGCGCAGCGCGGCATGGTGATCGCGATGGGGGGCGGCATCACCAACGTGCAGACTGCCCAGCATTTCCCATACGACTTGCAGGCGACGGTCATCACCCATAATCCTCCGGTGGCGATCGCATTGGCGGACCATCCCGGTATCGAGGTGATCCTGGTTGGCGGGCGGTTATTCAAATATACGATGGTGACGGTTGGCGCGGAGACGGTCAATGCGTTTGCCCAGGTGCGCGTCGATTTGTGTTTCCTGGGTGTGTGCAGCCTGCACCCCGAGATCGGCGTCAGCAATGTTCATTACGAGGAAGTGCAGGTGCAGAAGGCGATGATCGCCTGCGCGGGGGAAGTGGTAGCCCTGGCTTCTTCCGAAAAACTTGGCACGGCCTCACCCTTCGTGATTGGCCCGTTGAGCGATCTGAATTTGATGGTTACCGACCAGGGAATCAACGAGGAAGGCCTGGCGCCGTACCGGGCAGCGGGAATCGAGATTATACGAGTTTAGCTGGGGATTGCGTTGCAGGGGATTTTAGGGAATAAATTCTGTAAGCGACACCAACCTCACAATTCGTCCGACTAATGAATAAGTTCGGCTCTCCCGCCGAAGACGGGAGAGCCATAAATTCATTAGGCGGTTGCAGTATTCCTGAGAAGCTATTTAACGAAACTGTCAGAATATTTCCGCAGATTAATACGGAATAAGATGTTATTATAATTTCCATCTATGAGTAGAACAGTCAATCGAGCGGAAAAGCATGCGGGGTATTTCGAAATGCCTCGACCGGGTTGCAAGTAGCGCCTGCCTTATCAAACCTCAGCCATCTAAGGAGAAAAGTGAATATGTCACCGAATGCCTCAGGCAAGTCACGATCGAAGTTATTGGCCTCAATATTTTCATTCGCACTGATTTTGATTCTGGCGCTCAACCTGTTACCTGTCTTGCCAGCCCAGGCGGAATCAGGCGGCCCGGATGTATTTGGATACATATTCGAGGACTCGACTGAGCCAGGCGGGCCAGCTTATACCTGGGAGGAAATCAGCGCCACCGGCTCCGAACTGACCGACAGCTCCAATTATGATGATTCCTACCTGGGGCCAATCCCCATTGGCTTCGATTTCACGTACTACGGGAATACTTACACCGACTTGTATGTGAGCAGCAACGGTTACATTTCTTTCGGAGCAGGCTATGGTACGATCCCGGGCGGGATGCTGCCCGATACCGGTGATCCCAACAATGCCATCATACCGTTGGGCTACGATAAATATATTCTCGGCGGGACGAGCCACGTCTATTACGAGACCTTGAGCAGCCCCAACCGTTTTGTGGTGGAATTCGTGGCTCTGGACGAATGCTGTGTCAGCGGGAATCGATCCACTTTCGAGATCATCCTCTATTCCGATGGCGTTATTCTGACTCAATACCAGACGGTAACCGGCACTACCTCTGTTGTCGGCATCGAAAACGCCGACGGCACGGATGGCCTCAACTACCCGGCTGCAAATGTGGCGGATAACCTTGCCGTCCGTTACGCGCAAGCCAACCGCGTGTTTATGCTCCCATCATCGGATATGAGACGCGGTTTGCCTGGCAGCAGCGTGATCTTCAATCAAACGTTGTTTAACGACACCGGGGCCGACGACAGCTTCGACTTGTCTGTTTTCGGCAGCACCTGGCCGGTGACGCTGTCTATCACCAATACCGGCGTCATATCCAATAACGGCTCGATCACCTTCACTGTGGAAGTAGATATTCCCCCCCTGGCAGCCTTCGGTGATAGCGACGATTTCGATGTGATTGCTGCATCGGTGACCGGCCCCGGCAACTACACAACCGCTGCCTCCCTCACGGTCTTGGCAGCTCGCCTGGGTTACGTTTTTGACTCCGGAAACGATGAGATTGTGGTTTTAGATACGGCCAACCATACGGACACAGGCATCGTTATAGATATCACTCCCTATGGTCAAACGCCTTTCCGCGGCTCGCTCACGCCGGATGGTTCGCAGCTTTATGTCAGCCTGTTGAACAGTGATAATGTGCTGATTGTGGATACAGCCACCAACACCCCTGTCACGACCCTCGATGTGGGCGACAGCCCGCATGGGATTGCCTTCAGCAGTGATGGCGCCTATGCTTTTGTCGCCAACCAGTATGGCGGCACGGTTTCGGTGATTGACACCAGCGTGCCCACTGTGACGCTCACCCTCCCGGTCGGCAACCGCCCATTGAGTGTCGCCTCCGTTCCCTGCCTGGACAAGGTGTATATCACCAACCGCAACGATAACACGGTCAGTGTGATTGATTCGACAACGATGACCGTCACGCAGACGATTTACGGGTTCGCGTCCCCCTGGGACATCGTTGTTTCCCCCTTTGGTCACCGCGCCTATGTAACCAACCAGGATGATGGCTCGATTGGCGTCATTGATATTGCCAGTGATACCCTGGTGGATACCTGGGAAATCGGCGGTGAGTGGATCGCCGGCATGGATATTTCGCCCGATGGCCGCACGCTCTATGTGGCCGATGCGAATACCGGGATGATGCATCTGGTTGATGCTTTTAGTGGGGATCTTCTCGACACCCTGCTGCTGGACTCAGAGGGTGAAACCATTTGGGAAGTCGAAGCCTTTGCATCCGGCGCCGGCGATTATGTTTATGCCAGTTTGCCATATAGCTATGGCGTGGGGGTCGTTGATACCGTGACTCATGACATGGTTGAAACCATCCCACTGGGCGTGGATAGTGAACCGCGCGGGTTTGCTCTTTTCCCGCCGGAAACAACCTGCCTCAGCGGGGTGATTGTGGCTCCGAGCGGCATTACTGAGATTGGGGCGCTCGGCAGCAGTGTGATTTTTGTAGAAAACGTATTCAACTTGACTGGCGCCGACGACAGCTTCGACCTGTCTATTTCCGGTTATAGCTGGCCGGCAACTCTGTCTATCACAAACACCGGCACGATAATAGATGGCGGCTCGATCACTTTCACGGTACAGATGGATATTCCCGCAGGCGCTGTCGTTGGCGACAGCGATACTTTTGATGTAATGGCTGATTCGGTGAATTTTCCAGGAATCTTCACCGATGCGGCTGCCTTAACCGCTCGTGTTCCCCGCAATGGTTATGTCTTCGACTCGGACCTGGATTTGATCCACGTTGTGGATACCCTGGCGCACGAAGATTTACGCGCCCCGATTGACGTGACTCCCTTTGGTTCTATGCCTCTTCGGGGTTCGCTTACGCCGGATGGTTCGCAGCTCTATGTCAGCCTGATAAACAGTAATAATGTGCTGATTGTGGATACAGCCACCAACACTCCTGTCACGGCCCTCGATGTGGGCGACAGCCCGCATGGGATTGCCTTCAGCAATGATGGCGCGTATGCTTTTGTCGCCAACCAGGGCAGCGACAGTGTTTCAGTGATTGATACCAGCGTGCCTACGGTGACAGTCGCCATTCCGGTGAGTTATCGTCCGATAAGCGTCGCGGCTGTTCCCTGCCTGGACAAAGTTTACGTCACCAACAGGAATAATGACAGTGTCAGCGTGATTGATTCCACAACGATGACCGTCACGCAGACGATTTACGGGTTCGCGTATCCCTGGGATATCGTTGTTTCTCCCTACGGCTATCGCGCTTATGTGACCAACCAGGGGAACGGCTCAATCGGCGTGATTGATACGATCAACGACACATTGGTGGATACCTGGGACGTTGGCGGCGAGTGGATCGCTGGCATGGACATCTCAGCCGATGGCCGCACGCTCTATGTGGCCGATGCCCGCGCTGGGGCTACGTATATTATAGATACGTTAACCGGTGAACTGCTCGATACGATTGTGTCGGCGGAAGAAGATGCAGTCTGGGAAGTTGAAACATTTGCGGAAGGAGCTGGCGATTTTACTTATGTCAGTGTGCCTTATTATCATCGGATAGATGTCATTGATACCGTCACCAACAATATTATCGAAACCATCCCGGTGAGAGGTGAACCGCGCGGGTTTGCACTGTTCCCGCCAGAGACATCCTGTCTTGCGGGTGTGATCGTAGCCCCAACCAATGTCACACAATTTGGCATGCCTGGCGGCAGCGTGAGTTTCACGGAACACCTGATTAATCTCACCGGCGAAGCCGACAGTTTCGACCTGGCGCTTTCTGGCAACACCTGGGATGGCTCGCTCTCCATCACAAATACCGGAATGATTACCCCGGGGGGAATCGTCACTTTCACGGCCCAAATTGACATCCCACCCAGCGCCGTCGCCAGTGACAGGGATACGTTTACTGTAACGGCAGTCTCAGATGCTTTCCCACTGGTTTATTCGGATACCGCCAGGCTGACGGCTGGCGTCAGCACGCAAGGATATATCTTTTCTCCATCGGAAAACACGATCTATATTGTGGATCTGATAACCCACCAGCTTACGGGTGATGTTATTCATGCGCCAGGCGATGTGCCATACCCCTGGCGCGGCGCTCTCAGCCCGGATGGACGCTGGCTGTATGTCAGCCTGCGTGCCGAGGAAGGCATCTTGGTGGTTGATACCAGCACCAATACGTCTGTGGATTTCATCGGCCTCAACGGCGCGCCCAATGGCATCGCATTCAGCCCCGATGGGCAGTTTGCCTTTGTTGCTATGTACTTGAGCACCGACAGCCCCGATGCTGTAGCGGTCATAGATACCGCATCACACACCATCACATCTACGATTGGAGTTGGTCACTATCCTGTCAGCGTCGCCGCGACGCCCTGTTCCGACAAGGTTTATGTGACAAATCGAGACTCGGATAGCGTCAGTGTCATTGACCGCTCATCCCTTGCGGAGATTGCATCCATTCCCGGTTTTGATCAACCCTGGGATGTCGTTGTATCGCCGTATGGCGACCGCGCCTACGTCACCAATTACGGCGATGGTACCCTCAGTGTCATCGAGACCGTCAGCGATACCGTGATAGATACCTGGGAGATTGGCGTTGCGTTGCAAGGGATGGATATTTCACCCGATGGCGCCTTTTTGTATGTTACGAATATCTCCGAGGGCGGCGGGGGCGGGCCATACGCCTCTCCCCAAGGCTTGCCAACGCCCATAGTAGAGCCAGGAACCCTTGTTGTGGATGCCATGACCGGCGAAGTTTTGGCATCGCTCCCCACCTCCAGCTTTTCATCCTGGGAGGTCGAGGTATTCCCGGAAGGGGCTGGCCCGTACGCCTATGTCACCAATTTTTCGAATGGTGATGTATCGGTGTTGAATACAGCGACCAACACCATTCAGGACACAATTGCCCTGCCAGACCAGCCTATGCCGACGGGATTGGCGTTGTTCCCGCCAACGACAATTTGCCGTGTGCCAGTTACCAATACCGCTCCAGTGCTCGATCTGATTGGGAACAAGATGATCAACGAGTTAGCTTCGTTGATCTTTACGGCGACTGCCAGCGACTCTGATATTCCAACCCAAACCTTGACCTTCACACTCGATGCGGGCGCGCCTTCCGGAGCGGCCATCACCCCGGCGGGCGTGTTCACCTGGACGCCGACCGAAATCCAGGGGCCAGGCGTGTACACCGTCACCGTGCGAGTGACCGACAACGGCACACCTGCGTTGGATGACTTCGAGACCATCCAAATCACGGTCAACGAGGTCAATGCGGCTCCCATGCTCGACCCGGTTGGGAACAAGACGATCAATGAGCTGGCCTTGCTGACTTTCACGGCGACTGCCAGTGACAGTGACATCCCCACGAATACTTTGACTTTCTCGTTGGATGCTGGTTACCCGTTGGGTGCGGCCATCACCCCGGCGGGTACCTTCACCTGGACGCCGACCGAAATTCAGGGGCCGGGCGTGTACACCGTCACCGTGCGCGTGACCGACGACGGCACACCGAACCTGAGCGACTTCGAGACCATCCAAATCACGGTCAACGAGGTCAATGTGTCTCCGGTGCTCGACCCGATTGGGAACAAGACGATCAATGAGCTGGCCTTGCTGACTTTCACGGCGACTGCCAGTGACAGTGACATCCCCACGAATACTTTGACTTTCTCGTTGGATGCTGGTTACCCGTTGGGTGCGGCCATCACCCCGGCGGGTACCTTCACCTGGACGCCGACCGAAATTCAGGGGCCGGGCGTGTACACCGTCACCGTGCGCGTGACCGACGACGGCACACCGAACCTGAGCGACTTCGAGACCATCCAGATCACGGTCAATGAGGTCAATCTCGCGCCGCAGGCCGTGGATGACGAGTATACCGTCCCCGAAGATGGCGTGTTGAGCGTTACCGCTCCGGGCGTGACGGACAATGACAGCGACCCCGACCTGCCTGCCAATGTGTTATCTGTAGCGATGGATGTTTTCCCGGCTCATGGTTTCGTCAATCTCGAACCGGATGGCGCTTTCGTCTATACCCCCACGGCCAATTACAATGGGCCAGACAGCTTTATCTATCTCCTCAGCGATGGTGTGCTTACGGATACTGCGGTGGTTTTGATCACTGTCTCACCCGTCAACGATCCTCCCGTCGTGGATGCCGGGCCGGATCAGGGTGTGGCAGATGGAACGCCGGTTATCTTTAGCGGCAGCTTCACCGATCCCGACCTGGGCGACAGCCACACCATCCTTTGGGATTTTGGCGACGGCATCACGCTCACCGGCGATCTCGTCCCAACCCATCTCTACGCCGGAGCCGGCATCTTCACCGCCACCCTGACCGTCACCGATGGGCAGGAAGCATCCGATTCTGATACCCTGATTGTCACCATTATCCCCAACTTACAAGCCGACCTGGCGATTGCCAAATCCGCCTCGCCTGATCCGGTGTTGGCGGGTGCGGACCTGGTTTACAGCCTGACGGTCACCAACCTGGGGCCGGACGTTGCCAGCGGTGTCACGATCACTGACCCGCTGCCTGCGGCAGTAACTTTTGTCTCCGCATCTGCGGGATGTGATGAAACCGCTGGTTTGGTGACCTGCAACGTGGGCGACCTGGCCGATGGCGGCAGCGCAACCGTCAGCATAACCGTCACCGTAGATGTCACTTACCTCGGTGAGCTTGCCAATACCGCCGGAGTGTCAGCTAACGAGGCTGATCCTGTCACGGAAAACAATTCCGCGACGACAACGGTCACTGTTGTGGATACTTTGGTAATCCTGGACGATGATTTCGATGATGAGCCAAGCGATCCGTGGTGTACAGTGATTACGACGACTTCGCCAAGCGGTGAGATTTTCCTGGGTGAGTTCAACAACGAAACAACCTGCGTGATCTTTACCGGCTTACCCACTCATGGCGCGGTGACGTTCTCCTTCGATCTGTACTTGCTCCGCTCCTGGGATGGCAACCAGATTTTATGGCCGCCCGAGGCGGCAGCTATGGCGCCGGGTTTCGCCAATGCCACCGTCGGCCCGGATCACTGGAGCGTCTCGGTGGATGGGCATGACTTGCTGAACACGACCTTCTCGAACTGGGATATCTACAATTTCCACCAGGCCTACCCCGGCTCATTCCCCGGCGGTGATTACCCCGCTCGCTATGGGGCAGTCGCGAACAACAGCCTCGGATATACCTTCGGCGACTACTCGGTCGATTCGATCTATCACCTGACTTTCACTATCCCCCACACCGGCGGCGATCTGCGCATTGACTTTACCGGTTGGGGCCTGCAAGCCATTGATGACGAAAGTTGGGGCCTGGATAACGTCACCATCGCTGTGCTGGCCGCAGAGCCGGTGATTGCCCCTTACAAAGTCTACTTGCCGATCGTGGTTCGTTAGAATTTCTCGTTGATCTTCCAGATAAGACACCTCCCGGTTATTTTGTCCGGGAGGTGTCATCGCTTAACCCCGGCCCCTACGCCCATTTATTCCTGAGCCTGTAAAAATCCATTCCCCCTCCGCGCCCTCCGTGAATCCGCGTAATATCCGCTGCCGACCTCCTTTCTGGCGGTATAATAACCCTCGCATGAAAACATTACTCAAAACCATCCTGATCGCCGCGCTGCTCCTCTCCGCTTGCACCGTTGGAACGCGCACCCCGACCAGCACACCCCTCGATCCGACTCAGCCCGCGGGCAGCTCGACGGCTACCGTGAGCGCATCTCGTTTGCAGGATACTCCCGCTGCTTCGCCGGATCCGTATTTGCCCCCTGGGGCGGTCCCGCCCGTTGAGCCGCCTCCCGCGACCTCCGAGCTGGCAGAGACGTTGCCAGCCGGGGCCTATCCGCCGCCCGATGCGACCGCCACGACCGCCCAGGGTGATGCCCGCCCGACTTCCACCGCAACGATCAACCGGAGCGCTGTCACACCCTCTCTCACGGCAACGACGCCGTCAGACTCATCCCTCCCTACGCCAACGGCCACGGTTAATTCCCCATTCGGTGAAACTGCGGTCATCCCCACGTCTACCGGCGCGGCGAATCCCTACCCTGGGCCGGGCACCCCCTCCGGGCCAGGCGCGACCCCTACGGCTTCAGCCACGCTCGGCGGGCAGACACCCTCCCCGAGCGCTACATCGCCCGCGGGAACAGCCATCCCAACAGCCAGCGCCACTTCGCCTGCTGGAACTGTCATCCCAACTCCCACCGAAGTCATCACCCCGACTCCCACCGAAAAGCCGAACCTGCCGCTCGAAACGCCTCCGCCCATCGCCGGGACCGTGACGTTGTGGCATTCGTGGGGCGAGACCGAGACTCTGGCGCTCGAAACCATCATCGAAGCTTTCCAGGATACTTATCCCGATGTGCGCTTCGATGTGCTCTACGTGCCTCACGACAACCTGCTCGACCGCTTCGAGACGGCCGCCTACACCGGCGGCGGCCCGGCGTTGCTGCTCGGCCCGGCTGATTGGGGGCCGGGGCTGTTTGATCAGGATTTTCTCACTGATCTGACGCCATTTTCTACCGCCCAATTCCTGGCGACGATCAACCCGGCTGCCCTCGGCTCGGGACGCTATCACGGCGCGTTGATCGGGCTGCCCTACGCTCAGCGCGGCGTGGTGCTATACCGCAATAAAACGATCATCCCCAACGCTTCGGCCTCATGGGACGATTTGCGGGCCGCCGCCCAGGCGGCCACTACCGGTGGGAAGGTGGGAGCATTCTTCGAGCGCAGCTCCTTTTTCTCAGCGGCGCATCTCAATGGGATTGGCGGTTATCTCATGGACGCCAACGGCAATCCCACGTTCAACAACGCCTCCGGGGTCGAATGGCTCGATCTGCTCTCGGCCTTCGACGATCTTGGCGCGACGACTTTCAACAGCGACCGCGATGTTCAGCTTTTCAAGGAAGGCAAGGCGGGGCTGATCATCGAGGCAAGCTGGCGGCGCTTCGAGCTGGCTGAAGCTATCGGCGCGGACAACCTGGCGATTGACCCCTGGCCTGCTTACGGCAACGGCCACCTCTCCGGGTTTGTCCAGACCGACAACCTGTTCTTGAATGCCAATACCGATGAGGATGACCAGCTTGCCGCGCTGCGCTTCATCGGATTTTTACTGGCCCCCGAAGTGCAGGCGCGCCTGGCCGAGGCGGGATTCATCCCCTCGGTGAGCGGCGTCACCGTGACTGACCCGTTCATCCAGTCGGCGGCGGCGGCCTTCGAGCGGGGCACGCCTTATCCGCTGGTGGTCAGCAGCGACGATCTGCCCATTTACTGGACCGCCCTCGACGCCGCCATCGCCGACGTGATTAACTACGGCGCTGACCCGGTCGCAGCCTTGCAGCAGGCATACGAAACGATTACCGCCAACTTGCCGTAGAACGTTATCACCACAAAGGCCACAAAGTAACACGAAGGGAAAATATTGTAGCCCTTTGTGCCCTTTGTGGTGAAGTGTTTTAAGTCAACCAATTTTTCATTTTTTTCCAAAGGAAAACCTATGACCGTCCCCGACTGGGTTCAAGACGCGATTTTCTACCAAATCTTCCCGGATCGTTTTGCCAACGGCAACCCGGCCAACGACCCGGCCAACGTTCAACCCTGGGGGTCTGCTCCTACTGTTTGGGGCTTCCAGGGCGGCGATTTGCCCGGCATCATCCAGAAATTCGATTATCTGCTCGATTTGGGCATCAACGCCATCTACCTGACCCCAATTTTTCAAGCGACCACCAACCATCGCTATAACGCGACGGACTATTTCAAGATAGACAATAAGCTTGGCACGCTGGATGATTTCCATGCGCTGATTAATATCGCCCACGAGCATGGGATTCGCGTAATTCTCGATGGGGTTTTCAACCACTGCGGGCGAGGTTTCTTCGCCTTCAACGATATTCTCGAAAACCAGGAGCATTCCCCGTACTTGCGCTGGTTCCATGTCAGTCACTTCCCGGTGGACGCCTACACCTGGGGCGACGCCCGCGATTACCTGGGCTGGTGGGGAATGAAGAGTCTGCCTAAATTCAACACCAATTTTCCCCCTGTTCGCCGCTACCTGCTGGATGTAGCCCGCTATTGGATCGAGCAAGGCGCAGACGGCTGGCGTCTGGATGTGCCCAACGAGATTGACGATGACAGCTTCTGGGCCGAGTTCCGTCACGTGGTCAAACAGGCTAACCCCGAGGCGTACATCCTCGGCGAGATCTGGACCGCCGACCCGCGTTGGGTGGGGGATGGTCATTTCGACGGGTTGATGAACTACCCTGTACGCGATGCTGTGCTGCGTTTGTTGTTTGCCGGCACGCTGGACATCCCGCATTTCGCAGAAAAGATGACTGGCTTGTTGGGCCTCTACCCCCGCGACAACCTTCATGCTATGTATGTGACCCTCGGTTCGCACGATACCGAGCGCCTGCTGACCAAAGTGGATAACAGCCTCGAGAAGGCGAAGCTCGCCTACCAGTTTATTTTTGCCTACCCCGGAGCGCCTGCTATCTACTACGGCGATGAAATTGGGCTGATGGGGGGCAAAGACCCCGAGTGCCGCGCCGCCTTCCCGTGGGACGAATCCCGCTGGAATCACGACTTGCGAAATTGGTTGAAAACCCTCATCGCCGAGCGCAAACAGCGCGCCGTACTGCGCCGCGGCAACTGTGAGTGTCTGTGCATGGACAGCGCCAACGGCTGCCTGGCTTTTGCCCGCATCCTGGGCGATGAAAAGCTCGTCGTAGTGATGAATGCCGGGCCGGAAGACCATCCGCTCGATATCCCGGTGGGGAAACTGGGATGGGAAGATGGGCGAGTGATCCATAATATCCTCGGCAAGCAAGAATTCACCGTTGAACAGGGAAATTTGTCAGTTGTCATCCCTCCCTGGAGCGGGATGTGGCTGGTGTAAGGAGAGATATTGAACCATTTGCTCTGTCAGGCAGTAAGTCAATCGTAACATTCAGACCTCACAGGTTTTAATAACCTGTGAGGTCTTCAACCAGTGCCCTTTCACAGGAGGAAAAGCTATGCCCCCCAGAACTCAAATCGTAATTGTCGAGCAATTCGTCAAAACGCCGCCCGCGCAGGTTTATCGTGCCTTCACGAATGCCACTGTTTTGCGTGAATGGTTGTGCGACGTTGCAACCGTGGCTCCCAAGCCCGGCGGGCGGATGTACTTGTGGTGGAACGGCGATTACTATTCCAGCGGTGAGTACGTTGCTCTCAAGCCGGACAAGAAAATCGTCTTCAAGTGGTTTGGCCGCGGTGAAGCAAAGCCCACGCCGGTCACCATTACCCTGAAGAAGCAAAATGGCGGGACGCACATCACATTGGCGCATAAAATCCCCACCGGCAAGCAGTGGCAAGGCTCAGCGGATGGATTCAAGAACGAGTGGGTCGTCAGCCTGGAAAACCTGGCTTCGGTGCTGGAAACCGGAAAAGATTTGCGCATCTTCAATCGTCCGATGTTGGGCATCGCCATTGGCGATTTCACGGCAGAACAAGCTGCCAACCTGGGCGTGCCGGTGACCGTCGGAATGCGGCTGGATGCGACGCTCGAAAATATGGGCGCCTACGCCGCTGGGCTGCGCGGGAACGATGTGATCGTTAATTTCAACGGCCACCCTATCACTGATTTTTCCAGTCTGGTGGTGGCTTTGCAGGGCAAGAAAGGCGGCGACCGGGTGGAAGTCGAGTTCTATCGCGGGCCGGAGAAGAAAACGGTCACGATGGAATTGTCCCGCCGGCCAACGCCTGAGGTCATCTGGGAGCCGAAAGAGCTGGCCAAGCGGTTGCAGGCGCGCTACGACGAGGATCAAACTTTACTCGAAAAAGCCTTCGAAGGCGTCAGCGAGATTGAAGCTGGTACACCGCCCGCGCCCGGTGAATGGAGCGCCAAAGAAGTGCTGGCGCATTTGATCCTTGGCTATCAGTTCAATCCCAATTTTTACGCCCAGGCATTCACTGGCTCTGAGCCTTGGACGGATGATTTCGGAGGCAATTCCCACGAGCTGACGCATGCCGTCGTGGTCGCGTTTCCCACTCTCCCGGAATTGTTCGCCGAGATGCGACATCTCGCCCGGCTGATGGTTGCTTTTGTCGAAGCCTGGCCTCCGGAATTTGTCGCCAATAAGAGCACTTATTTCCGCCTCGCCTGGCCGCTCCTCGAGGGACAGACGCATACGCAATCGCACGCCGAACAGATCAAAGCTGCTATCGCCGCAGCTCGTAAAGGTTAGTCCTGACGGTTCACCTTCTCCCTTTGTAATTTCTCCCCTATAGAGAAGAGACAACAACACCGAAAAATGGATGTGTGATTGGGACGTAGCCCCAATCACACATCCATTTTTCGGGCTTTCTCCTTTCTCCGGATGGGAAGGCAGCCGGGGAGATACGATGTAATCATAAATAACAACGACTGCCGATTGCATCCCGGCAGTCGTTTGATTTATAATGGTTTCATGTCCAAAACCAAACCTGCCGCCAAAATATCGGTCACTGAAATCTTATCCACACTCGCCCCAGGTCAACTCGCTGGCGCTTTCGAGAGTGTCGAACAGTTCATCGCCCGCCAGGCCAGCCATCCAACCGAGCAAATCGCCGAGCTGATCGGCGGGTTGAAAGGCGTGCTGTCTACCGGGGATGAGAAAGCCAAGGCTGCCCTTCACGCGCTGCTGTGTGAGGAGAAGAGCGACCTGCGCGAGATGGCCGAGCAAGCCCTGGGCAGCGGGGCGAAGACGGCGGTAGCGCTGCTCGTTCCGGCGTTGATCGCTCAGTTCGCCCTGGCTCCGGCGATTGCGATTGCAGTCGCTACCCTGGCGGTCAAGGCGCTTGCCAGCAAAAGCCGCGAGAAATTGTGCGCCAGCCTGGCTGAGTATGCCAATCCAGATAAAAAGCCTGCGCGGGCGCGCAAAACGACAGCGCCTCGCGCCAAACCTAATACAGCCAAAACCTCCACCACCAAAAAGCCTGCATCAAAACCGAAGGCGGTCAAAAACAAGGTCGCTGAAGGTGCAAAATCTGCGAAGAGCGCTGCCAAACCGAAGGCAGCTAAAGCCAAGCCCGCTAAGGAAGCAAAGCCAGCAAAGCGCGCCGCCAAGCCGAAAGCGGCAAAACCTGAACCAGTAAAGTCAACTTCCCCGAAGGCCACCTCGAAAAAGCCCCCCTCGGGGAGTGCGGTCACCCGGCAGCCAGAGGCCGGCCGGGCTGGCGCGTCGAAAACCAAAACTCCCGCCAAAAAGACAAAACCCAAAGCGGCAAAGCCGTGATCACCAAACTCCGCCTCAATTCCCGCCTCCTTCCCATCCTCGTCGGGGTGGTGCTTTTCATGCAGATCGCCAACCCCTCGCGGGTCTGGTCCGTTTTGCTGGTAGGATTGGCCGGAACCTGGCTGCTTTGCTTTCTATGGGCAAGATCGTTAGCGCGCTCACTGACTTTCACACGCGAAATGCGCTATGGCTGGATGCAGGTTGGCGACCGGCTGGAGGAGCGCTTTACCCTCGTCAACAGCGGCGTTGCTCCGGCGATGTGGGTCGAAATCTCCGACCATTCCGATCTGCCGGGGTATACCGCCAGCCAGGTGACCGGGGTGGGCAGTTCCGGTCGCAACCAGTGGCACACCCGGGGGATGTGCAGTCGGCGCGGGCTGTACACACTTGGCCCGACCACGCTGACCACCGGCGACCCGCTGGGCATCTACACCGTCACGCTGCACAACCCCGCTTCGACAACCTTGATGGTCATGCCGCCCATCGTCCCGCTGCCGGTAATTGACGTGGCCCCCGGCGGGCGCAGCGGTGAGGGCCGCCCGCGCGCCAATGCTCCCGAGCGCACCATCAGCGCCGCCAGCGTGCGCGAGTACACGCCCGGCGACAGCCTGCGCTGGATTCACTGGCGCACCTTTGCGCGGCGGGACAAGCCTTTCGTGCGCATCCTGGATGGCACGCCGGCCGGCGACTGGTGGATCGTGCTCGATCTCGACCGCACGGCTCAGGTGGGGCAGGGCTGGGATTCAACCGAGGAGCACGGTGTGATCCTGGCGGCTTCGCTGGCTGACCGGGGGCTGCGGCTGCGCCGCTCGGTGGGGCTGGTCGCCTCCGGGCAAGAATTGACATGGCTTTCCCCCGAGCACAGCGAAGCCCACCGGTGGAAGATCCTGCGCGCCCTGGCGCTCATCAATCCCGGTGAAACCTCGTTGGCCGAATTGCTCTCACGCAACCAATCCTCCATCGGACGGCAGTCCAGCCTCGTCATCATCACCCCCACCATGCGCAGCGATTGGATCGAGGCGCTCATCCCTATGCTGTGGCGCGGCGTCATCGCTACTGTACTGCTGCTCGACCCGGTTTCATTTGGCGCAGACCCGGCGGCAGCCAGCACCCAGGCCGTCGCCGCCACCCTGGCCGATTTGGGCGTGGCGCGGCATATCATCACCCGTGAGCTGCTCAACCGCCCGGAGGCGCGTCCCGGTCACGCTGGCGAGTGGGAATGGCGCATCACCCCCACCGGCCGCGCTATCGCCGTCCGCTCGCCGGGCAATACGGCGTGGAGAACGTTGGCATGATGTCTTTCACTGGTTTGTTCATTTCAGGTTGGAAGTGTATTTGGAAAAATAGGCTGGTTTGGCTGTTCAGTGTAGTTTATGCGGCTTCATCCTGGCTAATGGTTTATTCCCCATTCGATGGGGATTTGGAGTTTGCCAATTGGTCGTTTTGGGGCGTCGGTATCATTCTCTATTACTTCGGACTGGCAGGTTATCTCACAGTTGTCAGCAGCCTCGTAAATGGCAACTCGTTATCGCTTTGTGCGGTCCCCGGTTCATCTCGTAAAAATAGGAAAATCAGACGGCTGACAGGTCAGCGCTCGCACACCCAGGTTGCGATCAAGGTGCAGCGTCGGCTCACGCCTCGATTCCGTCGTAAAAACATCACGTTCCATTTCGATAAACCGCCAGAAAGGATTTCGCTGGTCAGCGAATCCATTGTTCGGGCATGGCCTATCATTAAGGAGAATGTAGGGAAAGTATTCGTTATATCTTTTATATTTGCGATCGTTTCCTTCCTTGTGCGATTGGCCTCTCTTATACTCGGAGGCTTGTTCGCAGGCCCATTCTTATTGGCAGATACTTTTGATGAGCGTGTGCTTAGGCTAGTGTGGGTTGAATCAGCCAGCGTCATCACGGGATTATTAATCGTGCCGCCGTTTCAGTATATTTATTGCTATTTCCTCATCAATTCCAGAAAAGTAGGTGATTCCATATTCCAGGGATGGGCTTTGTTTCGTAAGAATTTTAGCGATTCAATGAAAATCAGCCTTGGGTTGACAGGCATCAAGTGGTTAGGCGTTGCGATGCTGTTATTGATCGCTTTGGTCACTCGTCAGGGATTCGGTATCGAGACTATTCGTACCTTCAACTACGATACTTATCTGTCCTTGATGACCCCGTTGTATCGAATCATGGTTTCTGTCGAGATGGTACTTTGGATTCCTTGGAGTTTCGCCGTCTTTGCCTTCGCTTTTGTCAAGTTTACTCGCTCGGAGACAGCAGGCAGTTCCCCCATGCTGATTTCGCATTGAGCCATTGGTTCACTGAGAGCGCATCGAAATGTTACGATGGCTAATCCATAGGGTAGGTGTTTCAAATCTGCTGGCGATGATGCTGCTGGCAGCTATATCCACTACGGTTGTTCTCGGGCTGGATTCCATCACCTACCGGATGGATGTCGGTCTCTTGCTTTCAGTGGCAACCCTGGCCTGGCTGGCCGGGTGGGCGCTGGATAAAACCCGCTGGCGCGCAGGCATAACTCTCCCCTTGGGGATCGTCGTTGGCTTCGGCGGGATCGCCTACCGCCTTGGGCAGATGGGTGTTGTGATTGGTGAAACGCTCCGGGCAGGTATTTCTTTATTGTGGCAGACGCGCCTTTGGCCCTTCGTCGCCCGCGTGGACGGCCAGCCGCTTCAGGATGCACTATCGAAGGCTTGGGAAATCCTGGCTGTGCTGGCGACGCGGCTTTATGACTGGCTGGCCGGGCTTTTGGCCGGTAAGGATACTTTCGACCCGGTGGCGGCCAACCTGGCCTGGGGATTGGTTTTCTGGCTGGTGTTCCTGTGGGCCGGGTGGGCGGTTTTCCGCCGCAGGCAGCCGCTGGCGGGTGTGCTTCCCGCCGCGGCGCTGCTGGCCGGCAGCTTGAATTACGTCTACGGCGACGCGCTGTATCTGCTCCCGGTTATTGCCGCAGTGTTGATGTTGATGGCGCTGGCTCGCTTCGACGCTCGCTTGCAATCCTGGCTGGAGCGGCGTGTGGATTATGCAGAAGACATTTCGATGGATGTGGTCATTGTGGTTGTGCCGCTGGTCATGGTTATCACCGCCGCGGCTGCGGTTGCGCCCAGCCTTTCCATCCGGGCCATCGCCGAATTCAGCTACCGCATCACCCATCCCGAAAGCGTTGACCAGGACGCCGCCGCCCGCGCTCTCGGCTTCGAGTGGCAGCCCGCGCCCGCCGACGTTTTCGCCGGGGTGCGCGCCCCCGGACTGCCGCGCGCACATTTACTCGGCGCAGGGCCGGAGTTGTCGAAAAGACTGGTTTTTACGGTCGCGGTGGAGTCCGCCCCCGATGCCAGCGGTGCGCCAACACCCCAACCGGGCGTCACTCCCTCGGAGCCGCCGCCTGTCTATTATTGGCGCTCGGTCACTTACGATGTCTACACCGGGCGCGGCTGGTTGAGCAGCCCGACCAACGGCGTCAAATATTCGCCCAGCCAGCCAGCTTTCACTATACCGCTGCCGTACCACAAGCTCGTTGTGCAAACGATCACCCCTGTGGAAGACCTGGGGGAACTGCTATACGCCACAGGTGTGCTCGTCGCGGCTGATCGGGAGTATGAGATCGCCTGGCGCGCCGCCCCCACTGATGGCAGCGCCGCCAGCGCTGATCCGTTCGGGGCAACCCTCGCCGCCAAATCGTATACAGCCCAATCGCTGACGCCCTCGGTCAGCGTCGCGGGCCTGCGCGCTGCTCCGCCCGATTATCCCGGTTGGGTAACGCAGCGCTATCTGCAACTGCCCGAAAGCGTTCCGCAGCGGGTGTTGGGCCTGGCGCGTGACTTGACCGCCGCCGCTCCCACGCCATACGACCGGGCTGTCGCCATCGAAACCCACCTGCGCAACACCTTTCCCTATACCCTCGATGTCGGCCTGCCCCCCGGCGGCGACCTGGCCGATTATTTTCTGTTTGATCTCAAAAAGGGTTTTTGCGATTATTTCGCCACCTCGATGGTGGTGCTGGCGCGCGCCGCCGGGCTGCCTGCCCGGATGGTAAGCGGTTATGCCAGCGGAACGTATGACACGACAAGCCAGCTTTATCTCGTCACCGAGGCTGACGCGCACTCGTGGGTCGAAATCTATTTTTCGGGGATTGGATGGGTGGAATTCGAGCCGACAGCGGCCCGCGCCCCGTTTGATCGCCCCGACGAGACGGCGGCGGGCGACGATTTGGCGGCCATCCCTGGGCCGGAGGGGATGCGCCCTGCCGCGGGGTGGGCGTTGATCCGGCAGTATGGCCCGCTGGGATTGATCGTCATCGCGTTTCTGTGGGCGGTTCTGTTTCTGGGGTACAATCTCTATCAGACGGTTGACGGGCTGATCCTGGGGTTGCGGCCGCCGGCGAGCGTTATTGCCCGGTTGTACCGGCGTCTGTTCCGCGCCGGGCGGCGGCTGACCGGCTCTCTGCCGGGCGGTGTGACCCCCCACGAGTTTGCTGCCGCCCTGCAATTCCAGGTCGAATCCCGCAAGAAGCGCGCCCGCTTTCGGGCACGGTTAGCGCCTGCGAGCGAGGAAATCCGCCGGTTGGTTGATCTCTACGCCCGCACCGTTTATAGTGAACATCTTCCCACCTCCGCTGAACGGTCGCAAGCCATTCAGTTATGGCAATCGCTGCGCGGGCGGTTGTGGTGGGCCAGGTTAGCGAAGAAGGAGTAGCCAATGGAATATCGCAAGCTGGGCAAGACGAATTTACTCGTTTCCGAGTTGTGCATGGGAACGATGCAGTTTGGCTGGACCGCCGATGAAGCGCTGTCTTTCAAAATTCTATCGGCGGCGTACGAAGCCGGTATCAATTTCATTGACACGGCAGATATTTACTCACGCTGGGCGCCGGGCAATCCCGGCGGCGTGGCCGAAACCATCATCGGCAAGTGGCTCAAACAATCCGGCATCCCCCGCGACAAGATCGTAATCGCCACCAAAGTGCGCGGGCGTATGGGCGACGGCCCCGACGATGAAGGGCTGGGTCGGGCGCATATCTTGAAAGCTGTGGATGCTTCGCTGCGCCGCCTGCAGACCGATGTGATTGACCTTTACCAGACCCATTTTTACGATGAAGCTGTGCCCATCGAGGAATCGCTGGCTGCGCTGGACGAGCTGGTGCGGCAGGGTAAGGTTCGATACCTGGGTTGTTCGAATTACCCCGCCTGGCGGCTGATGCAGGCGTTATGGGCTTCCGACAAGCATGGTTGGGCGCGCTTCGACTCGATCCAACCGCATTACAGTCTGGTGCATCGAGGGGAGTTCGAGCGTGAGCTGGCAGAAGTGTGCCGGGTCTACGAGCTGGGCGTGATTCCCTATAGCCCGCTGGCAGGAGGCTTCCTCACCGGCAAATATCGCCGCGACCATGCGGTTGAGAGCGCCCGGCTGGGCGGCGTGCGCCGCTATTTCACCGAGCGCAACTGGGCTTTGTTGGACAAGATGGAAACCTTGGGGCGTGTGAAAGGGGGGTGCAGTGTGTCGCAAATCGCCCTGGCCTGGCAGCTTTCCAACCCCGTTATTACCAGTCCTATCATCGGCCCGCGCACGCTGGATCAGTTGCACGACAATCTTGGGGCTGCCGGCCTGCGCCTGTCCTCGGATGAGAAGCATCTGTTGGACGAGGCCAGCACATGGGATGAGTGAGGCAAGGAATCCGAAAATTGGATGGTTGACCGTGCGAAGCACGGTCAACCATCCAATTTTCGATTCTTATAATCCCCAAAAGACGCGCAGCCCGACGAGGATGACCAACGCGATGATCGCTGTCAGCGGCCCGCCTACGCGGAGAAAATCGCGAAACGTATAACCGCCGGAACTCATCACCATCACGTTGACCGGATGGCCGAAGGGGGTGAGAAAACCCAGCGAGCAGCCGAGCGCCACTGCCATCCCCATACTGCGCGCTTCGACTCCCATCGTCTGCGCGGCTGCCAGCGCCAGCGGGGCCAGCACCAGCGATGCGACTTGCCCGCCCATGAGCTGTGTCAGCAGAATGGCGATGCCCAACAGGATCGCGGCCATCGCCAGCGGCGGCAGGCCGCTCCACAGGGTCAAGATGCCGCCCATAAGCTGCTCGGCCAGCCCGCTCGACCGGATGGCCGTGCTGAGCGGCCACATCCCCGCGATCAAGAAAATCGCTTTCCATTCGATGGCGCGGTAGGCATCGTCCATGCTCAGGCAGCGCAGCAGCAGCATGGCCGCCGCGCCTACCAGCGCCACTTGCGCCACCGGCAGCCAGCCCAATGCCGCCACAAACAGCGTCGCCAGGGTGATACCAAGCGCCAACCGCAGGCGACCTGGCTCGATCACGGGGTCGGGATCTTCCTCTAGCACGATGTAATCGCGCTCGGCGCGCAGCAGTCGCAGCCGGGCGGCAGGCCCCTGTACCAGCAGGGCGTCGCCAACTGCCAGCGATAACTCGGCCAGCCCCGATTGAATAGGCTGCCCTTGCCGCCAGATCGCCAGCACGTTGAAACCATACTTCTCTCTGAAATGGATGTCTTTGAGGCATTTGCCGATGAGGGTGGTGTGTGGGGCCAGCACGACCTCGGCCAACACCACGCTTTCATCGGTCACCCGGTTGGGGAGGCTCGGCTGCTGGATGCGCCTCAGACCATAATAATCCAACGCTTCGTGGGCCGGCGATCCCTGGGCCAAAATTGTATCCCCTTCACGGATGATCTCATCTCGGCTTGGGGCCATGTGCAAGTGCCCTTCGTGCAGCAGCCCGACCACGGTTAAACCGAGGGCCTCGGCCCAATGGCCGGCTCGCACACTCTGGCCTGCCATTCCGGAGCCAGGCTGAACCAGCACGCAGCACAAACTTTTCTCGATTTCGTAAATCTTTGCCAGCTCTCCCATACCGGGCTGGGCCGCAGCGATCTCGCTGGCCGGGCGGCGTGTGGGCAGCAGCCGCCGCCCCAACAACGCCAGGTAGGTTGTGCCGATGGCGATGATCGGAATGCCGATTGGCAGGAAGTCGAGCAGGCCGAAGGGGGTGAACCCGGCATCTTTGAGCGCCCCGCTGACGATGATATTGGAGGTGGTGAGTAAGGTCGCCATGCCGCCGAGCAGGGTGCCGAACGCCAGCGGCATCAGCAGGCGGGATGGGACGATTTTCGTCTGCCGGGAGAGACTCATCACCGCCGGGAGCAGCACGCCCACCGCGGCGATGTTATTCATCAGCAGTGAGAGCGCCGCCGAGGTGAGCGTCGTCACCAGAATGAGCTTCCACTCCGACTGCCCGCCAATGCGCCGCATGATGCGCCCCAGCCGGTGCGTGACACCGGTCTTGTGCAGACCCTCTGAGATGATAGAAATTGCCAAAATCGTCATCACCGCCGACCCGCTGAAACCGGCAAAAGTCTCGGTTGGCGTGACCGTGCGGGTCAGCCCGAGGACGATCAACACCAGCAGCGCGATCAAATCCGGTCGCAGCCGCTCGCTGATGAGCAGGGCCGCCGCGACGATGGTGATGGTGAGGGAGACGATGGCGGGAAAGTTGATGATCATTAATCTGATTGGAGCAATCCAATATCCAATATGCCGTGTTGTCCCCCGGTTTCAGCGATCAGGCGGGCATGAATGAATAGCACCTGCTCGACAGTCAGGTATTCCGTCATTTCGACAAGGCTTTCAGCGCAGGCCGGTATTCTTCGATGAATTCGGCGACTTGGCGGGCATAAGTTTCGTCAGTTCCTGCGATTGCTAGCGGTAATGATTTTGGTTGAACGATTATTTTTCGGTTCTCACGATCCAATTCAATCGAAACTTCGCCTCCCTCAGTGACACCCAAGAAATCGAGGACTTCTTTCGGGAGTGAAACGACCAGGCTGTTGCCAGTTTTGAAAATTTTCCGTAACATGGTGTGTCTCCGGGTTTTGTGCTGACAGTGTCGGTACAACATGGACTCTATTTGTCAGGATTTTACCAGAATATCCACCGCTTTTCTTGCCGCCGGAAGCCTGACTTTTAGAAGACTGTGAGAAAACTCTCCCTGCCATTGACGCTCGTTGGCGTACCTGATAAAATCTATCCGATTTGGAAATAACGGTTCTTTCGGCTCGAGCGTGAAAATCATTCACATCGAATCCGGAAGAACCGATACATTATCGAAGCATGGAGTATTCAATGACGACACTGGATCAAACCCAAACCGAACAAATAGCCGAACAAATCGCCCTCACCGAATCAGCCGCGACCGCCGTGCAAGACCTGATGGCCCGGCGCAACCTGGCTGATCACGCGCTGCGCGTTTTCGTCTCCGGCGGCGGCTGCTCGGGTTTGCAATATGGCATGGCCTTCGAGGGGCGGGTGCGTGACGAAGATACCATTTTCGAGCAGCATGGGGTCAAGATCGTCGTGGACGAGGTTTCGATCAATTACTTGCGCGGCGCAACGGTGGATTATGTCGAAGAGATGATGGGCAGCGGGTTCAAAATAAGCAACCCCAATGCTGTCTCCACCTGCGGCTGCGGTCAATCTTTCCGCACAGATAAAAACAGCGGCTCACCCGAAGGCTGTTCCTGCGGATAATCATCCCCCTAACGACCTCTGAAGACCGAGATCAACAACGAAACCAGCAGCCCGAACAGGCCAATGGCGCCCAATCCAGCGATGAGATAGATCATCGGCGCTCGGTTGCTTTCTTCTACTACCGGAGCGATGGCGTTGTACGTCGGGACGATCAACGGCTGCGGGGGGGTGAACGTGGGCAGGCGGGTGGGGCGCGGCTCGACGACGAACTGCGCCGCCAGCGTGGGGTCAATTGTGGGGGTGATGCGCGGCGTGGGCGAGGGCGGCGGCTCGACGATGGGCAGCTCACCACCCGTGATCGTGACCAGATAAGTGTATACCCAGGCCACACCCTCCGGCGCGCTTGGGTAAGCAATCTGCACCCAATCGCCGCCCAGCGAGCGGCCCAGCGCAGGGACTGTCTGGCCGGGGAGCAGTTCGCCCAGGCGGGTGTAATCTGAACCGGGGCCGGCGCGCACGTTGATCTTCTCTTGATCGGCGTTGACGGTGGCGAAGATGCCGCGCGGGCCGCGCGTCGCGGTGGGGGAAATCGTCCCATCCGGTTGGGCGGGCGCTTCCGCACGGGCTGAGTAAATCCCGGCGAGCAGAATCCCACTCAGCAGCAGAAAAATCACGCCGGTCACGGCAATCGTCCAACGTCGCATTAAATCACCTGCCTCTCAGGATCGCAATCACCGCCCCAAACAGCCCAATCACGGCCAACCCGATAATGAAAAATCCCATCGGCACACGCGTTGGCGCTGAGGCAGACCCTCCGGCGGCAAAGGTTGGGATTGTCAGTGGGGCTGGCTGGGTGAAGGTGGGCATCTGAGTCGGCCCAAATTCGATAACGAATTGCGCTGCCAGGGTGGGATCAATCGTGGGGGTAACGCGCGGCGTGGGGGTCGGCGGGGGTTTGACGAGCGGCAAACTGCCATTCACGCTGACCAATGGGGCATACACCCATCCGACGCCGCCGGTCACACCGGGGTAGGCTATTTTCACGTAGAAATCCAGCCCATCACCTTGGGATCGCCCGAGCGCCGGGACGACTTGCCCGGCGACCAGGATACCGATGCGCGGGTAATCGGAGCCTGGCCCGGCCCACACGTAGATGATCTCCCGCTCGAAATTGACGGAAGCCATTGGCCCGCTGGGGCTGCCGGTCACCGTGGGGATGCTGCCCGTGGGCTGCTGGGCGGAAACATCAGCCCGCGCCGAAGAAACCTGGCTCAACCATAAACCGCCAATCAACAAACATACCAGCGCTCCGAGCTTGAATTTCAATCGTGTCATTATTCCGAAACCTTGCCAGGGATCAAACGTAAGTATTTTCAGTCAATTACGAATCTTGTTGGCAGCCGGCGCTTTAGCGCCCGATTTTGCGCTAAAATGCGCATGACAAACCCAAACCCAAATATTTTTTGGATTTTTATGACATCGCTATCCCTGGTTTTGGCAAGGCCGATTATAATCTACCCGACAGCCAATTTCGCGATGTCTCATTGACAGGAGTGAACAGCATGGATCCTCGCATCTTCCACGGTAACATTTCCCCAACGGATATTGCTCGCGCCCTGGTCGCCAGATTCAACCGCGGCAACCTGCGCGCCCAACAGTATGGCGATGCCAGCAAAGCGATCGTGCAAATCGCCACACATGAACGGGCATCTTCGGGTGGAACAACGGCGCTAACCGTTACGGCTCAAAAGGTGGAGGACGGGGTTGCGGTGCAAATCGGCACCCAAAACTGGCTCGGAGTAGCTGCCAGCCTGGGCCAGACTGCATTCTCTACGCTGCTCAATCCGTTGAACATCCTCGGCCGGTTGGATGACCTGGCCCAGGATATCGAGAACCTGAAACTGAACGATGAGGTTTGGGAGACGATTACGCAGGTAGCGCGCGGCGCAGGGGCCTCGGCGGCTCTATCGGAGCGGCTGCGCCGGTTGGTTTGCGATTATTGCAACACAGCCAACCCGGTGGGTGAGCCGGCCTGTATCGCTTGCGGCGCCCCGTTGGGCAGCTCGCAGCCGCGCACGTGCCTGAAGTGTGGGTTCGTGGTGCGCTCGAATGAAGGCGTCTGTCCGAATTGCCGCCAGCCGCTGTAGTTCAGGGGAAATGCCAAAAAAACGGGTTTCGGATGAGCAGTGCTCATCCGAAACCCGTTTTTTTGGTTAATGATTTTTATTGCAATCGCAGCGCAGCCAGCGCAGCCTGGATGGGCTGCAGCAGGCTGGTCTCGTCTGGTTCATTGGGTGGGGCAAAGGGCATTGTTGTCTGGCCGGTGAGCCGGGCTTCCAGGCGGGTGACCAGGCGCTCCATTGCCGGGATGGCGTCCAGGTATCCGACTTTGCCGATGAAATGGATCGCCATGCGCCGCACCGCCAGGGGATTTTTGCGTTCAGAAAGGATAGACGCCAGATGGTTGCCGGCATAAGGGGATGAACTGAGCAGATGGATTATGTTCGATTCCAGATCGGGGTATGCTGCCGCGACTTCCAATAAACTAAAAATTTGCCGGGTGCGCATCTGGGATAGATAAGCTCTCAAGTGGCGGCGAACCGGCTCAGGGGCAATTTGTTGGTTTGAATCAGCTACGAACAGACCCCCCAGGGCTTTAACAATCTTGCCTCGCACGCCAATATCCGGGTCGGTGATACGTGTGGCGAGTAAATACGATACCAACGGTGACAGTCGTGGCGCACCCAATTCCAAAAGACGGTCGAGGGACGCCCGGCGCAGGTCTACCTCGGGAGAGGTCAGTCCTTCGGCGGCGCTCCACACAGCCGGAAACAGCTCGGCTGTACCGGTAGCCGTCTCGGACACCTCGAAGAGGAGGGGTTGTTCGATATGGATGTCGTAAAGGGAAGGTTCCATACGTCGCTGCCTTTCTTTGGCGAGGTGAGTATACCGCGAATACCGAGGCTCGTCACACCGATTTTCTGCTATCCAGGCAAGAACTGTCTCACGTACTCAAAGTACCCACGCCGACCGCCCTCCTTGTTCCACAACTCGATCGAGCGGCGGATGCGCTTCAGGCAGGCTACGATCTCAGGAATAGTGACCGGATCATTAATGGCGAGCGGGTTGCCTTGTTGGCTTTCCATCGTTACCCGCCCCAGCCGCCATTCGCACATGAATTGCATCTGATCGTAGGCTGCTTGCGTTAAACCGTTCATTGACGGCGGTGATTTCAACCGCCCTTCGGCCTCGAATTGGTAAGTGCGAGCCAGCTTTTCCACGGCGGCCATGGCGGTGTAGTCGGTCATATCGGGGTTGTCCTGATAGATGCTCACCAGCGCCGCTTCGATGTTTTGCAATACATCGAGATATTCTTCTTCGTTGAATTCCGGCATGGTACATCTCCTCAATATTCGAGCAGCGCCGTTATTTTAGCACGGATGCGCTCGACCGATGGTAAAACTGCGTCCATCATAGGGATATTGTAGGGTATGAGTACATCTGGCGTTGCCAGCCGCTCGATTGGGGCGTCCAGGTCGGTGAAGGCTTCAGCGGCGATGACCGCAGCAATTTCTGCGCCGAACCCGCCGGTGAGTGTGTCCTCGTGGACGAGGAGAACCTTCCCGGTTTTGCGGACGCTTTCGAGCACGGCAGACTGATCCCACGGGCTGATGGTGCGCAAATCGAGCAGAGCGACGCGCCCCTCGAATTGGCGGGCGGCCTCCACGCAGCGGGGAACCATTGCCCCCCAGGTGACCACCGTCAGCGAGTCGCCCTCCGTGAGGTGGGCGGCCACCCCGAAGGGCAGGCCAAAATCGTCGCCGGGGTAGGGGCGGCGGCCTTCGGGCGTGTCGAGCAGGGCGCGGTGCTCGAAGAAGAACGCGGGATCATCGCCGCGCAGGGCAGTGCGCAGCAGCCCGACCGCATCTTCGGCATTCGATGGAAACGCCAGCCGCCAGCCGATCAAATGCGCATAGGCAGCTTCATTGGTGACGGAATGCCAGGGGTCGCCGGTCTTTTTGCCGAAGCCGACCGGGATGCGAACCACCACCGGCGCGGCGAAGTTGTTGGCCGTGCGCCAGCGCAGCGTGCCCAGGTCGGTGAGTTGTTCGTGGGCGGGGTCGGCGTATTTGCGGAACTGTATTTCGGGCACGGGCAGCAGGCCGGCCAGAGCCATGCCCACCGCGCGCCCGATAATGCCGTCTTCGTTGAGGGAGGTGTCGAAGACCCGTTCGACGCCGAAGCGTTTCTGCATATCGAGGGTAGCGCCATGCACGCCGCCTTTCACGCCCACATCTTCTCCGAAGACGAGCATGCGCGGATTGCGGCTCATTTCCACTTCGAGCGTGCGGCGCACTGCGTCGAGGAAGTTGATGCGCGGGCCGGAAGGGCGCGGATCGTTGGGGCCGGGCGTGAGCAGGGCGTTCTCCGGGCGGAGGCCGCCCTGCCGGGGCGCCGTTCCCCCGTACAATCGGTGAGTCGCGGCCGAGGCCGGGTCAGGCTGTGGGAGCGCCTCCGCCTCGCTGAGAGCGGCGCTTAACTCGCTCGCCACATCTTCTTCCAGCTTTTGCCACTCATCGGGTTTGAACAGAGCTTGCAAGCGGGGCAGGGGGTCACGCGCAGCTTCGTCGGCGCGGATTTCGGGGGATTTGTAAGCCTGGTCGTCAACGAAGGTGTGGCCGAGCAGGCGGGGGACGCGCAGCCGCAGCAGGCAGGGGCCTTCGCCGGAACGGACGTATTCGACCGCGCTACGGATGGACACCCAGGCTTCCGCGGGATCGCTGCCGTCGCCGTTGCGGGTACACAGCGGGCCGTAGCAGCTCAGGTTGGAGACGATGTCGCCGCCGGGGGTCTGGTAGATGGAGGGGACGGACAACCCGAAAGCGTTGTCCTCGATGAAAAAGAGCATGGGCAGGCGTTGGGTGGTCGCAACGTTGAGGGCGGCCCAAAAGCCGTTGGCGGCGACGCTGCCCTCACCGCCGCAAGCCACGGCAATCGCGTTCTGCCATTCGGCCTCGCCGAGCACGCTGGCGCGGTAGCGGGCGGACTGCGCCCAGCCTGCGGCGGGGGTATACTGCGCGCCTACGTCGCCCGAGGCGGGCAGCAGGGTGGCGCGGCTGCGGCGCGGCAGGTTGTACATGACGCCGGTATCGCGTCCCATCGTCAACCCAACGGCGCGCGCCAGGCCTGAGCCGAGCGCTTCGACGACGGTAAGCCCGCAGGCCAAGGCAAAGGGGCGCGAGCGATAATAGGTGGTGGCGGCGTCGTGTGGGTGATCGAGGGCGTGCGCCAGCAGGACTTGCGCCAGCTCGTGACCCATAGATGAAAATTGATATTTGATCTTGCCCTGCGGGGTGAGGGTGTTCACTTCCAGCTCGTCGAGACGGCGGGAGAGGAGGACGGTGTGAGCGATTTGATTCCAGTTGGGGGACATGGCAGTAATCAGTTATCAGTGAGCAGTTGGCAGTTGACGGTTGGTAGTTGGCGGTTGACTATGAAGGGTGCGAAGCTCCCGCTGGAAGATAGACCGGCGGACTGTCGTCCACCTTGAGCAAGTATTGGGATGGGCGCTATCTCGATGGCCATTTGCTTCCGCCGGTTGAACGTCCGGCGGATTGTTGTCCGCCTTGGGCAATTATTGGAATGGGTGCAAATTACACTGTGGAGATTGTTGTTGGCATCTTGTTCAGCTCATCGAAGAAGATTTTGCGGTCTTCATCCTCTTTAATCGCTTCGCCGCGGGCTTTGGCGATGGTGTAATGCCTGGCGTGCAGGTCAGCATCGCCGAGGATGGCTGCGGCAAAGGCGATTTCGGCGTGAGCGAAGGCCAGGTCCCAATCGGCGCAATCGTTGTGCTCGAAAAAGTCCAGGCAGCGGCGGGCGCAGGCCAGCGCCATCTCGCCGTGACCCAGCGTCGAGAGGGCGTGCGCCAGGGTCTGGTCGGCGCGGGCGTCGTTGAGCGGTTGGCCGACTTTCGACCAATGGTAGGCAGCCGCGTAAGCAACGGCGAGCAGCTCGCGGTCTTCGGCGGGCGTGCGGCTGGACTGGGATGCCAGATCCCAGGCGCGGTTATTGCACTCGACGGCGAACCAGCGCTGCATCCGGCTGATCGTTTCGGGGGAGGGTGATTCGGACATAGAAAGCTCCTTTGGCAGGGGATTTGGAGCAATTATATCTGATTTTACAACCCTTCAATCGTTTTATCATCAATTTGCCTCATCACTCCCCGGCTGCGCACCCACAACCAGACGGTTTGTGCCAGGGTGGCCAGAGTGAGTACCCCCAGACCAACATACAGGCCAGTTGTCTGCCCCCAGGCTACGCCAGCGCCCGCCAATATGGCGTAAACGATCAAATAAATTATCACCGACTCTGTGAGGCCGCCTGTGCGTCGCCCATGCAGGATAGCTCCCTGGTACCAGGATTGCATCACGCTCAACGCGGGCAGCGGCAGGGCGAACCATAATCCTATCTTCGCTAACTCTGCCAGGTCTGGCCTGAGCGCGGATAAGTTCCCAAACCATACCATCGAAAGGGGCGTGGCTGCCATAAGCAGGAGCAAGCCGGTGGTCGCCAAAGCCAGCAGTGTGGTAAAACGCCGTAACTGATGTGCTGCCTCCGGCTCATCGAGCAGCGCCACCACCACCTCGTTGTAAGCGATGCCCATACTGCGGAATATGAAAATCAGACCGGTAAGCGGCGCCCAGGCGGCCAGCGATGCCAGCGCCTGCGGCATACGACTGAGTGACGCGCTCCCTAAGGGATTCGCCAGCAGCATAATGAGCGAGGTCAACGCCAACGGGATATAGAACGCGAAGAAAGCGCGCAGAGTCAGCGGCGGCTCGACTGGAGGGGCTTCTCGCAGCCCACCCTTCAACACCGGGCGCACGATTAAACCGATGAAGACAGCCTCACAAATGACGCCAGCGGCGACCGCCGCAGTCGCTACAGCTATCCCCGGCAGTGTGTGGATTGCATACCCGGCCGCCAATACGAGTAGATCGGCTCCCAGGCGGATGACTGTGCCCACGCTGACCGCTTGGCTGCGCCCGAAGCGGATCAACACGCCTTGGTGGAAGCGCCGGTAGGCGATGGACCACGTCCAGGGGGTCATCAACATCAACCCGATTCGCCCTGGCTCGAGGGTCGCCTCGGGCGCGCCCAGAAGCTCCCGGGCGACGATATCGTACAGCGGCGTGAACGCTACCAACACATGTATGGCTGTCAAGATGGCGCTGGTTATCATCATGAAGCGATAACCCAACCGGTACGAGGCCCAATCTTTACTCAAAGCGGTGGAGGCTGCCAGCAGCATAATGATGGGCGACTCGAAGATCAATGCCAACGGGAAGACGATGCCTCCATAAGCTGCCAGGTGAGCTTCAGGCTCGGCCAGCCGGGCAATGACCGCGCTCAAGGCGGGTAGCTCGGCGGCCATCAGTAGCCAGCTTGCGGCCAACGGCCACCAGACAGCGACGATACGGCGAAGCGAGAGCGGTGTCAACATAGCTGCCATTATACCGTTCGGTGGATGCAAGTGTACCCCCGTCGGCGGGTTGGCGCCTCAGCCGGGTTAAAATGACATCCGGTCGAGGATCACCGATGGGCGGCCTCGTCCCATTTGGCCGCGATGGCGTCAAAGGCACGCAAGAAGCTGCTGGTTGAAAGAGCAGCTCTATCTCTGGGTTTCGAATCAACGTCCGGTGATGTAGCTGGTCAGATGGTCAATCATAAAACTTTGTTCTTCAATGATGGCTTTGACCACGTCGCCGATGGAGATGACGCCCATGATTTCGTAATCATCTATCACGGGCAGGTGACGGATGTGTTTATCCGTCATCAGCGCCATGCACTCCTCGACGGTGGTTTTGGGATGAACGGCGATTACTTTGGCTGTCATAATCTCACGAACGAAAGTATCCTTCGATGATTTGCCTTCCAGGATGATCTTGCGGGCATAATCCCGCTCAGAAAGGATGCCGATGACTTGCCCGGCCTGCATCACCAGCACTGCGCCGATTTCCTTATCGGCCATCAGTTGCAGCGCCTCGAAAACGGTGGCATTTGGCTCGATAGCCCAAATGTGTGTGCCTTTGGTGCGTAAGATTTGGTTGACGGTTTTCATTGTTTCCTCGCTTGATTTACCTGTAAATATGATAGGTTCAGTCCAGTATCAATAGGATACTGGAAAAACGGCATCCCGGCAAGGGGGAAATTCGAAAGGCAAAATCAGGCTTATTTACCCCATCCCTGGCGGACGGCGCGCAGTGCATTTTCGCCCAGGATTTTCTTGATGAGCGTTTCACTATGGCCGTCAATGACCAGGCGCTGTGTCAGCCGGTACATATACGAGACATTGTCGAGATCCTCGGGTGGTGTGGTAAAGCCGTCGAAATCGGTGCCGAGCGCGGCCACATCCTCGCCGCCAGTCTCGATGAGATATTGGAGATGCTGTGAGATGAAGTTATCTCCAGCTTTTTACCTTGTCAAAGCGGCCCGCTGGGTATCCGGCCAGCCTTGATTTCAGTAACCTGATCGGGTGAGAACGGCGGCCCCAATAAATCCGGCGTTTCCTCGTAGCAGCGAAACAAATCTACGATGAAATGGAGCCGGTCGGGCAAGTCGGCCCAATCAGCCGCGCCTGACTCGCTCAGGCTGTCAGGGGTAGGATCAATCTGATCCAGAAGGATGCACAAATCGGGACTGGTAATCTGCCGGAGAACTTCGGGGAATCCGGCGCTCAAATCATCGCCCAGCCGGAGGCGGATCCCATGCGGGAGGTTTAGCAACATCATGTGCTCGGTCAACAACCAGCGGACTTGCTGCCGTGCGACGGCGATAAGCCGGCTGATGGCGGTATCGAATTGGGTGGATTGTTTGAGAATGCGCCTGATTATTAAAAGGGCATAGACAAGCCAACTGCGATAAGGGAAAAGGAGACCGATCAGGCGGCGCGTAAACTGCTCGGGATCAACCAGCCAGGCGTCGAGCGCTTCGGCGATTTCTGGCTGCAAACGGGTCTGTTCGTGAAACCCGATTTCAAGGTTGGCGAGCAGCATCAGCTCGACGCGTGTTTTTGCCTCGGTCTCGAAGAACGCCTGATAGTAGCGCATGAAAGCCTGTCGCAGGTAGCGCTGTCCATCGGGTGGATCGCCTGGTTGCAGGGCAGCGCAAAAGCGAGCGATGTTGTCGGGATCGAAAGCCGCGTCATCCCGACAGGCGGCGATGAAGCGGGCAAACTCGCGCCCGATCTCCGCAAACACTTTCTGGTTGCCCCGTGCGACTGCCGCGCTGGCTCGATCAATCGCAGCCAGGGGATTCATCGCTTCCCATGCCTTTTGGCGGATCTGGTCAACATCTTGCCGGACGCTAATCTGTCGGGCTGTGCTGGCGACGTCTGCTGACGCAGCCATTGTGGCTGGCGCGGTCGCCAGGGCGGCTTCCAATGCTCGCTTGAGATCCTCCTTGCGAATCGTTTGCCCGGCTTGTTTGGAGGCCCAGGTTGCGAAGGTACACCAGTTGGCGTCATTGCAGGTACGCTGAGCCATCGCTAACGACAGCTCATGATAGCATTGCGTGATTTGCAGGTTGCGAGAGACCGGATCACTCAACAGCGCGATCCGATCAACCTCAATCACTGACGGGATATGATCCATTCAGGTAAAACCTCATCGCCATAAAATCAAGCTGTGCGCGGACGAGCGCGGTAACGCGGAGAACTGGCTTAAGAGATGGTATAAGGCATGGCTTATTATAAAGCAACCTGATCGGCTTCAGATCATCCGGCGCAGAAAGCCCCGCTTTCCCCCGTTCGAGATGAACCGATCACAGCGCGTCGGGAATCTCTGTCTCGAGGTGGCGTATGCGGGGGGTTAGAAAGACGATTGCGCTGACGACAATTCCCACCGCGCCAGCAGTGACAAACATCAATCCAATGCCGCGCCCGCTTCCAACGCCAAGTATGGTACCAAAGATCGAACTTGCCAGCGCGCCGCCCTCTCGCATCAACGGCTCGAAAATCTTATCGGCTAGAAGACCTGACGTCAAGAAAGCGATCGGCATCATCGAGCGTGAAATCAGCGCACGCATGGCAAAGACCCGTCCCTGCACCTCGGGGGCGACTTTGGTTTGGAAGATCGCCTGGCTCATACTCGAGGCCATGGGGATGAACAACATCAGTAAAAAGAAGCCAACCGCGGGGAAAGCCAGATAGTCGTTCAGACCAGCGATCAAAACCCCGATGGTGGAAATTGTAATGCAGCCGATCAGCGTCGGAACACGATTTTGCTTGGGGCCGCCCCAGGTCGAGATGAGAAAACTGCCGAGCAGAAGGCCGATGCCGACCATGGTCTGCACAAAACCGAGAGAACTGGCCGAATGCGTTGACAGAATCATCGGGCCGGTCAATACGGACGCAAAATTCAGCACAAAGTTGACCATCGCGAAATACCAGACCAGCCAGAACAGCCCGCGGCGCGCACGCAAATAATTCCAGCCAACAACCATATCCTGCCACATCTGGCCTTTTTGTTTCTGCTCTTGTTCAGAAAGAGCTGGCTGCGGGATGCGCACGATAATTAGAGCGCCGATGGCAAAGAAGTAGGTGACGAAATCAATCATGATGATGCCGCGCATCCCAATGGCGACGAATAGCCCGCCTGCGATGAACGGTGTGATGATGGACTCGACCGCCTGTGCGGTTTGGGCGATACCGTTGGCGCGGGTCAGGTCTTTTTTGGGAACAATCATGCTGATGGAAGCGGTATAGGCCGGCTCCTGGAAAGCCGAAAAGGTCGCACCGATAATGACCAGCAAGTAGATGTGCCAGGTTTGCAAGTCTCCCCCCAGCAGCAGGATGAATAACGCCAGTGTGGTGATGGCGTTTCCCGTATCGCCAAGGATCATCAGCGCCTTGCGGTTCCATCGGTCGGCCAGCGACCCGGCCAGGGGCAAAAGCAGCAGGCGCGGCAGCGATCCCGCCAGAATGGTCAGCGCAAAGGGTGTCGCCTGACCGGTTTTCTGGAAAATCCACACCCCGATGGCGAAACTGGTCAAGCCCGATCCGAGCATCGAGATGAACTGCCCGGCCCAAATGGTGAGAAAGACACGCAAATCTTTCGGCTGCGTCATAGGCACGTTTTGTAAGGTAGTTTCAGCCATTGGGGGTTTCCTCGAAGTAAAAGTTCGGGTAAAAGGCGACCATTATGGCGTACGCGCGCGTTTCTGGGGCGCCGGGAGGGGATTCGGCATCAGTGAAATCTTTAAGCAAGGTCTCCAATCGCTCCTGGAATTCAGTGACGCGCGTTTCGGGGATGCGTCTCACCTGCCGGGTGAGCATCATCCGGCGCGGTTGAGCCGGCGCGCCTTGCTCCAACTGGAAGTACCGCGCCTGCAGGCTGCGCAAAATATCATCGCGTGTGGCGTCAATTGTGCTGACGATGGCCTCGTTCACCGCCGCCTTACCTTCATCCGTGCTGGTGGTGAGCAAGCCGGGAGCCAATTCAAAGCAGGATGCGACAGCCTGATAGCTTCTTTCCATGAGATTGGAGACCATCCGCGTCTCCATCACCTTGAGTAAGCCGTGTTTTTCGAGCAAATTGAAATGATAATACAGCTTACTGGGGGCTAACCCAAGCTTATCAGCCACTTGTTTGATCGTTTGCGGCGAATCAATCAATAGCTCGATGATCTGATGCCGCAGGGGATCGGCCATCACTTTGAGCGTCTCGCGATCCTGGATGATGAAAGGATTCTTGTCGTCCATTAAAATTCTCCAGAGCATTAAAAATAATTTTAACGATGAATGAAAGTATAACAGAGATTCCCTTTATGTCAAGCTCAAAGCAGTTTACGACTCACTCCGACTGGGAGTATCGCGTAAAACTACTGGCGGCAGCAGAGACTCCCGGAGTTATTGAACCCCCGGGGGCTTACCCAATGGTTTTCCGATGCACTTCCCAGATTGGATGACGTTTGTGCTATACTCAGATTTAGATTTTTGCGATTAAACCGTTCAGCCAGCCTCGGGAGAAAACCAATGGACGAACATTCACCCAGCCTGTTTCAAGATTTATTGCTCGCCTACTCGCAGCAAACCGATCCCGATGACCGCCATCGCACCGAGAAGTTATTGTGGGAAGAATTTGGCGCGGAGTATGCTGTTTTCGTGCTGGATATGTCGGGCTTTTCGCTGCTCTCGCGCAAATACGGCATTGTTCATTATCTCTCGATGGTGCGGCGGATGCAGTTGACGGCTGCCCCGGTGGTGAAGAGCCACGGCGGAAGAGTGGTCAAGTTCGAAGCCGACAACTGCTTCGCCGTCTTCCCGGAGCCGCATTCTGCCATCCGGGCCGCGATTGCCATGCAGTTGGCTTTCGACGCGGCCAACCTGCTGACCCCCGACGAGCTGGATATCCGCATCTCGTGCGGGATTGATTTCGGCAGGATATTGATCGTGGGCCAGCAAGATTGTTTTGGCGATGCAGTCAACCGGGCTTGCAAGATGGGGGAAGATATTGGCAACGCGGGCGAAATCCTCGTCACTCAGGAAGCGATGAAGCGCATCCCCCCCGAGGCCGGCGTTAAATCCCGGGAAATCACCCTGTCCCTTGCGGGCCTCACCATCCCCATCAGCGTGATCGAGTACCGCGGGGAGTGATCCATCTACTAGCTTGCCTTGATAAATAGTTATTGCTTTCGACGTTTTTTTCCTGTATCATCAAAGTAGAGGAGCATCTCAGACAGCATCGTAATAACGCCGATGTAATCTTTGCTTACAAATAGGGAGGTGGATGATGGTTGCGAAAGGGAAATACCTTCGATGCTTGATCGCCCTCGCCGGAATATTGGTTTCATCGGGTTTATTTCCCTCAGCCTCGGGCATCGCACAACAACCGCCCACCCCCACCCCGTATTACATCCCAAGCCAAATTCTAGCCACCTATAGCGTTGATATTCCCGCGTGTTATGGTAAGGTTTACTATCCGCAGGAAGGATGGCTGCCGTGTAACGCGCCTTCCGGCACACCCGTGCAGACCCTCGAGGCGATCTGGCCCGATACGATCCGCACCTACGAATTTTCGCTCCCGGCTGAAACCTGGCTGGCGCTCGAAATTCATCGGGTAATGGACGATATTTATCCGGGAACCCTTGGCGTTGTCGTTCAACAGCTCGACGCGGCCGGTAAATGGAATTCCCTGAATGTGCCGTCCACAGGCACAACAACCAAAAAAGGTATTCTGGAAGGACCGCCGTTCGATCCTCAATGGGCAAGCAAAGTTCCATACAATAGCGGCTGGGCTGCCTGGCCAGCCGGGCAATATCGCATCTTCGCCTGGGGTCAGGATGTTTACTTCGATGGCGCGTTATATGGGTATTGGCCTTCCAAAGGAACGATCACCGTCTATGCCTTCGATAATAGCCCTCTGCCCACAGAGACTCCTGCCCCGACGAATAAGCCGGCTCCTACCGAGACGCCAACGGCGACCTTGCGGCCCGGCGAGACCCCGGTCTCAGGAGATCTATCCATCGAGAATGCTGTTATTCTGCTCCAGGCGGTGCAAGGCGGCAAACTGATCAGTGGGCGGGATGTGGCCTTGGTGGTCAAACCCTATTGGGTTGGGCCACCTCCCTACGGCCCAACGGAGATCGGATGCCAGTTGTCCATCACGGTAGACGGCTTGTTCACCGCTCAGAAAACCGATAGGGTTGGACCGGCCATCGAATTCGTCTTGCCGGCCTCGCTTTTCCCCGAGGGAAATACGACTGAGCATACGATTTCCCTTCACGCCGAGACAGTCGGCGCGCCGGTGGACGATCTCAACCTGCTCAACGATCGCATAGATTTATCTTTCACCACTTATGCCTCCCGCCCCATGCGGCTTTTGTTCACGCGCGTCTGGCCCGGCGGTGCCAGCGTCATCGGCATCTCCGAGTTGAACAAATTCGCTGGCGAGGCAGTTCAGTACTTGCAGCAAGTTTACCCGGTGCCACGGGTGGCGCGCGTGGGCGGCAGTTACCTGGTTTTGCCGGGTACATCCAGCAAAATTTCGGTCAGCGTGGCGGTTGCTAAAACTCTGACTCAATTTAACAACAACCGCTGCCGGGAGGCCCTGCCCAATGGCGACACGCGTCCCATTGTCCCCTGCAACGCGCCGCGCGCCGATATGGCTGTAGGCGTATTTCCCGACCATACCTTTGGCAGCAGCACCGAAGGCTGGCTGTACGGGCGCGGCTCGAAAACCTGGTTGAAATGGATGGACTGGACTTCCGAAGGGTTTGGCTGGATCTCGGGAGGCCGCGCCGAGCTGGACCGTGCGGCCATAACCTCAGCCGAAAATTTCATCAACACCGCCCATGAGATCGGCCACCATTTCGACCGCAATGATGAGTACGATGATAACCTCGGCATTTTAATTCAGTCCACGTTGATTTGGCAAAATGGAAAGATATTCGATCCGCAGGCGGTCACCGGCAAAGCCCAAAGAGAATATTACAACTTCATGGGTAACGCTGGTCTGGGTTATCCGGCCACCCAATATTGGGTGAACGCCGACACCTGGAATGCTATTCTGGATCGCCTCACTCAGCAGGGGAGGGTTGCCCACCCGGTAGAGGTGGCCAGCCTGAATGATATTCCCAAAACACAAGAGGTTGCACCAACCGAGATGGATGGCCCTGCCCTGTTGGTGATGGGCTATCTCGATGCGCAAGGCAATGCCGTTATCCAGACCGTAGACCGCTTAAGCCATTTCGATATACCTTCCAGCGCCGCCGGCGAATACCGCCTCGAAGCGCTCGACAACCTGGGCAATAGCGCCGGTATGGTGGAGTTCAACACTTACCCCCTCGATATTGACCAGCAGGTGCCTTTCCTGGTTACGATCCCGTTGGAAGGCCCTGGTAATGTCTTCAACCTTGTTCACGAAGTTCGCCTGAGCCGCGCCGGCGTCAGTTTAGCCAGCCTTGGACGTTCTCCGAATTCCCCCGAAATAACCTTACCGGTTGTGCCCGATCTGTCTGCCGCCACGATTTCGTTGAGTTGGTCGGCTCAGGATGCTGATGGCGACGCACTGCGTTCGTCGGTCTACTACACTGGGGATGGCGGGCAAACGTGGCAGGTGCTCGCCCAGGATTTGACCGCCTCCCAGATCGAGATCGAACCAGCGCTTTTGCCCGGCGGCAATGCCCAGTTCCGGGTCGTCGTCAGTGATGGGCTGAACGAAGCCTCGGTTGCCTCAAATCCCATCGCAGCGCCAAACCGCCCGCCGGAAGTCGCTGTTTATTTGCCCTGGGGGACGGCGTTTACTGAAACCCAGCCGGTGATCCTCTCGGCTTATGGCTACGACCCGGAGGAGGGCGATCTGCCTGATACTGCCCTGGTCTGGAGCGATGAATCCGGGCAACAAGTGGGCCAGGGAAGGCTTCTGAAAGCTTATCTGGCTCCTGGCGCACATACGCTGACTGTCACCGGGCGGGATGCTCAAGGCCAATCGGCCAGCGCCTCGGGCATGGTCACCGTGGAAAAAGAAACACCTCCGGTCGTGAGCCAGCCAAATTCGGCTATTTGGATTTATCTCGCGGGAGGGGCGATTGCATTGGTTGGGCTGGCGGGAGCGGGCTGGAGTGTTTTCCTGGCGCTGCGCCCGGTCGAAAGCTCGCTGGCCGCGGTGCAGAATGAAGGGCGGGTCTGGCAGCAGCGCTTCCAGGCGGGCCAGCTTCAGCCCAATATGCTGGCGCAAGTCCAGCAGCGCCTGCAAGCTCGTGACCGGCGCGGCAATCTGTGGTCATTCGATCCGACGCGCGGGCAATGGCTGCGATGGGATGGCAGGTTCTGGCGCAGTTCTGCGCCGCCCCAAAATCTAAACCGTCTCGGGCGGATTGGTTGTGGAGTTTTGATGCTGGCGGTCAGTGTGGCGGCGATCATTCTGGCTGTAATGATCGTTTGGTTCCAGGGTTGATCCCGATCCCCTGTTTTATACCCGCGCTCGATGCACGTAGCGGCTCATCCCCGCTCGCTTGCGAACGTGGATCAGTTGCACATCCCGGTATCCGGCTTCTCTCAGCCAGGGGGAAATATCCTGCTCGGTCAGATAGACTGCCTGTGGAGCCAGCTCTGCGGCGTGGGCCAGTAATGGCAGCAAGCTGGCTTTATCCATCTTTTCCAGAAATCGCCCGTAGGGTAAATCGGTGACAATGGCATCGGCCGCGCCGTGGTGCTCGATCATATCTCCCTGTTCAACAATCGCCGAGTAGCCGAAGTGCGCCAGGTTGCGGCGGGTCATGCCGGCCATCTTCGGATTCGAGTCCACCCCGCGCGCCGGCAGCCCGAAGGCGCACGCTTCGAGCAGGATCGAGCCGGTGCCGCAAAAGGGATCGAGAATCGTCTGGGCCGGAGGGGAAACCAGGTTGACCAGGGCGCGCGCCAGCCGGGAGGGCATCGAGCTGGAAGTGCGATATGGCTTATCAGCGTGGCGCTGATACGAATGTGCGTTCTCGGCCAGAATTTCGCCGAACAGGAAACCTTTTTCGCGAGCGACAACCAGGAAGCGGTGGGCGGGAGCATCGAGATTAGGATTGGCGTCGAGTGCATTCGCCACAGCCAGGATGGCTTCCGGCTTGCGCACCGGCAGGCGCGGCGACAGTCGCAGAAATTCAACTCGGAAACCCTCTGCGGGGGTATTCGTGCGCGCAATCGTGTTGGTCAGCTCGCCGAGAGTTTCCCCCTCAGCCAGGCAGCGCAGCCCGGTGGTAACATAGGCCGCGCGGGGAATGAGATCGAGCCGCTGGCAAATGGCAATCCCCTCCGAGTCAGGCCGCCCGCCAGTGAGATTTTCGCACTCGGCGGCGATTAGATCATTGTCCGCCAGCCGGGCGCAGATGGCGAGGAGGGTGTTCATGGGAATATTCGTCTGGCTCCTTAGGGCTTGCTGCGACCTTAGTGCTCCAAGGGGACGATAGTCCCCGCCGATTGGCGCTTACTGATCGTTTTCACTCGATTATAAGTGGCGGACGATAGTCCGCCACGAGCATCGGCGATCACCGCTGGCCTTGTCTCATCCGAGCTGTTCCAACAGCCCAATCGCCTGCCTCACCCGCTCGACCACTTTCTCTTTCCCGATGATGGCCATGCTCTCGAAGAGCGGCGGGCTGACGGTCTGGCCGGTGACGGCGACACGTAGGATGCCAAATACCTGCCCGGCGCTGAGACCTGTTTCTTCGACCAGCGCTCGCAGCGGCGGCTCGGCGGTCTCGTGGCTGACATTGGGGAGGGATTCGATGATGGAGAGACACTTCCGGGCGACCGCGGCCCCTTCGGCGGGGGTCATGCCCTTGGGGGTCAGGTCGGCCACGGAGGGTGTGACCGTCTCCCGGAAGAAGAAGCCCGCCCATTGGGGCGCATCATCCAGCGTCACCAACCGCTCGCGGATGATGGGGGCAATTTTCTGGAGCGTGGCGAGGTCGCCTTCTGGCAAATAGGGCTGGATGCGCCGCGCTAATTCATCAACCGGCAGGGCGCGGATGTGCAGGCCGTTGAAATAGTCGAGCTTGGTGAAATTGATCGCCGCGGGGGAGGGGTTGAGATGCTCGATGCTGAATTTTTCGATGAGGTCCGGCATAGTGAAAAATTCAGCGGCGTCATCGTAGCTCCAGCCCATCAGGGCAATCCAGTTGACGACGCCCTCGGGGGTATAACCCAGGTCTCGTAGGTCCTTGATATAGATCGAATGCCCGTCCTGCATGGCGGCGGCGGTGTCGCGTTTGCTCATCTTGCCCTTACCGCTGGGTTTGAGCAGGATCGAAAGGTGGACGAATTCCGGCGGCGTCCAGCCGAAGGCGCGGATGATGTGCCCGTGCAATGGGAATGTGGACAGCCACTCGGAGCCGCGAAAGACGTGGGTGATGCCCATGAGTTGATCGTCCACCATGGCCGCCAGGTGATACACCGCCAGCCCATCGGATTTGATCAGCACGCTGTCGTCCAGCATGGCGTTCTCGACGGTGATGTCGCCGCGCAGCCGGTCGCGGACGGTGATCGAGCCGTCTTTGGGCATCTTGAAGCGCACGACGTGGCGCTCGCCGTTTGCCACTCGCCGGGCAGCTTCGCCGGGGTCGAGGTTGCGGCAGAAGCCATCGTAATGCGGCGTCTCTTTGCGCTGCTGCTGCGCCTGGCGGACTTTTTCCAGCCGGTCGGGGGTGCAGAAGCAATAAAAGGCCTGCCCTTGCTCGATCAACTGGCGGGCATATTGTTGGTAGATTTCGCGCCGGCCGGTCTGGTAGTATGGCGCGTAGGGGCCGCCCACATCGGGGCCTTCGTCCCATTCGAGGCCTAGCCAGCGCAGGCTGTCCATCAATTCTTGCTCTGAGCCGGGGACGTAGCGTTTCTGGTCGGTGTCTTCGATGCGCAGGATGAACTGGCCTCCGGTCTGGCGGGCCAGCAGGTAGTTGTAGAGTGCGGTGCGCCCGCTGGCGAGGTGGGTGCGGCCAGTGGGGGAGGGGGCGAAGCGAACGCGGACGGGGGTCATAAGTGTGCTCCAGTGCAACAGTGATTCGGCGATACGGTGATGCGGTCAGGGGTTGGCGATAAAGGTACGGACGCTCATCTCGAAAACAGGCATGCGATCATCGAAAACCTCCTTGCCTGTCGTAAAACCAAGTAGCCAGATATTGCTTCCAGATTGAAGCGCGTAGAGTGCGAATTTTACTTCCACCCTTATCTCATCTACGATGAGGGGATGTTCGACGAAAAGACGCCCGACTTCGCGTTGATCCAGAATCAGGGTTCTGCGGTCAACAACGTAATTATCAGTTGGCAAACCATTCGATATTTCTGTCAGCAGAGAATCCAACGAATAGTCGAGATCTCTCACAGGCTCACTCATAATCCGCACAATCGTATACACGTAAGTATTGCCCATGTTCGAATCAATGGCCCATATAGCGTTGGTCGCTGCCCCGAACAATTGAACTTCCCAATATCCTTCATCCATCTCGAAATCTGCCCCCAAACCCTCGATCTGCTGAAGAATGGCCTGTTTATCCGTGCTGGGATTGCCGCCAATGTAACTCTCAGGCAGCCAAATCGCAGCGCCGCCGCCCTCAAGCTTCTTCCAACCCGGAATCGGTGTGGGCGAAGGGAGTGGGGTTGGCGTTGGACTGGGAGGAGGGGTAAGGGTAGGGGTAGAGGCATCAGTGGGAACTTGCGTAGCATTCGCCTGAGCTATTGCTGTGGGCGGTTTGACCTCGCTCGAAGGGGGAGCGCTAACTGAAACGTACAGCCATACGCCAACGGCGCAAACGCATACCAGCGCCAGCGCCATACTTGCAAGAATAGAGATTTGAGCGCCGGTCATTCCAAGATAAGTGGGATTGCGCTTTCGAACTTCGCGTCGCGGCGTATATGAATACATCATGTTCCTCCGAGTGGCTGGATCGCACTGTCACTAAACTGGCTTTTTCTCGATTAAAAACACACAGGCAGGGTCGCCTTTGGCGCGGCACTCTGTCTCGACGATGCGAAAATTCATGCCATCCGATCCCCAGGCGATTTCTGCCTGGAGATACCCGATCCATGAATAGCACACCGAATCCTTCGTCTTCCAGCCCCAGCAGTTTGGACAATAGCGAACACGCCAGATCCAGTGGGTGTCTGTCTCATCGGTTTCGATGCCCTGGTCGGGGAAAATTCGCGCCAGGAATTTGAGGCCGGTGCGCACCTTTTCTTCGAGCGGCATCATTTTAAGCAGCGCCTGGGCAGCCTGTCGCCGGATTTTGCCTACGGGCGTCGTTATCGAGTGAAAGTGAACGCCCTCGCCGGCCATTCGTCCAACTGCCCGCAGACCGCGTGAGCCGTATATCTCGTAGATAGCGTGCCAGAGCTGGCTGTATTTCTCGACCGGGAAATTGAGCTTCAGGTCGTCTGGGGGGAGGCATTCAATAAATTCTTCCAGCCCCGCCACGATTAGGATACCGTTGAATTGTTCTGTTCCAAGCACATCTTTGGCAGCCAGTAAGTTCAGGCGCATGTGCTCGCAAGAGAAAAATGGCGGCTGGATCGCCGATGGGGGCGAGATAGGTGTGATATTGAAACGCGAGCCAGCCTCGACCGCCGCTGCTAAATCGTCGGCTAATGAACCGGCGCTGGCATAACGCTGCGCGGGCGACTTTGCCAGCGCCGTGTTGATTACGCTTTGTACAGCTTCGGGCAGGTCAGGGCGTTTGCCGATCACATTGGGTATGGGGGCGTTCGCATGGGCCAGCAGCACACCCATCGGCGTGTCAGCCCGGAATGGCAATTCTCCCGTCAACATCTGGTAGAGTGTGACTCCCAGGGCGTAGATATCCACCGTCGGCGAGTCGCCGCCCCCGGCGGTCCAATCGGGAGCGATGTAATCGGGGGTGCCAATGATCCCGGAGACCGTAAGCTGGTGACTCTGGCTAGATTTGGCTAATCCAAAATCGGCCAGGTAAACGTTGCCTGGCGCGTCGAGCAGAACGTTGCCGGGTTTGAAATCCCGATGGATCACCCCTTGCTGGTGAGCATAATCTAACGCCTCGGCCATCTGGCGGATCATCCGCACGACTTCGCTGATCCGCATCTGTTTCTGTTGGCGGATATAGTCTGCCAGCGTCCCCCAACCCATGTAACCCATCACGATGTACGGCGCGCCGTCGCTCTCACCGAAATCATAGACCGGCAAGATGTATGGGTGTTGAAGGTGAGCGACGATTTGCGCCTCACGGAAGAATCGCTCCAGGAACGTTTTATCCTGTTCGATCAGGCTGCGGTGAAGGATTTTAATGGCTACCTCGCGGCCCATCGAGACCTGTTCGGCGCGATAGATGGTTGCCATCCCGCCGCGGCCGACTTCGTCTCGTATCCGGTACGGTCCGATTTCTTTGCCGGTCAAATCCACCATTTTAGCCTCTTCACCCAATATGCTAAAACTCCAACGATTTGTGCCTTAAAATGACGGATTCCACCAATCCAATCCCCAACAGCAAGGATAACAGCGAACTGCCGCCGTAGCTGATGAACGGTAGCGGCAGTCCGGTGGCGGGCAGCAGCTTGAGATTGACGCCGATGTTGACGATGCCCTGGAAAGCCAGCAAAGTAGCCACCCCGTAGCAGATTAGCGCGCCATAGGTGTCGCGTGACAGGCGCGCCGCCCGCAGGCAGCGATACACCACGAACAGCAGCAGCGCAAACATCACCATGATACCCACAAAACCAAATTCTTGCGCCATGGCCGAGAAAATAAAATCGGACCAGCGCACCTTCAGAAACCGTAACTGCACCTGCGTGCCGAAGCCATAGCCCTGCCCGAACCATCCCCCCGACCCGATGCTGATCAACGCCTGCTCGATATTGTAAGTGTCGCCGTGGCGGGCGTTGGGATCGGGCAGAATAAAGTTGATAATGCGTTTTTGCTGATATTCCTGCATGAACGGGTAGCCGGCAATCGGAGAAATCACCCCCAGCACGGCAAACAGGATCAGATGTTTGACTTTCAGCCCCGCTGCCCACAGCAGGGCAAACCACAGCACCATGATGACGATGGATGTGCTCAGATTGGGCTGGAGCACGATCCAGATGGCGATGCCGATGGTGTAAGCCAGGCTGAGAGCGATCCAGCGCAGGTCGCCGATCCTGGCCTGGTAGCGGGTGAAAAAGTCGGCCAGCACCAGGATGACGACGATTTTTGCCAGTTCGGAGGGTTGAATGAGAATCACCCCGGTGTCGAACCAGCGCGCCGAGCCATACAGCGCCTGCCCGGCGATGGTCAGCACGCCCAGAAACACGGCTGTGATGATATACATCGGCCCGCTGATCGAAGACCACAGGTGGTAATCCACCGCCGCGACAATGAAAATGACGATGAACCCAACCACCGCGAAGATCAACTGCCGCTGCGGCAGGTTGGCCTCAGTCAGCTCGATATTCCCGGCTACCGTGGAGTTGATCATGGCGATGCCAAAAATCGTCAGGATCGCCACCGCCCCCAACAGCCAAAAATCGAAATGTCGCCAGTTGGAAGTGGACAAGCGCGGCTTTTACCCTCTCCGCCTGCGCTGGGCGGCGGCTCGTAGAGGAATATCCGCGATCAACCGCTGCTGGCGGCCTTCCTGCTCCATCTCGACCCGCACGGCATCCGGCTCGATCTCGACATAGCGCGAAATGACGGCGATCAGCTCGTCTTTGAGCGCTTCCAGCTTGCCGGGGGCCAGATCGGTGCGGTCGTGAACCAGCACCAGCTTGAGACGTTCTTTGGCCTGGTTGGCGCTGCGGTGGTCCTTCCCCATCAATCGGTCGAGAAAACCAGACATATCAGTCGCCTCCTGGCCGGAACAGGCCCTTGATGCGCCCTAAGAGACCGCCTTGGTTATCCAGCTCGAGAAAAGGCACAGAGTCTCCCTGTAAACGGCGCGCAATGTTGCGAAAAGCCTGTCCTGCCAGGCTCTTCCCATCCAGAACGATCGGCGTGCCGCGATTGGTGCTTACCACCACCCGTTCGTCTTCTGGCACGATCCCCAACAAATCTATCGCCAACAGCTCCAGCACATCCTCGGTGGTCAGCATCTCGCCGCGCCGCACCATCTCTGGTTTGATGCGGTTGATGATCAGGCGCGCCGGACCTTTTTCCTCGGCTTCTACCAGCCCGATCACGCGGTCGGCGTCGCGCACCGCCGAGACTTCGGGGTTGGTGATCACCACCACGATGTCGGCGGGCGCAATAGCGTTGCGGAACCCCCGCTCGATGCCCGCTGGCGAATCGATCAAAATCCAATCCGAGTCGGTGCGCAGATCATCGCACAGGCGCACCATGTCGCTGGGTGAGACCGCATTCTTGTCACGCGTCTGCGCCGCCGGGATCAGGTAAAGCTCCGGGAGACGTTTATCCCGGATCATCGCCTGCCGCAATCGGCAGCGGCCTTCCACCACGTCTACAATATCGTAAACGATCCGATTTTCCAATCCCATGACGACATCCAGATTGCGCAATCCAATGTCGCCATCAATACAAACAACTTTCTGCCCGCCGGCAGCCAGCGCGGCGGCCATATTGGCAGTGGCGGTCGTTTTGCCAACGCCGCCCTTGCCAGAACTGACTGTTACAACTTTAGCGACCATGCTCCAGCCCTACTTTCCAGGATTCCAGGTTTCAGCAATCACATGCCCATCAACCCAGCGTGCTATCTCCGGCAGGGGTTTGCCCCGCCGCTGAGGGGTGATGGCGATATTTCCGGCGATGCGCAACTGAGTGGGAGATAAATCCAGCGCGCAGACCACCGATTGTAAGTTGCCCTCCGCCCCGGCGTGAACCGTCCCGCGCAGCCTGCCCCACACAACCACATCTCCCCCGGCGACGATCTCCGCCCCAGGGTTGACATCGCCGATGACGATCACGTGGCCGGGATGTTGCAGCTTGATGCCGGAGCGCAGGGTGCGGCGCACCAAAATGGCGGCTTCTCCATCGAGCGTGGTATCCACCGAGGGCGCTGGCCGTTCGGGGTGTGGCTTGAAAAGGCGGGTCGCCAGCCCGAGGGTTTGTGCGGTCTGCTCGGTGGTGGGCGAGTTGCTCAACACCGCCCACAAGGCGATGCCCTGCTCAGAGAGCATATCCCGCAGCCGGGAAAGCTCGACGGCGTGAAGGATCTGGTTCCCCACATCCAGCGCGACGCGCGCCCCGCGGAAAAAATCAACCCGATGCTGGATATTCTCCACCAACGTGCTTTGCAATTCAGGCCACTCCCCCTCCCCTAAGGTGACCAATAATCCTTCACGGATGCCTTTGATCTCGACTTTCGGACGCATGTTCGGATTATAGCATAGGCGAGCGCAAGACGGCGCAAAACGGGCGCAAGGCCCTAGACTACGATTGGTGCATGTAGCCTAGCCCCTTGTGGGCGGACTCACGGCCTCTCCGCTGCCGCATCAATCGCCTTTAGCTCGAAATAGGATTGCAATACCATGCGCACGATCGGCCCGGCGACCGGCGCGCCTTCGTTGCCGTTGTACACGAAAGCCACCACGGCGATTTCCGGGTCTTCGAAAGGCGCATAAGCCACCGTCCAGGCATGAGAAGGCCATTTGCCGTAGTCGCACAAGCCTTTGGCGAAGGCGTATTTGTCGCAATACTCAGCCGTGCCGGTCTTGCCGGCTGCCGATACCGGCAGCTTGTCGAACCCCGATACGTTGTCGGACAGGTCGCCCAGGGTGCCGACGCCGGTTGCAAGGTGCATCCCCTCTTGCACAACCTGAAAGACCCACGGCTCGATGGTTTTCTTTTCGCCGGTCGTCTCGCAGCCGCGCAGGCTGTCGGTCGAAAAAACGTCAATGACCGCATCCTGGGTGAGATCCCACCGCAGATTGGGAATAAACGGCTGTATGACATTGCCTTCACTGTCCAGGATTTCTTTGACGATGGTGGGTTCCATCAGTTTGCCGTTATTGGCAATTGTTGCTGCCGACATGAGCACTTGCAGCGGGGTGGCAATCACGAAGCCCTGGCCCACACTCGAAATGTAGGTATCGCCGGTGGCCCAGCTCTCCCCCTGGGTGATGCGTTTCCAGGTGGGGTCCGGGATCAGCCCGTTGATTCGGTCAGGCAGGGTGATATCGGGCGCGTCGCCGTAACCCAAGGCGCGGGCGTAAGTTCCAAGACGGCAAATTCCCAATCCCCCGTTAGGGACTTCGTCTTCATAGCCGCCGCCGACTTTGTAGAAGAACACGTTGCTCGAAAAGGCGATCCCGTGGAAAATGTCCAGTTCTCTGAATCCCTCGGGAGCCGCGCCATCCTTGTAGATCCAATCCACAAAATCACGCGACCGCCCCGGATCGTTGGGGAAATATTTGTTCGCAATCGTTATCTTGCCAGGGGTCGTGATGATGTCATCGGGTGTGACGACGCCCTCGTTCAACGCGCCCGTCGCCGTGACCAGCTTGAACACCGATCCCGCAGGCAGCCGGTCGCCAACGGCGTGGTTGAGCAGAGGATTGCGCGCGTCTTGTATCAATTGTTCGTAGTAGTAGAATGGAATTTCGCGAGCCATGCGGTTGTTCTCATAGGTCGGGTACGACACCATCGCCAGGATTTCGCCGGTTTTGGGATTCATGGCGATGACTACACCGCTGGTCATCAATTTATCATCGAAGATAACGCGCTGGTTGAAATAATTGAGCTGATCAATCAAGATCGCCTCGGCAGCTTGCTGGAGGCGGGTATCAATGGTCAGGCGAACATTGTCGCCCGGTTTGGCAGGAACTGGCTCGCGGGCGTTGCGCATAACCTGCCCGGCGCCATCAACTTCCACGGTGAGCAGACCATTATGGCCTCCCAGTTCATTCTGAAATTCCACCTCGATGCCGGCGTAGCCCACCTTGTCGCGGTTTTCTTGAAATCCCAGGGCCACATAGCGCTCCTTATTTTCAGGGTTGATCGGGCCGAGATACCCCACGATGTTGGCGGTCAGCGACCCGGTGGGGTAATCTCGGATGGGAGTCACATCCACCCCAACGCCTGGCCAATCCACAGATTTCTCCTGAATGATCTGGGCGATCTTGCGGTTCACGTCGCAGGCAACTTTCACCGGGCTGAATGGCGCGGAGGTTTCCCCGTATTCGACGATTTGGATGATGCCGTGGTCGGATTTGCACTCGACGTATGGGTCGAGCTGAGGGTCTACAATCCCCTGGCTGAGCGGTGTCCCGGTGAGAACGGCCAGCTCGCGAAAGATGCGCTGATCCTCGCTGATATCATCGGGCAGGTTGGCGGGGGTGATGATGATATTGTACGAGGGGATATTCTGCGCCAGGATGACGCCATTCCGGTCGTAAATGATGCCGCGCTCGGCAGGCACGTTGATCTCGCGGATGCGGTTTTCCTCCGCCTGGGCGGCGTATTCTTGATAATTGACCACTTGCAAGAGGAATAAACGACCGATATAAACCAGGAATACCAATCCGATGACGATCAGGAATGCCGTGATGCGCCAGGGATTTAGATTATTATGTAAGGTAGACGAACCATTCTCGTTCATACTTCCATCTCTTCAGGGTATAGCCATTTTGCCAGGTCGCCGATAAGCACATACATTGGCACTGCCAGCAAGATATTGAGCAACAGGCTGGGAAGCGTAATCAGGTTGAGCGAATCGAATAATGGGCGCGGCATTCCCACGAACCATAACGTCAGTAGAGTTAATCCGTGGGAAACCATCGTGCCAGCAAATACTACCACGAACATCGCCAGGATGGGCGCTCGCCAAACCCGCTGGCGGAGCAGGTGCGCCAGCAGGACCATGAGCAGGTAGGCCGCCGGGAACACCCCGAAAGGCACACCTGATGGTATCGCCATTGCCAACCCGCCGATGACGGCCCAATGCCAGTGCGTGGTCACTCGACTATGGAGCGCCCACGCGGCTATCGCCAGGAGCACCAGATCAGCCGTGCCTTGCAGCATTGGCATCCGGCTGACGATGGCCGATTGGACGACGGTCAGCCCGCCGAGAATCAGGAAACCCAGGAGGATTGGCATGGGTGGTCAGCCAGCTTCATGGTGCGGAAGGTGTGGGAAGCAGGGGGGTGATATCAATCGGGCGGAAATTGGTGATGACCAGCACAATGCGCAATTGAGTGAAATCTACCACCGGCTGTACGGATGCCGTTTGGAATAACGCCGCTTCAACCTGCCGCACGCCTGAAACCTGCCCGATGAGCAAATTCTCCGGGTACTCGCCGCCCAAACCGGAAGTCAGAACCAGATCGCCCACTTGAACCGAATCGCTTTGCGGTATCAGATCCAACATCAATTCGCCGGTCAGGCTGCCCATCAGCACCGCATCCGCTTCGGATTGCTGCAGGCGGATATTGATGCTGGACGAAGGATCCGTGATAAGCTGAACCCGCGCCGCCCCCGGCGACACGGCGGCTATCCGCCCGACCAATCCCTGCTGAGTGATCACTGGCATACCGCGCACCAGCCCATTGTCAGAACCGCGGTTGATGATGACATACCGCATGAACGGGCTGGTATCCCGCCCAATGACCGAAGCGGTTACATACTCATTTTGTGGGTTGGCGCGCACATAATCGAGCAGGGTGGACAAAACCTGGTATTCAGCGATTTGCTGTTGAAGCTCGATTACCTGGGCCTGCAGGCGGGCGTTATCGGCTTCAAGCTCGGCGTTCCGCAGGCGTAGCCGGGCCAGGTCGCTGGGCGTGGTGATGAAATCCTGGATTGCCTGGTAGCGCGTCGACAGCCAGGTTTGCGCAGCGATGATGGGATTCAGAACGAGGCGGGTGATTGGAGCCAGGTAGCCGCTCAACGCCATGACGATCAGGCCAATCGCCAGCAGCGCGATGACGAACGTGAGTACAGAGCGGGTAGAGGTGAACTTCCACATGTGAGGTTCGAAAGAAGCCGCCAGTCATTCGGGCTGGCCGACTTCGGAAAGTCTAGCAGCGGTTACTTCTTCTTCGACCCGCGCGAATTACTCCGCTCCAGGCCGACCAGCAACCGGTTCAAGTGATCGTAATCTTCCAGCACCATGCCGGCGCCGCGCGCCACGCAGCTCATCGGATCATCGGCGACCCACACGCGGATGCGCAGCTCATCGTTCAAGCGGCGGTCGAGGCCCTGGAGCATTCCACCGCCCCCGGCCAGGCAGACGCCTGTGTCCATCAGGTCGGCAATGATCTCTGGGGGCGTCTCGTCCAGCGCATCCTTGATCGTATCTACAATCGTTTCCACCGATCCCGAGATCGCCTCGCGAATCTCAACCGATGAGACTTCGATGGCCTCCGGAAGGCCGGATACCAGATTGCGGCCTCGCAGCACCACCGTTTTCTCCTCCGGCAGGTGATAGGCCGATCCGACAGCTATTTTGGCTTGCTCGGCGATACGCTCGCCGATGAGCAAATTGTATTTGTTGCGGATATATTGAACGATATCCATATCCATTTCGTCGCCCGCCACACGCAAAGAGCGTGAGACGACGATGCCCCCCATCGAGATGACAGCCACCTCGGAGGTGCCGCCGCCGATGTCAACCACCATGCTGCCGCGTACCTCGTTCACCGGCAGCCCCGCGCCCAGCGCGGCAGCCTTCGGTTCTTCGATCAGCCCCACCTCGCGCGCGCCTGCCGACATAGCCGCATCATACACGGCGCGTTTTTCGACTTCTGTCGCCCCGGAGGGGATGCCAATGACAACGCGCGGGCGCGGCACCGGTACGATGCTTTGCGCGTGCGCTTTGCCGATGAAATATTCCAACATAGCCTGAGTGATCTCGAATTCTGAAATCACCCCATCACGCAATGGGCGAATGGCAATCACATTGGCCGGCGTGCGGCCCATCATTTGTTTTGCCTCGGCCCCAATTGCCAGCGGCTGGCGAGTGCGTTTGTCAATAGCCACCCACGATGGTTCGTTGATGACGATGCCTTTGCCGCGTACATTGACCAGTGTGTTGGCGGTGCCCAGGTCAATGCCTATGTCGAGTGAGAAAAACCCCAGAAGCCAGTTGAGGGGATTGAAAGCCAAGTGAGACTCCCATCATTGCCCGGTAGTTTGGCAGGTTATAATGCAGATAATTCGATTATACCATGCCGGTTTGAACCTCATGCCCACCCACGATGCTGCCCGCTGGAACGCCCGCTACCGGGCCGACAACGAACATTTGGACGGGATGCGTACCTCATTCGAGCGCCCGCGTCCCTTTTTGGTCGAAAACAGTCCCTACCTTCCCGCGTCCGGCCTGGCGCTGGATGCCGCCATGGGGTTGGGCGGCAACGCCGGGTTCCTCATCGAGCGCGGGCTGCGCGTGGCAGGTGTGGACATCTCCGATCTAGCCGTGCGCTGCGCCAAAGCCCGCTTGCCATCCCTGCAAGCCGTGATCGCCGATCTGACGTGCTTCTCCCTGCCCCCGGCAGCCTTCGACTTAATCGTGAATTTCTACTATTTGCAGCGCGATCTGTGGCCTCAGTACATCCGCGCTTTGAAGCCTGGCGGCGTGTTGATCTTCGAGACATTGACTCAAGAGATGATGACACTTCGCCCGGATATCGAACCGGTCTATTTGTTGGCGCCTGGGGAGTTGAGAAAAGCCTTCGCAGAGCTTGAGATCATCGTCTATCGAGAGGGGTGGGTCAACCCCCACGGGAAACATCCCCGCGCCGTCGCCAGCCTGGTGGCGCGCAAACCGTGAATAGCCCGATTCGCGTAACTTGTTAACGCAGAGTCGCAGAGATGCAGAGCCGCAGAGAGATGATAAATCACACTGAGCCTTTGCGACTCTGCGACTCTGCGTTGACTCTTTTTCGCGCCACCACAACCATCCGCCGCGACTCGGACGAAAGCGGCGCACCATCCCATCCGCCGCACAGGCGATCAACTTCCAGCCCGGCGCGTTCCAACCAATCGTGGATTTCGGTCGGGTTGTATAACCGGATGATGAACGGCTTGTCTTTGCGTGTTCCATCCCGGATGACAATCCGCCGGTTAGTCATCTTCCCGGTAAGGGGGTCGAACGTCATACGGTCAATCATCAGGTTGCCCTCTTTTTCGGTGACGAAACTGGGGCGGAAACCTACCAACGCCGTGTCGCGGTTTTGAACATCGAATATCAATAGCCCGCCAGGTTTTAGGGCACGCGCACAGTTCTGTAATACTCGCAGGTTGTCCTCATCATCGAAATACCCGAATGCTGTGAACAGCAGGAACACCCGCTCGAAGGCGGCCTCGAAGTCGAGCTGGCGCATGTCGCCCTGGCGGTAGTCCACCGTCACCCCGCGGGCGGCGGCATCCTTGCGGGCCAAATCGAGAAAACCCGGCATCAGGTCAACTCCGGTCATCGTGTATCCCATCTGTGCCAGGCGGTTGGTGTGCCGCCCGAAGCCGCACGCCAGGTCGAGGATGGTCATGCCCGGCTTCAGCTCGGCCAGCGTGACAATTGCTGCCACTTCAGTTTCTGTGCGCTCGTCGGTCAGCGATTCGCTGTAGAAATACAGGTAATCATCCACCTCGAAAACCGCATCGAAGTCGAAAGTTGGAGAAGTATCCTCGTTCATGTCATCCTCGCTTTGCTGCGGCGAGACCGGCCATCGGTCTACCGTCCACGGTCATCTCTTCGTCACAATATTCAATATCTTGCCAGGCACGTACACCACGCGGGCAATCTCCCGCCCGGAGGTGAATTGCTGCACTTTCGGGTTGGTGAAAGCCAGCGATTGCACTTCGTCCTGGCTGGCTCCGGCGGGGACTTCGATTGTCGTTCGCACTCTGCCATCCACGGTGACGGGGATGCTGGCGATTTCGTCGCGTGCCAGCTCGGGATCGAACGCCGGCCACGGCTGTTGATGGATGCTGCCGGTATGCCCGGTGAGCTGCCACAATTCCTCGGTGATGTGCGGCGCGGCGGGGGCCAGAAGCACCAGCAGGGTTTCCAGCGCCCGGTGGTAGGCGGGCGTTTGCCAGTTCCCGGAGCGACGGGCTTCCCCGAGGGTGTTGACGAATTCCATCAGCGCCGAGACCATCGTGTTAAAGCGGAAGCTGGCGATGCGCTCCCCGACGCGCCGGATGGTCTGATGCCGCAGCTTTTCCAGCCCATCATCATCGGTCATCGGTTCACCGTCGCCGGTCTTCCGTCCACAGTCCTCGGTCATCTTTTCTGCATACAGATTCCACACCCGGTTGAGGAAGCGCCGCGCCCCGTTGATGCCCTCCGCACTCCAGGCAATATCCTGGTCGAAGGGAGCCATGAACATCTCGTAGATGCGCAGCGCGTCGGCGCCGTAGCTCTCCACCATGCTGTCAGGCGTGATCACGTTGCCGCGGCTTTTCGACATGCGCTGGCCGTCCGGGCCGAGCAACTGCCCCTGGTTCATCAGCTTGCTGAACGGCTCGCGGAACGGGACGATCCCGGCATCGGCCATGACTTTGACCCAGAAACGGGCGTACAGCAGGTGCAGCACAGCGTGTTCTGCGCCGCCCACGTACAGATCAACCGGCGACCAGTAGCGCATGGCCTGGGGGTCGAAGGGGCCGCCGGAATAATGCGGGCTGGCGAAACGCAGGAAGTACCACGATGAGCAGGCGAAGCCGCCCATCGTGTCGGTCTCGCGCTGGGCGGAGCCGCCGCACTGCGGGCAGGTAGTGTTGACGAATTCGGGCAGGCGCGCCAGGGGAGATCGTCCAGACCCGTCGGGCTGGAAATCATCCATGCGGGGCAGCAGCACCGGGAGTTGATCCTCGGGCACGGGAACTTCGCCGCATGCCGGGCAGTGGATGATGGGAATCGGCGTGCCCCAATAGCGCTGGCGCGAGATCAGCCAGTCGCGCATCCGGTATTGCACGGTGCGTTTGCCCATCCCGTTGGCCTCGATGAACTCGCCGATGCGCCGGATGCCTTCCTCGTTGGGCAGGCCGTTGAATTGGCCGGAATTGACCATAATCCCGCTGCCGGTGTACGCCTCGGTCAATTCCGTGGGAACGCCCACAATGTCATCTGCCGCCGTTGTAGAGAGGCCCGGCGGGGTAGAGACGCCCGGCGGGGTGGAGACGCCCGGCGGGGTGGAGACGCCCCGGCGGGGCGTCTCTACGGCCGGGTCTGGGGATATCACAACCCTCACCGGCAATTGGAATTTCCGGGCAAATTCGAAATCCCGCTGGTCGTGGGCCGGGACGCCCATCACCGCTCCGGAACCGTAGGATGCCAGCACGTAATCAGCAACCCAAACGGGCACGCGTTCACCATTCAACGGGTTCAGTACATACCCGCCGGTGAAGACGCCCGTCTTCGGGCGGCTTTCGGCCATGCGGTCTACCTCGCTCATGCGGGCCGCGGCAGCCCGGTAGGCTTCGACTTCGGCGCGCCTCTCGGGCGTGGTGATCTGGTTGACCAGCGGATGCTCCGGCGCCAGCACAAAGAATGTCACGCCGAAAATCGTATCGGGGCGAGTTGTGAAGCAAGTTATCCGTGAACTCCCGAACGAAGTTCGGGAGTGATCAGTTATCAGTAACGACTGTTCACTATTCACTGACAACTGATTACTGATCACTGATAACTGATCACTGAATACTGGAAACTGGATCTCCACCCCTTCCGACCGCCCAATCCAGTTGCGCTGCATGGTTTTGATCGGATCGGGCCAGTCTACCGTATCCAGCCCGGTGATCAGCTCGTCGGCATAAGCGGTGATCTTGAAATACCAGGCCGGAATCTCGCGCTTGACCAGCCCGGTGTGGCCGCGCCAGCAAACGCCGCCTGTGGCCTCGTGGGATGAGAGTGTTGTCTGACAGGTGGGGCACCACCACTGCCAGTTGGTGTCACGGTAAGCCAGGCCGCGCTTGTACAGCATCAGGAAAAACCACTGCGTCCAGCGATAATATTCAGGGTTGGAAGAATCGATCTCGCGGCTCCAGTCATACGACGCACCGATGATCGTCATCTGGCGGCGATAATTGGCCGTGTTGCGGTCGGTGGTGACGCGCGGGTGGACGCCGCTGCGGATGGCGTACTGCTCCGCTGGCTCGCCGAAGGCATCCCAGCCCATTGGGTGGAGCACGTTGTAGCCTTTCATGCGATAAAAACGCGAGATGACATCTGTCGGGACGTAATTCCGGCAGTGTCCGACGTGCAGTCCTTCACCGGAGGGGTAGGGGAAGAAATCCAGGCAGTAGAACTTGGGCCGGTCGCCGCCCTCCGATGCGTGATAAATGCCGGTTTGCTCCCAAATCTGCTGCCATTTGGGCTCGATGGTTTGGGGATGATAGGGGGAAATCATAGACACCTGCCTCGTAAAAGCACTATCGTCATTACCGAGAAATCTAGATTCTCTTTGGAAGGTAGGAAACCAGGAATAATTCCGGGTCTTTGGGACTTGCCGTGATGCACCGCCAGC
>DYIZ01000204.1 GCA_020723385.1 Candidatus Aquidulcis sp.
GCGGACTTCAGTCCGCAATGACGGGCAGACTAAAGTCTGCACTCCGGTTATTCGGAATATGCTCAACTCTTGAAATAGTTGAGCTTCATCTTGCCCAATACCAGCTCGTCGCCGTCGTTCAGCGGATATTTTTGGCCGGGAACCAGTTTTTGGCCGCGCAGGTGGGTGTGATTGACCGAATTCAAATCTTCGAGATACACCTGCCCGCCCTGTATGCTCAATTTTGCATGGCGGCGACCGACCCCGTGGCTCAAGCCATCATGAGGTTCCATGTCAATCTCAGGAAATACACCGCTTACCGGGTCTTCACGCCCGATGACCGCTTCGGGCTTGCCAGACGGGATAGCGATGGAGGTCCCATTGGCGACAATGACCAACCGGCCTGTGAGCGCCATAGCCCCGGCAGGAGGCATCGGCGGCTGCGGGGAAGCTGGCTGCTGCCAGGCGGGCGGCTGCTGCTGGGGCGTCACGGGCTGCTGCCAGGCTGGCTGGGGCGGTTGGGCAGCTGCGGGCGGCTCGGTCGCCAGAATGGTCGGCAACCCTGGTTGAGGCTGCCCGCTCGACGGGCCAAGCGATGCGCCGCAGTTCTCGCAGAATACCGCGCCGGGAACGTTGGGGTTGCCACACTGCGAGCAGGGGATCATCCCGCCTCCGGGCGGGGGCGCGGGCGGCATCCCTTGCGGGGGCCGCGCCTGTGCGCCAGCCAGGTTCGCGCCGCAGTTGTCGCAAAACACCGATCCAGGTTGCACCGGGGTTCCACACGAGGGACAGGTTGTGATCATAAATCAGACCTCCGTATTTCAAAAGGTAAATTTCTAAAGGCTAAACACAAAGGTTACAAAGGGTTTCACGAAGGATACGAAGGCTTTATTGCGTTTCCTCGTGTTTCCATTGCCCACCTTTGTGTTGCCCTTCGCGACCTTTGTGTTTTGTTTTCTGACTTTATCCGGGTTACGGTTCCGGCATATGCTCGGCCAGTTTCTTCGTCTCGTAGCGCATTTGCTGAGCGGCGGCGGGATCGAGCGCCGCGCCCTGCTCCATTTTTTGGGCTTGCGCCAGCGCATTCTGCGCCATCTCGTTCTCGCCGAGATCCAACAAACGAGTGGCCGCGGCCCGCAGGCGGCGGGTGGCGTTCTGCACCTGACCGGCGGCGGCTTCATCGAGCGCCTGGGTCTGCAATTTATGGGCCACTAACCGCTCGATGATGTTCATCATCCGGGGGTTGGGCTGGCTGACCTGCGCCGCATCTTCGCTGTAGGCGACGACCACATCCGTCGTAATCTTCTGAAAAGAGAGGTTGGCCGCCGGGACATCGTAAGTGACATCGGCGTGCATCAACCGGTAAGACCCGGCCTGCCGGGCAGGCAAAAGCACCTCCACCAGCAGGCTTTGGCCAACCCCGCGCTGGATGTCGCCCAGGAAGGTTTGCACATCCCGTTCGGCCACTTCGCGATGATCGAGGTGTCCGATGAGCGGCGAGACGCGCCACACATGGCGCGGCGTCACTTCCGCTGACAGCCGCAGGGTCAGGCTGGCATTGGTGACCACCGCCCCTTGCATGGCTGAGAGCGCCTTCTCGAATACGGCGCACACTTTATCGGGCTTGTCCACCACGTACCACTCGCCGCCCGAACGCTGCGCCAAGCTCTCCAGGAAACGCGGATCCCAATCGCCTTCCGCGCCGACGCCCATGCCCATCACGTGCAGCGGCACACCCAGCAAACGCGCCTGGTCGGCCAGTTGTTCGCAAATGGGCTGGTCTTCCCAGGTCTGCCCATCGGTGAGCAGCAGCATCCCGCTGACGCGGCCCGGCGCGAGGCCGCGCGCCACTTCGGTCAAGCCGGCCTGCATCCCCACCGACATGCGCGTACCGCCGCGTTCCTGGATGGCGTCAATCTTGCGCTTCAGGGCCTCGCGGTCGGTGACGGGCTGGCCGGAGATAATTGTGTCGGCGCGCTCATCGAAAATGGTGATGGAGAGTATGTCTTGCGGGCCGAGGCGGTCCACGATCAGCTTGGCGGCATCCTTCAGATTACGCAGCTTGTCGCCGGCCATCGAGCCGCTGCGGTCGAGCGCCAACCCGAAATTGACCGACTGTGGTCGCGCCGGGGCCGTCTCGGTTGGTGTTGCCTCGATCAATAAATAGGCTTGCTGTGGGGCCGCCATCACGGACACAACCGGGCGGTTGAGGGTGATGGTCAACGTCAGTTCACCACTCATGGTTTGCGCTCCTTAGCGCCTATCCGAATAACCTTGGCTCCCGCTGGACGACAGTCCAGCGGCGGACTATCGTCCGCCTTGAGCAGATCTTCGGACAGGCTCAATCAACATCCACAACAATCACGCTGATATTATCGTACCCGCCGCCCAGGTTGGCAAGCTCCACCAGCTTATTGCAAGCCGCCTGCGGGTCCGATTGTTCGAGCAACGTATCCTCGATGATGGGATCGCGCACCATTTCCCACAGGCCATCGCAGCACAGCAGCAGCCGGTCGCCAGGCTGCAATTCCAGCGGGAAAGTGTCAATCTCGATTTCGAGCTTATCGCCCAGGCTGCGGTAGATCACGCCTTTTTCGGTGTGAGCGTAGGCTTCCTCGGGTTTGGCTATCCCATTGGCGATGAGCCGCGCCACCAGCGAGTGATCCTTCGTCACCTGCGCCAGCTTGCCGCCGCGCATCAAATAGGTGCGGCTGTCGCCGACATTGGTCACGATGGCATGCTGGCCGAGCACCAGCGCCGCGGTGAGTGTGCAGCCCATGTCGGTATCCTGTTTTTGCCGCAGGTTGAGCACGGCCTGGTTGGTGACCCACACTGCATCCCAGATGTGATCGGTCAGGCTGTCGGGCAGCAGCGTCTCGCCGCCCGCCGCCGGGATGAAAACACGCTTCATCAGCCCTTCGGCCAGGCTGCGGATGGCGGCCCGGCTGGCCACCTCGCCCGCCGAATGCCCGCCGATGCCGTCGGCCACGGCGAAAAAGCCCATCAACGGGCGATTTTGACTCTCGCTGACCGCCTGGAAAATCAACGTCAGCAGGCTGTCTTCGTTGATCTCGCGCACCTTGCCCACATCCGACAGGCAGCCGACCGAGAAGCGCGGCAGGCGCGGCCGGGCAGGAACACCAGATTGCGGAGCGTCCTCCAGCCGATAGCGCCGCCCATTCTCGACGAATTCGCCAACGGATCCGCCAACGGATCCGCCCGCATCGGAGAACTCGCGCAGCCCCACTTTCGGGTGCTGCGACATCTCGGCTCCGCACGATTCACAGAAGCGCTCATCCGGCCGGGTCTGGACGGCGGCGCAGCTCCAGCACAATAACATATCTTCGGCTGAATATAACGTCGAGGCGGCATCCTGTGAAAGCGCCGCGCCGAGGCGGTAGCGGTTTTGCAGGATCAGCCCACCGGAGGAAGATTCTGCACCCGTTGTGGATTGCGAGGGGGAGGGAGCTGCGGCGGCAGTGGGCGTTTCGGCAGGCGGCGCTTGCCTGGGCAGAACGGGAGTGGTTGACCCGGGGGCGGCGCGGCGCACCGTGGGCGGCGCAGGCTTGCGGCCAATCCTCACCGTCGGGCGGCTGTGCGAATCGTCGGCGGGAGGAAGCTGATCCCGCCGGACAGTGGGCGCGGCGGAGGCCGGGCTGGCCGGTTCCTCCAGCGGATCGCCGCAAATCCGGCAGAAGCGCGATCCCTGGCGGTTGTCGTTTCCGCATTTTGGACAGGTCACCATTGTTGTTACCCTTTCATGCAATCAGTCTCAGTAGATGCAAATTCTTGCTCCCGCCGGATGACAATCCGGCGGAACCGGGGACTATCGTCCCCTTCGAGCGTAAAATTTGCATCCACTGAGCCTACTCACGATTACCGCTCCGGCTTACTTTGCAGCCCGCCTCGACATCCCACGCGCCGCGCTGGTTGTTGGTGAGGTCGCAATTTTCCACAAAGCCGCCGCCTTGCTCGTGAATCCAGACAGCCTCGTAGCCATTGCGATTGATGCGGCAGTACTGGATTTCGGGTTTGGAACGCTGCTTGATATTGACTCCGGCATAGCCATTGGCGTAAATATCACAATCTTCCAGCCTTCCGCCGCCCTCTTCCCAGATAAAAACGCCATTTTCCTCGTTTTCGTAGATCTGGCAGCGGTTGAAAAGGGGCGCGCCGCCTAGCTTGATTTCCACACCGGCAAAGATATTGCCGAAGATGCGGCAATCATCGAAACGGCCCTGCCCGCCATCGAAAACGAAGACGCCATCCTCCATTTGCTCATGGATGGCGGTTCGTACGACAACCGGGGCGCTTTTCTCACAAATGGCAATGCCAGACTTGGCGTTGCGGTAAATATCACAATCTTCCACCCGGCCGCGCCCGCCGCTGTTGACGAGGATACCTTCTTCTTTGCCGTCGAAAATCCGGCAGCGGCGCAGAGTCGGCTGCCCACCGTCGTTGACTTCAATCCCTGGCAGCGCGTTGCGAGAAATGTCACAATCTTCCAGCAAGCCGCCCCCGTTATCGTAGACGAACACGCCGCCCTGAGCGCTGTCGTGAATTTTACAGCGCCGCAGGGTAGGCCGGGTGGTTTCGCCATAGATCGCCACCACAGCCAGCGAATCGGAGGTCAGGTCGCAATCTTCGAGGATCAGGTCGCCGCGGGGAATATCCACGGTGTAATATTCGCCCTTGCGGCTGCCGGAACGCCCGCGCAGGTTCAGCCCGCGCAGCAGGGCGCGGTCGGTTTGCATCCACACGCAGGCATCGTCATAGCTCTCGACGATGACGCCGGTCGCCGGGTCGCTGCTGATGATCTCTACCGGCCGGGTGAGATGAATGCTTTCTCGATAGATGCCTGGCGATACTTTGATCTGCGCGCCGGGCGGGACGTTTTGAACGGCCTGGTTGATCGAGCGGAAATGGGCCGGGCCAGCCAATGCAACGATATACGCCGAGCCCCTTTCAGGACGGGCAGGCGGCGAGGGGCGAGGGCCGACGGGCGAGGGGAGAGGGGAGTCGAAGGTGGAAGGTTGAGGGTGGAAGGCGCCGGGCGGCGGCTGGTACGCCGGAGCAGGCGACGGCATCGGCGCTGCAATCGGCGCCGCCATCAGCGCAGGAGCCGCCGGGCGCGGAGGCGCAGACGGCGCGCCGGCCAGAGCAGCCCTGAACTCAGCGGCGGCCTGGAATCGCTGCGGGGCGGTGACCGCCATCGCTTTGAGGATCGCCGTCTCGATGGCCGGCGAAATTGCGGGGACGAGCGTCCTTGGCTCTGGCATGGGAGTCCCGGCCAGGCGCTCGATACTTTCCACCGGTTCCTGCCCGGTCACCAGGACATACAGCGTCGCCCCCAGGGCGTAGATGTCGCTGCGGGCATCGGTGACGCCGCGCCCGTACTGCTCGTAGGGCGAATACCCCGGTGTGACGGCACGCGCGCCCTTGGTGGTAGGCGAGTTGGCGTTGAACACTTTGGCGATACCAAAATCTACCAGCATCGCCTGCCCCTGCGGGGTAATCTTGATATTGGCAGGCTTGATATCTCGATGGATCACCGGCGGCTGCTGAGTGTGCAAATAAGCCAGGGCGTCGCATACCTGCCCAATCCAGGTGACAGCCTGCGCCTCGGGGATGCGCCCCAGCCGCTGCAACATCGAAAACAGGTCTTCGCCTTCGACGAAATCCATGACAAGATACTGCCCCTGCCCGGGCAGCTCGAAATGATCGGTGACGCGCGGCAAATTGGGGTGACGCAGATTCGCCAGGATGGATGCCTCCCGGCTGAACTGGTGGATGGCATCCGGGGAGGTATCGAGATTCTCTTTCAGGGCCAACGCCACGTGGAGGCGCATATCCCAGGCGCGGTAAACAGCGCCAAAGCCGCCCTGTCCGAGCAGCTTGACGATGCGGTAACGACTGATCAGGATATGCCCGGTCGGGAGAGTCATGCCGGTTGCACCAACTCGATGAGGATCGCCGTGATGTTATCTTCACCGCCAGCCGCGTTGGCCGCGTTGATCAAGGCATCGCAGGCGGCCTGCGGGTTGGGAGAGGCCAACACCAGCCGCTGGATATCGGCATCTGTTACCATGCCGCTCAACCCATCCGAGCAAAGCAGGATGCGGTCGCCGGTATTGAGACTGTAAGTATTGATATCTGGCTCGACCTTGGATTTATCGCCCATTGTTCGATAAATGACGTTACGCTGGGGATGGTGGCGGGCTTCTTCGGGCGTGATTTGCCCGGTCTCGATCAGACGCTGCACCAAAGAATGGTCGGTGGTCAGGCGGCGGATGCTCTGGGCGTTGAGGCAATAAATGCGGCTGTCGCCAACGTGAGCCACGTGAACATTGCTGCCTTCTAAAACGGCCATAACCATCGTGGTGCCCATGTCAAGGCCGACCGATTTCCTCATATCGTGTACCGCAGCGTTAGCAGCATCAACGGCGCTTTTGAGCCAGGCTGGCCAATCGGAACCAGTACCGGCCTGAATGGCCGGGGTCGCAAAAACCGCCAGGGCGCATTGAGCGATGGCGTTGACCACTGTGGCGCTGGCAACCTCCCCGGCGGAATGCCCGCCCATCCCATCGGCGACAACGTAAACGCCCAATGGACGCACCTGCGATTGCAGGATACGGGTGATCTCCACGGTGAGCAGGCTGTCCTCATTGAGGGTGCGCACCATGCCGACGCTGGTGCGGCGGCCCATGCGATAATCTACGGTTGGGGTGGAGGCAGTTTGTCGAATGGCTTCATCGAGCGCGTCGGCCAGCTCTTGCCCGGTGGAATAACCGGCGCTGCCCAAGGCCTTCTCGAAGAGGCCGCTCATGGCAACCGCCAGGCTCGGATCAGGGGTGTATTGGGCGCGACCGGTCAGCCATTTGAAGATCAGGAGCGCCAGGGAACGAATATCGGCCTGGCGGGCCTGATCGAGCCGGTCGGGGTTGATAATCCCACAGGTCAGGTTGGACCACACAGGCTGTTCCCCGGCCAAGCCAAAGCAGGATTCGTCCACAGCTCCGCCAAAAGTAAAGCCATTGGCGCAGAGGTAATCCAACGCCTTCGCCAGCCCGATGCCCCACTTCAACGCCTGCGGGCGCTCGATTTGTGAAGGAAGGGGATCCACCTTGGGAGCCACCAGGCAATAGCGCTTGACCCCGCCTACGGTTTCGGTGAAATAAGCCAGCGGGGCGCGCACGTTGCTGTGAACCAATCCCAGGTTGATGATGCGTTGGGCGCTGTCGAAGATCGGGCGGGCAGACTCGGTCAGCACCAATTCCACGATCCCCACCTGTAGCGGCGTCCCGCAGACCGTGCAAAACTGCTCGGTGATGCCGTCTACCCACGAGGAGTGGATTGCGCCGCACTCGGGCGAAGGGCACTGGCGCAAAAGCTGGTCATTAGGCAGCCCGAACTCGGCCACGCTGTAACGGCAAGCCATCTCGTCGCTGTAGATCAGGCTGAGCGCCTGGAAACGGTCGCCGAAAATAGCGCCAATCGGACGGGGCAGAAAAACGCCCTTTGTTTCGACCATCTCGGTTTTTTGATCGCCGGGCTGATGCTTGTTATTCTTCGCGTTGGCGCTGCCGTGAAGTGTGGCGTCATTGACCGGCACGGCAGGCAAGGTCTCCCGCGAGGCCTGGCTCAACTCAGGCAGCGGCTCACCGCAGGATGCGCAGCGCTTCGAACCTTCACGGTTGGGGGTGTTACATTTCGGGCAGGCGATCATAGGAAGCTCCTGAACAAAATAAGTCGAGATAGATGCAATAGGTAGCGACGCGATTCACACAGGTTTGTATTACAAAGATTTCTACCTTCGAGACAATTTACCTTTCGCTTTGGATAGGGCTTGTTGGTATTTTCTTTCCTTCGAGCGCAGATTTTCCAGAAAAGGTCTGGTAATATCATTTTCTTTTCTTGAACTTAAAGTTTGAATGTCACTCTGAATTTGGAACAGATTTACCTCAATACTTGAAATATTTAAATCTTTTGGATCTGGGAGGTTCAGCGATTGTGAATTTATTCGGGCAAACTGAGTTTCAAGTTCACACCATTGGTTGTTAAAAACTGTGAATCGCTGGTACAGTTCGTTGAGAACAGCAGTGTTTTCTGGCGTCTGCGAAAGGCCTTCCAAAATTTGGATATCTTTTCTAACCCAATTACCATATTTTATGGCTGTTTCAGGATCAGTTACAAATTGAGAAGTTAGGCCAAACGAGTTCAAACTACTTTTAACTACTTGGATTTTTTTCTGCAAAAGTTTATTGGATATCTGTTCTGCCAGCATTTTCTGTTTTGCTAAGGCGTTGTAAACACTTGGTCGAGATTTGTCAGACTTTTCTAGAGCTTGAATGCCTGAACGGATTGACGAGAGTTGATTCTCTAATGTGGCTGGATCGTTTTCAAATTCTGGTGAATTGACTGCAAACAAACTTTCTCGCAAATTTCGAATGCGTTCCAATAGCTGGAATTCCTGAAAATGCAAGTATTGAAGCTGACCAATCAAACGTGGGTTGGCCACACCAGGCTGAAGTGCTCGTTCCAAGCCGCGAGTTTCTCCTTGTATCGTGCTTAATTGCATTTCAACCATCGAGATTTCTTGTGTTAGCTGAAGTTTCTGTAATTCTGTTCGAGTAGCATAAGTGCCATCGCGAATTGCAGACTGAGTCTCAGCGCCGCTTTTCTTGATCGCATCTGCAACTTCCTTTACCATTTTCAGAGCAATATACCCTTCACCACGTTGAACCCCTAGAAAAGAACCACACGATGCACAGTTTAGGAAGTCAACGTCCTCAGGAATGCTAATCGGTGCTCCACATGAGACACAATTGAGCAGTTTGACTTCCATTGGCAACTTCTCCTATTTCTCCAAGCCTCGAACATTCGGAAACTATCCTAGTCGGGTTGGATTTCCACTTTAACTGACCTAAAGTACTTTTATCTGGAATACAAGAGTTACATTTCCCAGGGTGATGGTATCGCCATTTGACAGGATATTCTTGCGAGTCGGATAACCGTTGAGCAGGATACCATTGCGAGAATCGTTGTCCTCGATGTAAACTTTGCCGGAGGCCGCATCGAAAAACAGGCGGGCGTGGATAGCAGAGACAGCTTTGCTATCGAGAACGATATCATTCTCACGGGCGCGGCCAATTGACAGGGGAAATTGGGTCAATGGGATGGTTTTTCGATTGGGAAGCACCAACTGCATCGAGGCAGCGCTGGTTGACGGTTTGGCTGGGATGGTTGGGGGTTCGGATTTCTTTTTGCGGGAGTCGCCGCGTCGCCTGCGGCTGCGGGAGATCAAAGCCAGCAGAATCCCACACAGCGCAACGATACCCCCGCCCAACGCGGCAATGATTACCCAGCTACCGGATTGCATCAGCCAATCGAGCATTACAGCGACAGCCTCCGAATCGTCTGGGGTAATTATACTCTGCTTGCTATTGATTGACTTTGCGTTTTAGTGGGGTCTCTTTCGCCCAATAACGATATTCCGTGTGGGGGGCCGAGTAAATTGGTGGGAAATGGCAACTTTCGGCTGAGATAAATGG
>DYIZ01000019.1 GCA_020723385.1 Candidatus Aquidulcis sp.
GCGCAGGAGCAGCACGGTGATAGCTGATTCAAGGTTGGGCATCAGCGGGACGAGAATCAGCAAGATATTGGACGGGATGCGGGTGAAAACCATCGTGTTGAGCAGCCCCACCTTTTTGGCAATCCACGCCGCCGACAGCGCCGAAATCCCCGCGAAGATGTTCGCCCCGAAGAAGATCGCCCCCAACGTGGCCGGGTTGACCCCGTAACGGACGTGGAACCAGTAGGCGATGATGCTCTGCACCACGAATCCACCAGCGAAGGCGTCCAGCGAAAATAGCGCCGAAAGGCCCAGCACCGTACGCCGTGATTTCCCCAGCCCGAGGAAATCAATCGCCGGCTTGTCGGACGCGCTGACCGGCGCTTCGATGCGCGGCGAAAGAAATCCGAAAAGCACGGCGAGCAAAGCCCCCAGCCCGGCATACAGAAAGATGACCGCCCGGTAGCTGTCGAGCGGGGCGCTCCCGCCGTTTTGCAGGATCTGGGCCAGCCCGCCGCCCGTCAGGCTGCCCAAGGCGGTGGCGAGCGACCCCGAAAGCTGGTACCAGGCAAAAACCTGCGTCCTTTTGGCATCCGGCACGGTTTGGGTGAGCGAGGACTGCTCGATGGCGAGAAAAGGCCCCACCTCGTTCCCGCTAGGGCTGATGACGCCGACGGTCGCCGCGAACAGCAGCAGGAAGAAATTGCGCGTCACAGCGAATAACACCCCGGCGAAAATCATCAGGATCGCGCCGATGATGAGCATCCGCTTGCGCCCGAAACGGTCGGCGCGGGTGGTGATCCACAGCGAGATGAGCGTATCCCCCACCAGGGTGAGGGTGAGCAGCAGGCCGATCTCAGCCTCCGTCAGCCCAACCTGCTGAAGATATAGCGCCAAAATGACGGCGGCCAATCCATAGGAAAACATGCGGATGATGCGCGTGGTGAAGAGCAAAACCTGGCTGCGTTGTGTGCTGGTCATCCTTCCTCACGGTAGCCTATTCAGGCCCTCTCACTTTTGGCGAGAATGATTCCCGAATCTTGGATGTGCGAGCGGGCGAAGCCCGCTCGCACATCCAAGATTCGGGCCTTATCTCATCGCGGGGTTACAGATTCCCGTGGGTATGGTAAATGATCGAGGAAATCACCAGCCCGGTCACCACAATCGCCGTGGCCGGCCCGGCGGGAATTACCGCCTTGGGGCGTGATTCGCCCTGTGTTTCAGCCGTTCCCTGCGCTTGTTTTTGCTTCGCCCTGGCCGATGCGCCCAAAGCGAGGGCTGCCGGGACTGCTGCACAAAATACACACATGTTAGCCTCCTGTGATCTCGAACGTCGCCGAGCTGCAATGCCGATAAGTATTGTCCGTATAATACCACAAGCAGAGATGCCTGTCGGTAGTCTGTTGCCTGGCCCCTTGTGGGCGGCGGCGCTGGAGAACAGCGCAAACGGGTGCTTTTCGAGAAAATACCTTGACAGCCTGTTTTGACGCGCCTATAATGAAACAGATTTTCATTTTCAATAGTAGGCTATATGAGCGAAAACACTGACCCCACACTGACCGACCAATGGCTGGCGCAATTGCAGACCAGCGGCTACCGGCTGACCCAACCGCTGCGGGTTATCGTTGATATTTTGGTGAACAGCCCACGCGCCCTTGGGCCGGTCGAGCTTTATGATCTGGGGCGCAAAGAGTATCCCCGGCTGGGGCTGGTGACTGTCTACCGCACGCTGGACAAGCTGGAAGAATTGGGGCTGGTTCAGCGGGTTCACCAGATTGGCGGCTGTCACATGTATCTGCGCGCCACTCAGGGGCACGAGCATCTTCTGTTGTGTACCCGCTGCGGCCAGGTGTGTTACTTCAAGGGTGATGATTTGTCGGCGCTGTTCAATGCTACAGCCGAGGCGAGCGGTTTCGTCATCCAGGAGCACTGGCTTCAGCTCTATGGCCTGTGCGCCAATTGCCAATCGTAATTCCAGTCGAAAGGAATTGGACGCAGATCGCCGCAGATGCAGATTAACTTCGGTTGATGAAGAATCGAGTTTTGCTTTCTGTCCAATGTCTTTGAAACACAAAGGGCTCGAAGGTTTTCACGAAGGATTTGAAGGCATTGATAAAGTCTTCCTTTGTCACCTTTGTGTTGCCCCTTCATGACCTTTGTGTTTAATTCTTTTTGGTTCCGGCTTGTCCGGGGAGGCTGTAAGGATGCGGAAAACGTTATTGTCGTTTCTTGTCGCCAGTTTGCTGCTGGCAGCCTGCCAGTCCAGCGCGCCCGCGCAGGATGGCAAGAAAACCATCGTCGTGACCTATTCGATTCTCGGCGCGGTGGTCGAAGAGCTGGTCGGCGAGCGGGTGAATGTGATCGTCCCGATGCCGGATGGGCAGGACCCCCACGAGTGGGAGCCGTCTGCTAGGGATATCGAGACCCTGACGAAGGCGGATCTGATCGTGCAGAACGGCCTGGGGCTGGAAGGGGGGATGGAAAAAGCCCTCGGGCAGGCCAGGGACGCGGGCGTCCCATTTTTCACCGCTTCGGATCACATCTCCGTGCGTCACGTCGGCGAGGGGGAGGGGATTCCCACCGGGGATGCAGACCAAACCGAGGGTGCAGAAGACCCCCATCTCTGGACGGACCCCCTGAGCATGGCGAGCATCGCCGCCGCGCTCGCGGAGCAAATCAAAACCAACCTGGGCATTGATGTTTCCGACCGGGCGCAGGATTTGCAGTCCCGGCTGGAAAGCCTGAACACCGAGATTGCCAATTCGGTCAACGCTCTGCCCGCCGAAAACCGCAAACTCGTCACCGGCCACGAATCCATGGGCTATTTCGCGCAGCGGTATGGCTTCGAATTGATCGGCGCCATCATCCCGGGTGTATCCACGCAGAGCGAGGTATCCGCCTCCGAACTGTCTGCGTTGAAAACGCTGATCGCCGAAAATCAGGTGCGGGCGATCTTCATTGAGCTTGGCGCTCCCCAGGCGGTGACGGAAGCCATCGGCCAGGAGACCGGGATCAAGGTGGTGGAATTGACCACCCACAACCTGCCCGCAGACGGCTCGTATTTCACGTTCATGCGGAATTTGGCCGGGGTGATCGTTGACGGGTTGAGGTAGTCTAGCCCCTTGTGGGCGAATGCAAGCGGGCACAAGGCCCTAGGCTACATTTGGAACAGAGCAGGATTCTATGAGCTGGTTATTCGAACCTTTTACTACAAACACGTTTTTACTGCGCGCCCTCATCGCTGGCGTGCTGGTGTCCATCTCATGTGGGATTGTGGGCACATTCATCGTGCTGCGCGGGCTGGCTTTCATCGGCGATGCGCTGGCTCATGGCGTTCTGCCCGGGATCGCGGTCGCCATTCTGCTGGGTTTCCCCGGCATCATCGGCGCGGCGATTGGGGCGGTGGTGATGATCGGCGGGATCAGCCTGATCACGCAGCGCTCGCGGCTTTCGACCGATACGGCGATTGGCCTGCTGTTCGTGGGGATGCTGGCCCTGGGGGTGGTCATTGTCTCTCGGTCAACCACCTTCACCGGGGATATCGTGCGGGTGTTGTTTGGTGAAATCCTGGGAATCAACAACCAGGCGGTTCTGCTTCAGCTCATCGCGACGCTGGCGATTGCGGCGACCGCCTTTATCTGCGCCCGGCCGTTCCTGCTGCTGTGCTTCAGCCCCGAGCAGGCGCAGGTCTCCGGGTTTTCCTCGCGACTGTACCACAACATCATGCTGGCGATGATTGCGCTGGCGGTCATTGTCTCGTTTCAAACCGTGGGGACGCTGCTCGTCTTCGGGATGCTGCTGGCCCCGGCGGGGGCGGGGGCGCTGCTGGCGAGGCGCATGAGGGCCATGATGACCTGGGCAGCTTTGATCGGGAGCTTTTCGGTGTATGCCGGGCTGATGATCAGCTATTACCTGAATCTGGCCGCTGGCTCGTCCATCGTTTTGGTGGCTACGATCATCTTCTTTATCGTTTTATTTGCCAAGAATCTCCAGCTTGCGCCCGCCCGGCCAGTGGAAGGCCATTCGCATGATTGAAGATCGAGCAACCCCCAGCATTGAGGCGCGAAATTTACAAATCGGCTACCGGAATGAGCCGGTGGTTTCGAATATCAATTTCTCACTGGAACAAAAACGTTCCCTGGCTTTGGTCGGCGTTAACGGCTCAGGGAAATCCACTTTGCTGAAGACCCTCGTCGGATTGCTGCCGCCCCTCGGCGGTGAATTGTCGGTGCTGGGCACCGAGTCGGGAAAAACGCCGCGCCAGATCGCCTATCACAGCCAGTTTCACCAATCGGGCTTTATCCTGCCCCTGCGGGTGCGTGATGCGGTGCGCATGGGCCGCTTTGCCAACCATGGGCTGCTGGGCCGCATGACCAGCGAAGACGACGAGCTGATTGACCAGGCTCTGGTGCGAATGGGCATCGAGCATCTCGCCGACAAACCTTTGCGGTCGCTTTCGGGCGGGCAGCAGCAGAGGGTTTACATTGCCCAGGTGCTGGCGCGGCGGGCGGACTTGTTGGTTCTGGATGAGCCAACTGCCGGGCTGGATGCGGGCGGCAAAGAAACTTACCAGCAAGCCATTCGGGATGAGCTGTGCCGCGGGGCGAGCGTGGTCTCAGCCACCCACGATATTCAAGAAGCCATGCAGTGTGACCTGGCGATGCTGCTGGCGCGCAAGGTGATCGCGGTGGGGCCTGGGCAGGAAATCATCACCCCCGAGGCGCTCATGGAGGCCTTCGGGATCGTCATCACCCTGACCGGCCAGCAGATTGGGGTGGCGGTTATCGAGCGGGAGCACGGCCATGGGTGTTGATGTTATGGGAAGGTGTTTCGATGAAGTAGGCGGTAGGGTGGTTCGTGTTCAGGTGGGGCTAACGGATGAGTAGCTAACGCCGGGGTATAATGTTATCAAGTACGTAGTAACCCAAGCATAACAAGAATCGTGCTTGACAATTTCTCGAGGATTTTTCGTTGCATCTGTATCTCACCCCTGCTGCAATTGGTTCGCTGACCCAGTTGATCCTGGTTGCGCTGATCAGCGGTTATTTCGTGCTCCGTTTACGCCGGCCGCCGCGCGCGCCGCACACGCTTTGGATGATCGGCTTTTTGACGTTCCTTGGCGTCTTTCTGGCAGCTTTCTTTTTCGAGGCCTCGCTGCTGCCAACGCAGCGGCTCATCCCTGTCTATCTGGAAAATACACTGCTCGGCGCAGCGCTGATTTGCCTGCTGCAATTCGCTTATCATTTCCCATCCCTGCCCAAATCGTTACGCCTCGAGTCTTATCTTGCCCTCGGTGTGAGCAGCCTTTACACACTATGGGAAGGCGTCTTTGCCGTTTACCGGTTCATACAGCTTGAGGGCGGGGAGGTTTGGTACCGTTCTGACTTGCAAGATTACGCCTTGCTGTTGTTGTTCCTGTGGGTTCCGATTGCCCTGGTGCGGCAACTCTTCGCCACTCGGGAGCGTGCCGCACGACGGGCGGTGGGGGTCTTTACACTGATCTTTTTGTTCGTGGCCGGGTTGAACCTCTTCACTATCCTGCGCAGCCACTACTTGATGTCGGTCTCCCTGGCGAACATGGGGATCTCGTTGGGTATCCTGACGGCAATACTGGCTTTCGCCATCACTTATCTGAATGCCCAGGCAGAGACAAGCTCTTTTATGGTGAGGTTGGCAGGAGTGGCGCTGACCATGCTTCTGGCTGTTCTGGGAATCGTGGGTTGGGTCACTGCCCCGGTATACGAAGCGCACTATCAGCCGGTTTTGCCCGATCATCGCACGCTTCGCTTCACACCGAATGAGGCCGGCGGTTACGATATTGCCGAAATCCCCTTCGCCTTCGAAACCGAATATGGGGATAATTTACATTTGGCCGACACCGGAGAATACTCTGCCCGTTCAGTGGAGTTGAATTTCGCCTTCCCCTTTTTCGGGCGAACGTATTCCCAGGTTTACGTATCTCAAGACGGGGTGATCGCTATCGGGATGAATGTGCAATATCGGGCCTACCAGTACCGTTACGGCTCAGGGACCCCCCTCATCATGGCTTTGCTGGCCGATCTCAATCCGGAGATCAGCCGCGGAGGTGTGTTCGCCCGCCAGGAGGCGGATCGCCTCATCGTCACCTGGGATCGCCTACGAGGGTTTCGAAACACCGGGGATGAATACACTTTCCAGGCGGTTCTGTATCCCGGTGGGATGTTCGACATTACCTATAACGGCTTGCCGCCCAACCTGGTTTATCGCGCCAACGATGATCCCGGCGCGAACCCATGGGCTGTGGGCGCAATCCCAGGTGGGCTGACCAGCCATGATGTGCAGATCATCAACCTCACCAGTTTGCCCGGACACAGCGGGCCAGACGGGATATTGCAAGATTATGTTTTAGAATTTCGCCAGCACTTGCACGAGCTGTATACGCCCCTGGCATGGCTGATACTGGCGTCCAGCGCTGTCATTGTGGCAGGATTTCCAAGCTTGCTCTACCTCAACATTGTCAAGCCGCTCAATGCGCTACTGCGCGGCGTGCGACGCCTGGAGGAGGGCGATTATTCCGCCAATATGCCGGTTCAGGCGGCGGATGAGATCGGTTTTCTGACCGATGCCTTCAATAAAATGTCTGCCGAGCTGGGAAATCTGATCCAGGATCTGGAAGCACGTGTGGCGGTGCGCACCGAAGAGTTGACCGTCTCCTTGTCGGTATCTCAACAACTCAACGAACAATTACAGCAGGAGATTGCCGAGCGCGAGCAGTTGATCAGCGATCTCAAAGCTTTTTCGAATATGGTTGCCCACGATATCAAAGATCCGCTTGGCTTGATTCTGGGTTATGCCCATCTCGTCAAGCAGGATGTCGAAAAACTCACGCGGCCGGAGCCGAAAGAGTGGAGCGGTTATATTGTCGAATCTGCTCAAAAGGTCAATAAAATTGTTGATGGACTCCTTCTCCTGGCCAGCTTGCGCCAGCAAGATTTGACGCTTTGTCCGTTGGACATGGAAAAAATCATCACGGAGGCCAAGAACCGCCTGAAGGAGCAAATTGCTGGCGCTAACGCCGAGATCATCGAGCCAGATGTCTGGCCTTCAGCTTTTGGGAATGCTCTTTGGGTCGAGGAAGTATGGTTCAATTACATCAGTAACGCCATCAAATATGGCGGCGATATGCCGCGCGTCGAATTGGGGGCGCAGCTACTCTCTTCCACCCAGATTAGGACCACGCAAGTGCGCTTTTGGGTGCGCGATTATGGTCAGGGTTTGACTATCGAGGAACAAACCCGGCTGTTTGCCGAATTGGAACGTCTCCATCGGGGTCAATCTCCTGGGTATGGTTTGGGATTAGCGATTGTCAAGCGCATCGTCGAAAAACTCGGTGGGCAGGTGGGAGTCGAAAGTACGCCGGGTAAAGGCAGTACGTTCTTTTTTACCTTGCCGTGCCCAGATCAGTCGTAAAGGGCCAGGGCCCCCGGAGTTTCCAAAACTCCGGGGGCTTTGTTATTGCCGACAGTTTTGTTCTATGCCTGACGAAAAGGGAAGTCTGTCAATGCAATGTAGACTCTCCCGCCAAAGGCGGGAGAGCCGCAAAGTAGAAATATCTCCTTGGAAAGGGTTGACACAACGCTGTAATGCCTATATAATTAGTTAGGATAAACTAACTATATGTCCGAAGCGATGACCCCCTCTCTCGAACAGACCATTGCACAGGTGACCCGCCTGATGGCCAACCTGGAAGGGCAGGCTTTCCAGCTCGAAGGCTTTGCCGAGCTTTCCATGCGCCAGATATTTTACCTGGAGACCATCGCCCGCCTGGGGCATCCCAGCTTCAGCGAGCTGGCTGATGCGCTTGGGGTCACCCGTCCTTCGGTCACTACACTCGTGGGTAAGCTGATCCGCAATGGCTATTTACAAAAGGTTCAGGACGATGAAGATCGCCGCTCCTTTCACATTATCCTGTCTCAGAAAGGACAGACGTTCACTCAATTGCACGCCAATATGCATAAACAGGTGGTTCAGGCTCTGACTTTACGCCTTGATGCAGCAGAAATCGAGCAGCTTTCAGCCTTGCTGCGCAAAGCGGTGGGCGAGTAGCCTCTTTTTTTAACCATAAAGTTAGTTAGAGTAAACTAATTATAGGAGACCCGATGACCCCTTCCTCAACAATCCCCCACACCTGCCCATGGTGGCTCTTGTTCACCTTCGATAATCCGGTCCGAAAATTGATCCATAACCCCTGGCAAATTCTCCTCCCTCATATTCATGCCGGCGATACCGTGTTGGATGTCGGCTGCGGGATGGGTTATTTCACCCTGGATCTGGCGCGGCTGGCAGGACCGAAAGGTCATATCATCGCTGCCGATCTCCAGCCGCAGATGTTGGCCGGCCTGCGCCGCCGCGCCGAGCGCGCCGGGCTGCTCGAGCGGATCGAGCTGCTCCAGGCAGCGCCTGACCGGATCGGGATAGATCGTCCGTTGGATTTCGCCCTCGCTTTTTGGATGGTACACGAGGTGCGCCAACCGGAACCGTTCTTGCAGGAAATCCTGATGGCGCTCAAACCTGGCGGGCGGCTGCTGGTGATCGAGCCGATGATTCACGTGTCTGCCCAAGCCTTCGAGCGAACGGTCAGCCTGGCAGAGCGGTCAGGTTTTATGATCGAATCCCGCCCCCAGGTGCGGATCAGCCGTTCGGTGTTGTTTCGCAAGCCTAAGGCAGTATAGTTTTTAGTGGAACTGCCCCTCTACAAGCTGGATCGTCTCGTCCAGCCAGCTAACGTAAAGCGCCTCATACTTTTCGCCAAAGCGACGGGTGGCCTCCCAAAGCGCCGCGTCTTTCGCTAACATTGGGAAATCGTCCGCCGCTTGTTGAATAATTTGCGGTGAAACATCCCGGTAATAGGCCAATTGTTGATTGTGCAGTTCGCGCTGCAAGCGCAGTTGGGTGAGGATCGCCTGCGGGTCGAGTTGGGCCGAGAAAAACAGTTTGAGCACCAGCGTTTCTTTTTTGGGGCTGAGCGCCATCTCGGGTTGGGCCAGCCATTGGTGCAGATCGGCTTGCCCTTGCGGGGTGATCGTGTAGATGCGCTTATCGGGCCGGTCGGCCTGCGCCTCCAGGGTGGAGGTGAGACTGCCATCTTCTTCGAGAGCCTTGAGCGTGATATAGATCTGACTCAATTTGGCGTGCCAGAAATGGGTGGTCGAACTGTCCATGCGCTGCTTCAGCTCGTAGCCGGTTGCCGGCTGGTAATTGAGAAAACCGAGCAAGATGTATTTGAGCATGATCGTCAGAAGAGAAAGGGGATGAACATGCGAGTCTTTTTCATGTAGGCCTGATATTCCTGGCCGAAAAAGCGGACGTTTTCGCCTTCCTCGGCCCTGGCGGTAGCTGTCAGGAAGAGGGTGATCAGCGCCCCAAGCAGGAGATCCAGCCAGGAGGGGGATTTGAAGAACATGCCCCAGCCCAGGAACAGCAGCGAGCTATAGAGGGGGTGACGGATATAGCGGTACGCGCCCACCACAACCAGGCGCGTGGTCTTCTCGAAGTTGTACATAGGCGTATCATCGCGGCGGGCATCCTGCGCGCCGATCTGCTTGAGCAGCCATACCCCGTGGGCCACTAAAAAACCAGAGCCGATCAACAGCCCCCAGGAAATGAGCTGGTGCCACGAAAATGGATCGGTAAACCAGGTATCCATATTCACGATGAACATCGCCAGCAGAAATTCCCAGGCGAAGAAGCGATAGAACCCGTGCGAGCGCGGCTGCCGCAAGGAAGCGCGGGAAACGTAAATCAGCCCGCTGCTTCCCAGAACGAAAAGGCACAGTTTGATGATGTCGAATAGATTCATTGGCGTCTCCGGTTGAACATACGCTGGTTGTATATATAAATATTTATATATTATAATTGATATAATTGGAAATGGCAAGTAAGTTTTACTTTCGCAGTTCGCCGCGTGGGAGGTTGCCCCGGCGGATAATTTGCTTGACTCTTTTATATATACGTGCTAGAATGTATCTATAGTGAGAAAAGAACATGAGACGAACTAAGGAAGATGCCGAACTCACCCGCCAGGCCCTGTTGGATGCTGCCGTGAAAGTCTTCAGCCGGCAGGGCTATGCCGCCACCCGCCTGGAAGATATCGCCGAGGCGGCGGGCGTCACTCGCGGCGCGGTTTATCATCATTTTGGCGGCAAAGCCGAATTGTTTGTCGAAATCATTGATAACGCATCACTGACAGGCGGTCAGGCCATTCAGCGTGCTATTCAAGAAGGCGGCACATTCCTGGAGGTTGTCCAGCGGATTTTCGTCTACACGGTGCAATTGCTGGCTGAAGACAGCCAATACCAGGCAGCGATGGCGCTGTTGGTCTTCAATGCTGGTGATTCTCCTGATTTACTTGCCATGCGTGAGCGGCGGCTGGAACAGGGATTGGCGCAAATGGAGCAGGTAGCTGGTTTTTTTAGCATGGCGATTGCGCAGGGCGCTGTGCGTCAGGATCTCGACCCACAAATTGCCGCGCGGGCCTTTATGGCCTATCAAGATGGGCTGGTGATGGTGTCGCTGGCTTCTCCAGGGATTATCAACGTTGAACAACATGCTGCTGGTCTGGCCGATGTCTTTGTACAGGGGATTGCTCCCCGGTAATTTTTGATGTTCGATATATTTTTTGTCCATATACATACATACAAGAACGTATCATAAGGAGACATAAAATGAAATCAGAAACTGTTCTATCGAGAAACCTGTCCCACCCAACCTGGCCTGCAACCATCAATTCAATGGGCTGGGGGTCGTCGCTGCTCTTTTTTGGCATCCCGGGCTTGGTTCTGGCAGCGGCCTTTTATGGTTTTCGTCCCTGGCTGGAAAGTGTTGGGTATTCCGAGCTGGTCAGCTACCTGGCGGCGCTCTGCGTGCCGCTGGCCCTGATGTTTGCTGCAGCGCTGATCGCTTATCATCGCTTGGAAGGCTGGCCTTTGACCCGCGCAGCATTTGCCGCCCGAATGCGTTACCCGCGTTTGCGCATCTCTGACGTTTTTTGGGGGATTGCCATTGCTGCCGTTGGAATGCTGCTCGGTTATGGCCTTTTGTCACAGGTCAGCTTGTTTTTAATCCGCAGCGGAATCATGCCCCTGCCGACTGAGCTGCCAGTGTTGGCTGACCCACTGGCAACCTTCTCGCTGGAGACCCTCAACCAGTCGGCTGGCGGGCCGATCCGCGGACAATGGTCAATCGCGGTGTTGTTCCTGGTAATGTATTTTTTCAATATCGCTGGCGAAGAACTTTGGTGGCGCGGATACATCCTGCCGCGTCAGGAACTTGCCTTCGGACGATTCACCTGGCTGGTGCATGGCCTGCTTTGGGCGGTTTTCCATCTGTTCAAATGGTGGGATATCCTGACCCTTGTCCCGGTCTGCCTGTTGATTGCGTATATCTCCCAGAAGCGGCAGAGCAACTGGGCCGGCCTGATTGCCCACGCGCTGGTCAATGGGAGCGGGGTGCTGCTCATCCTGGCCGCGGTGGCGGGCTGGCTGTAATGTGATCGCTCGAGGCTTCAAAGTTCTTCGAGAACCCAGAAGCCTTGATTTTTCCTCTTGACAACCGCCTATAAACACTGTATATTTACGGTGTAAATATACAGTGTTTATTAAATTAAGGAGAACCATGTCCCCTCGCCCACGACGAAATGAACAGCAGCCCAATTTGCATGCAGCGATCAAAGACACCGCCTGGAGACAGATCGCCGAATCCGGCGCTCCAACCCTCAGCCTGCGCGCCATTGCCCGCGAGCTGGGTATCACCGCTCCGGCGATCTACAACTATTTCCCCGACCGTGATGCGCTGGTGACGGCCCTGATCGTGGACGCTTTCACCTCCCTGGGCGAATCGCAGCAAGCCGCGCTTCGGGATTTGTTGCCCGATGACCACGCGGCACGCCTGACCACCCTTGGGCTGGCTTACCGCAATTGGGCGGTGGCGTACCCCCAGCGGTACCAGTTGATCTTTGGGACGCCGATCCCTGGCTATCACGCGCCGGAAGATATCACGCTACCCGCGGCAGCCTGGGCGCTGACCCCGTTGATCGAGACGATCCAGGCGATTTTCGCCGCTGGCAGGCTGCGAACAAACCAGTTTGCGCCGCGCACACCTGTGCTGACCGCCATGCTCGAAGCCTGGAGCCAGTTTGCCTCCGGGCCGGATGTCGAAGTCCTGTATGCGGCGCTGGTCATCTGGAGCCGGGTGCATGGGCTGGTTTCGATGGAAATTGGCAGCCAAATGCCCTCGTTCATCACCGACCCCGGTGAAGTGTTTCGCCGCGAGATCGAAAACATCAAAATCCAATATCTTATCGTTTAGATCAGGAGAACGAAAATGTCAGATTTACACGTTATCTTCGGAACCGGCTCATTGGGCAAGTGGACGGCGCGGGAGCTGGTCAGGCTTGGCAAGACCGTCCGCATGGTGAACCGTTCGGGAAAAGCCGACCGGCTGCCGGCGGGTGTGGAATTGGTTGCCAGCGACGCCTACGATGTGACAAAAAATGTCGCGGTAACGAAAGGCGCAGCGGCGGTTTACCAGTGCGCTCAACCGGAATATTACGAATGGGCCGAGAAATTCCCGCCCCTTCAAGCGGCGATCCTCGATGCGGCGGCAAAAAATGGGGCGAAATTGATCGTGGGCGATAACCTGTATATGTATGGGCATTTTACCGGCTCTCTACACGAAGGCTCACCGCTTGCCCCTAACACCAAAAAGGGTAAAGTTCGCGCTGCAATGGCGCAGGCTGTGCTGGATGCGCACGCCGCCGGCCGGGTGAAGGCTGCCATTGGGAGAGCCTCAGACTTTTTCGGCCCGGACGATCACGATCTGACCGGTTATGCCATTCTGCCCGCGGTGCAGGGCAAGACTGCCAATTTGCTGGGGCGCACCGATTTGCCCCATTCTTTCACATACATCGCCGATTTTGGCAAATTGCTCGCCACGCTGGGCACGCACGATGAAGCGCTCGGCCAGGTGTGGTTTGCCCCGACCAATGCACCCATCACCCAGGCCGAATTTATCAAACTGATCGAAGCGGAGCTGGGCAGGCCGGTCAAGAAGATGGTCGGCGGGCCGCTGATGATGCGCTTCCTGGGGCTGTTCAACAAAGCCATGGCTGAAACCGTCGAGATGATGTTCGAGTGGACGAACCCCTACGTGATAGAGTCCAGCAAGGCTGAGAAAGCCTTTGGGTTGACCCCCACCCCGATGCAGCAGGCTGTGCGCGAGACGGTTCAATGGTGCCGAGAGACAAAATTTTGATGTTCGTTTGGATGCCAATCTGACATGCGGTCAGATCGGTCTATCGCAAAATTGTCGGCAACGCCAAAGACTCCCGGAGTTTCCAAACCCCCGGGAGTCTTTCTCGATTGTTTTGCGCTACATTTCATTTGGAGTTGTTCGAACCGCCGTGCCCGTTTGCGCTATAATCGGGCCTTATGCACAAGAACTGGATCGCTTACGCCAAAGCCGTCATCGCCGTCGTGGTGTGGGGAGGATCTTTCATCGCCACGAAGGTCGCCCTTGTTGAAATCACGCCGGTGGCTGTCGTCTGGCTGCGCTTTACCATCGGCGTGATCATCCTCGGTGCAGCGGTCTTCGCCCGAGGGCAGTTTGCCCTCCCCAGCCGCCGCGAGCTGGCCTATTTTGCGTTGCTCGGCTTCATCGGCATCACTTTCCACCAGTGGCTCCAATCTACCGGACTGAAGACCTCCGAAGCCGCCACCACGGCCTGGATCGTGGCAACGACGCCCGTTTTCATGGCGCTGCTGGGCTGGCTGTTTTTGAAGGAGAAACTCGGCTGGGGAGGCGTGGTCGGGATTGGATCGGCGGCCTTTGGGGTGCTGCTGGTGGTCTCGAAGGGGAATCTGATTTCCTTAGCCGCCGGGCGATTCGGCGCCTCGGGAGATTTTCTCATCCTGTTGAGCGCGCCCAATTGGGCTGTGTTCTCGGCCCTGTCGAAACCCGGCCTGAAAAATCATCCCGCTACCCGTATGATGTTCTATGTGATGGGATTCGGCTGGCTGTTCACCACAGTGCTATTCTTTGGCAGCAACGGGCTGGCGCAGATTCCCCTGCTGACAGTCAAAGGCTGGCTGGGCGTGGTTTTTCTCGGTGTTTTTTGTTCGGGGCTGGCGTATATTTTTTGGTACGATGCCCTGCAGGCCATCCCCTCCGCTCGATTGGGCGTCTTTCTGTATATCGAACCCCTGGTGGCGGTGGTTGTGGCTGCCATCGTGCTGGGTGAACCCCTGCTCGCCGCCGCGCTCCTGGGGGGTGCGATCATCTTGTTCGGCGTCTGGCTGGTCAATCGTGTCCACTCGCCAGGCAAGGTATAATTAACCGAAGCGTTATCATTCTCGATATATGTCCAGAATCTCCCAGGAAGGCAGGAAAACAGGAAATTAACTGCCCAATTCCTACTTTCCTATTTTCCTAAGCGTCAATTTTATAAGGTCAAAAAGCCGAAAACCCACACTGGCGAAAATCCAATACTTGACTCCCGGAGCAACCCCATGAATATCATCGGTCAATCCACCCCCCGCCTCGACGCCATCAGCAAGGTGACTGGAGAAGCGAAATTCCCCGGCGACCTCAACCTGCCGAACCAGGCTTACATGAAAATCCTGTTTGCGGCCCGCCCGCACGCCATCGTCCGGCGCATTGACACGTCCAAAGCTGAGGCGTTGCCCGGCGTGATCGCCGTTTTCACCGCCAAAGATGTACCGGTGAACGAGTACGGCCTCATCATGCCCGATCAGCCTGTTTTGTGCGGCCCCGGCTCATCCAAGCCGTATACTGACCACGTGCGCTGGGTGGGCGACCAGGTGGCGCTGGTGGTGGCCGAAACCGAGGAGATCGCTGCCAAAGGGCGAAATTTGATCGAGGTGGATTACGAAGGTTTGCCGCTGGTCACTGATCCGCAGAATGCCATGCAGGCCGACGCGCCAGTGCTGCACCCCGACCGGGGCAGCAACATCTTCTGCCATTACCGCATCCGCAAAGGCGATGTTGACGCGGCTTTTGCCGATTCAGATGTGATTGTCGAGGGTGAATACCGCACCCCGGCGCAGGAACACGCTTATCTCCAGCCCGAAGCCGGGTTGGGATACATTGACGAGCAGGGCCGCGTCGCCGTACAGGTGGCCGGGCAGTGGACGCACGAAGATCAGGAGCAGATCGCGCACGCATTGGGGCTGCCTCTCGAACAGGTGCGCGTCATCTATCCGGCGATTGGCGGCGCATTCGGCGGGCGCGAGGATATGTCCGTGCAGATCGTGCTGGCATTGGCCGTGTGGCGGCTCAACCAGCGGGGGATCAACCGCCCGGTGAAGATCATCTGGAGCCGCGAGGAATCCATCGTCGGCCATCATAAGCGCCACCCGTATATTTTGAAGGCCAAATGGGGCGCGAAGAAAGACGGCAAACTGGTCGCGGCGCAGGTGGAAGTCATCGCCGATGGGGGTGGATACGCTTACACCTCCACCAAAGTGCTCGGCAACGCCACGCTGATGTGTACCGGCCCGTACGAAATTCCCAACGTGAAGGTTGATTCCTACGCCGTTTACACCAATAACGCTGTGACCGGCGCGTTCCGCGGCTTTGGCGGGCCGCAGGGAGCCTTCGAAGCCGAGACGCAGATGAACCGGCTGGCCGAAATTCTGGAAATAGATCCCATCGAGATCCGCCGCCGCAACCTGCTCACCGAGGGGTCGCTGCTCTCCGTGGGAACGCCGCTGCCCAAGGGGGTGAGTCTCCCCCAGGTGGTGGATCGGTTGAAGGTCGAAAGTTCCAGGTTGAAGGATAACCTTCGATCCTTCGCCAGGCTCAAGGCAGGCTCTTCAACCGCCAACCCTTCGGCAAGCTCGGTGCAGGCTCTTCAACCGCATATCAAACGCGGCATCGGCTATGGAGCCGCCTACAAAAACGTCGGTTTTTCGTTTGGCGCGCCGGAGCAGTCCACCGCCATCGTTGAGTTGTTCGGCGCGGCGGAGATCGAGCGAGCCATCGTTCACCATGCCGGCGCGGATGTCGGGCAAGGAACGCACACCATTATGGCGCAGATTGCGGCTGAGACCCTTGGGATTCCGCTCGCCCGGGTGCAGATGATCGTCTCCGACACGGCAGTCACCGGCAACTCCGGCAGCGCATCGGCCTCGCGCTTGACCTTCATGGCGGGCAATTCCATCAAGGGCGCGTGCGAGCAGGCGCTGGAAAAGTGGCGCAGCGAGGAACGTCCCGTTTCCGTGACTTTCCAATACCGCCCGCCAAGGACCACCCCCCTCGATCCGCAAACCGGCAAATCCGAGCCGAATTTCGCTTATGGTTACGTCGCCCAAGCAGTGACGGTCGAAGTGGACACTGAGACCGGGCATGTGCGTATCCTCGATGTGATTTCCGTGGACGATGTCGGCAAAGCAATCAACCCGCAGCAAGTGCAGGGTCAGATCGAAGGAGCCGTGGTGCAGGCCGCTGGTTACGCTGTGTTGGAAAATTTCGTCCAGAAAGATGGGCGCGTGCTCACCGACAAATTCTCGAACTACCTCATCCCGACGGTGCTCGACGTGCCCGAGCGGGTGCAATCCGTCATTTTAGAATATCCCGACCCGATTGGCCCCTATGGGGCGCGCGGCATGGCCGAAATGCCCTACCTGCCGTTTGCACCGGCGGTCATCGCCGCGGTGCATGACGCCATTGGTGTGTGGTTCCACGAATTTCCGCTGACGCCGGAGAGGGTGTTGAGAGGGTTAGGGAAATTATGATCGTCCTCATCCTCGGCGGCGGAGACCTGGCTTCGGGGGTGGCCCTGCGGCTGCACCGCGCCGGTCTGAAAGTTGTCATCACCGAACTGGCGCAGCCGCTCGCCGTGCGGCGTAAAGCCGCCTTTGCCGAGGCCGTCTATGCCGGCGAGACCACCGTGGAGGAAGTCACCGCCCGCCGGGTGGCTGATCCCACCGATAATTTACGCATCATTCAAATCCTTGCCAAAGGCCATATCCCCGTGCTGATTGACCCCGAGTCGCAGGCCATCGCCAGCGTCCACCCGACGGTGGTGGTGGACGCCCGCATGGTCAAGCAATCCGTCCCGCTGCCTGCGACGCGTGTCAACTTGCTTATCGGGTTGGGACCGGGCTTCGACGCGCCGGTCAACTGCCATGCCGCCATCGAGACGAAGCGCGGCCACACCCTGGGGCGTGTGCTCTGGCAGGGCCAGCCCGAACTCGATACCGGCCTGCCCGACCCCGTTGGGAATCACCTCGCCGACCGGGTGCTGCGCGCCCCGGCAGACGGCGAGGTTGTCGCTCACGCCGAGATCGGCGCTCACCTCGAGCCGGGCCAGCCGATTGCTGAGATCGCCGGGCAGGTTATCGCAGCCCCGTTTGCCGGAATTCTGCGCGGGCTGATCCATCCGGGCGTCGCGGTCGCCGCCGGGCTGAAAATCGGCGATCTTGACCCGCGCGACGACCCGCGCCTGGTCAGCCTTGTCTCGGACAAGGCCCTGGCAATCGGCGGGGCGGTGCTCGAAGCCATCCTTTCCCGGCCCAATCTGCGCCCCCATTTGTGGTCCTAAAATATTCACCGCTGAGATCGCAGAGAGCGCTGAGAAAACCGATAAAATCTCTGCGGACTCAGCGTGCTTTGCGGTGAAATTCTTGTTTTGGAACAGGGCAATACATTCGTGAAACTTTCTACAGCTTTCCGCCTGTCTTCCGGCAGTCGAATTGCCCTCGTTGGAGCGGGCGGTAAAACAACGGCGTTGTTCACGCTGGCGCGTGAGCTGACCCCGGCGCTGGTCGCCGCCAGCACCCATCTCGGCGAAGCGCAAGCGGCGTTGGCCGACCGGCACATTATCTGGCCTGACGACGAGCCGCTGCCAGACATCGAGCCGGTATTGGGCCAGGGGGTGACGCTGCTCACCGGTCCGCTGGAAGCTTCCACTGGACGCTTGCAGGGTCTTAATCCCGCCCAATTGGAAAAGGTGGAAGCCCTGGCTGGCTATCATGATTTACTGCTGCTCATCGAAGCTGACGGGTCACGGATGCGCCCGGTGAAAGCCCCCGCCGCGCACGAACCGGCCATCCCGCCGTTTGTGGATACCGTGGTTGTCGTGGCGGGATTGTCGGCGATTGGGAAACCGCTGACCGATGAGTGGGTACACCGCTCAGAGATTTTCGCGGCGCTGGCGGGCCTCGCACCGGGCGGGATCATCACCCCCGAGGGGCTGGCGCGTCTCCTGGTCCATCCCGAGGGCGGCCTTAAGCATATCCCGGCCAAAGCGCGCCGCCTCGCCCTGCTCAACCAGGCCGATACGACGGAATTGCAAGCCGCCGGGCAGCGAATCGCAGGCCACCTTCTTTCAGCGTTTCATGCGGTGGTCGTAGCACGGTTGAAGGTTGAAGGTTTTCAAGTTGAAAGTTCATCCCCCAACGACCATCCACCAACTTTCAACCGCCAATCGCCAACCTTCAACCTTCAACCTTCAACCTTCGAATCCATCGCTGGAATCGTCCTTGCCGCCGGGGGTTCGGCCCGCTTCGGGCAGCCCAAGCAGCTATTGGATTGGCAGGGCGAGCCGTTCGTGCGGCGCGTGGCGCACACGGCGCTGCAAGCCGGGCTGTCGCCGGTGGTGGTTGTGACCGGGTCGGATGCCGAGCGGGTAGGGGCGGCGCTGGACGGTCTCGATATTCGCATAGCCTACAATCCCGATTGGGAGTAGGGGCAGAGCACTTCGCTGCGGGCGGGGCTGCAAGGGTTATACCCTAAGTATCTATCGGAAAATTTACCGGATTGTCATTGCGAGCGATCTTTGCAAAGCAATCTCGGTTTTGAAAATAATGGGATTGCTTCGTCGCCAAATACGCTCCTCGCAATGACAGGTCAACCATCGAACTTTCAGATCGAGCCTGGCGGCGCGATCTTCCTGCTCGCCGACCAGCCGCAGACGCCGCCTACGTTGATCCGGTCGCTGGTCGAGATGCATGCCCGCACGCTGGCGCCCATCATTGCTCCGCTGGTGAATGGGCAGCGGGGCAACCCGGTGCTGTTCGACCGGGCAACTTTCTCCGATCTGCTATCCCTCACCGGCGACGTGGGCGGGCGGTCGCTTTTCAGCCGCTACCCGGTGGAATGGCTGCCCTGGCATGACGAAGGGGTGTTGTTGGATGTGGATACGGAGGAGGATTATTCGAGGTTGGTCGGAAAGGGTGACGTAAAACGTAAAACGTAAAACGTAAAACGTACACAGGTATACAGGTAAACAGGCATAGCTTTACGTTTTACGCATTACGTTTATTGTGGTGAAGTTGCTCGTGGAAGGTGATTTATGTTCTCCGCAGTTGTCCTTGCCGCCGGTTTATCGTCACGCATGGGCCGACCGAAGATGACGCTCCCCTGGGGGGAGACGACGGTCATTGGGAAGGTAGTATCCACGCTGGCGGAGGCTGGCGTGGAGGGGATCGTCGTGGTCACAGGCGGGGCGCGGGAGGCGGTGGAGGCGGCTGTCGCCGCTCTCGCCCCCAAGCTCTTCCCAGGAAGGGAAAGGGGAATAGGGGTCAGGGTCGTGTTCAACCCGCGTTACGCCGAGGATTCGATGATCACGTCGCTGCAAGTGGGGCTGGCGGCGCTTTACCCCCCTCGGTCCCCCCATTTTCGCCCCAAATCTTTTCCCGATTCCATAACCTCCGGCGGGCGAAAATGGGGGGATGACAGGGGGGCTTTGATGCAAGCTGTCTTTGTCACCCTTGGCGACCAGCCCCAGATCGAAGCCGCGGTGGTGCGGGCGATCATGGATACCTACCGGGCGACACACGCCCCGCTGGTCTTGCCGAGCTACCGGATGCGGCGCGGCCACCCCTGGGTGATGGATCGCTCGCTGTGGGCCGAGGCCCTTGCGGCTCCCGCGTCCGTCACCCTGCGGGACTTCCTCAACGCCCACGCGGCGCAAATTCATTATCTGCCTGTCGAGACGCCCAGTGTGTTAGCCGATCTCGATACGCCAGAAGATTATGCGGCTGCCCAGCCTTAAGTTTTTTGTCTTTCCCCTTGCTTTATCGCCCATCTTGTGCTATTTTTAGGGGCAGTGATCGAAAGGAGCCAGCTTATGGCCTACAAAATTGTCGTAGTCGAAGACGAACCCGATACCGCCGAGATGTTTGCCGAGATGATGCGTTTGAGTGGTTATCTTGTGATCAAAGCGTATGGCAGCAAATCGGCGATGAGCATTGTGACGCAGGAAAAGCCAGACGCGGTGGTGTTGGATGTGATGATGCCGGACATATCCGGGTTGGAAGTGCTGCGCTTCATGCGCCAGGACGCGTCGTTAAAAGAAGTTCCTGTGATCATGGTTTCGGCCAAGAGCTTGCCTTCGGATATTCGCACAGGCCTGGATGCGGGCGCTTCGATTTACTTGACCAAGCCGGTGGCGTATCTCGAACTCAAGAAAGCCGTGGAAAACGCTATCAAAGGACGAAAATAGCCGTTGGGCCGGTTCAGGATGCCTTTATGTCAGTGATTCGTGCATTCATAGCTTTCGATTTGACGCCGGAAATCTTGCGGCGGTTGGGGCAGATTTCGACTCAGTTCCAAGATCGGCTGAATGGGATTCCTGTGCGCTGGGTGCCGGTCGAAAACATCCACCTGACGCTCAAGTTCCTGGGCGATGTCTCGATTGCTAACCTGGATATGCTGAAGCGGGTTTTGCAAACCGAGGCGGGCGGGCATCGCGGCTTCGAGATCAGCGTTGGCGGGGGGGGCGCTTTTCCCAATACCCGCAGGCCGCGCGTGATCTGGGTGGGGGTCGAAAGCCCGCCGGATTTGTTCAGCGTGCAGGCCGGGATCGAGAATCAGATGGCCCGCCTGGGCTATGCCCGCGAGGAGCGTCCCTTTTCGGCGCACCTGACCCTGGGACGGGTCTCGCGTAACGTTGAGCCGGATGATGTGCGCCAGATTGGCGTGATGCTGGAAACGACGAAAATAGGTTTTTTAGGCGCCGCCCTCATGCGGGAGGTGCATTTGTACAAAAGTGATTTACGACCCGATGGCGCGATCTATTCCCGGTTGTTCAGCGCGCCATTGGGTGAATAACCGCCGCCGCGTGCGGCTAATTTGATGAGGTGACCTCTGGATACTTTAGCTTTAGCACATACAATTGTTGACGCACTGGAAGAAAAGAAGGGGGAAGATATCCTGATCCTGGATATTCGTGGCCTGACTTCGTTTGCAGATTTTTTCGTAATCGGTACCGGTACCAGTGACCGGATGTTGCAGGCGTTGGCGGATTCCGCTGTCGAGCAGACCAAAAAGGTGCATGAGGTGCGCGGGCGGATCGAAGGTGAGCCGCACGATGGCTGGATTCTGGTGGATTTCGGGGATGTGATTCTGCACCTGTTTTCTCCCGACCGGCGCGAGTATTACCGCCTGGAAGAGCTTTGGGCGCAAGGGAAGATTCTGCTGCGGCTGCAATAGCGGATAGAGCGTAAATTGCAATGGAATAATTCGAGAGATAAGCCTGTGTCTGAGATTATTCCAAATTTGAGCTATAGTGAACCAAAGCCAAAACCTGTTCTCCATAGGCGGGTTTTGTTTGCGTTTCTCTGGCCGCTTACCATCGGTCTTGTTATTCAGCTTCTCTTTCAATTCTTCTTTCGATTTGACGAAACCAAGTTCTGGATTTCGTGCAATTGGTTAAGCAAAATCGGCTTGAGCCAATGTGTTGGTATATTGCCGTTTTCAAACCTCTTCGCGCATCAAGTTTATTTTCTAAACGATCAAGAAATTCTTAGCCCAAACGGCGAGCAATTTGTTAGAGCAACTTTCTTTTGGCCGCAGTCAATGTTTGGCAAGAAAGTAACCAATAATCCCGACGATATTTCCGCATCGAGTCTCTCCGATGATAAAAAGATGATTGCAGTATGCGTTGATCGTGAATCGGCAGAAACGTCGGAGAATGATATAAACTCTGAAGTGTGGATTTGGGATATTGGAACCCGGCAAGTAGTCAAGAAATTGCCCTATCCATTCGATTTGTGCTGGTTGGATAAAATCAATTTTCTTCCTGGTAATGAAGCATTAGCATTCTCTGATGAAGAAGAAGAGAAAACTATCGTCATCAACCTGAATGATGGGAGTTCTAAAGAGATTCCCGGGAATCTGATTGCCGTTTCACCAGCGTCATCCGTTATGGCTACTCGTACGGGTGACCAAACCATTACACTCTGGCAATTACCTGGTTACAGCTATTTACGAGAGTTCCGAATTGAAAGCGGCTCTATTCGGGATATTTCCTTTTCGCCAGATGGTTCTAAGTTGGGGGTAACTACCGATGACAGTAAAGTTTATGTCTGGAATGTCCGAGATGGTCAGATCAGCGGAGTCTTTCCGGTCGAAGAAAAATATCTCAGTTGTAATGTGGTATTTTCGCCGGACAGCAGCAAAGTTTTTACGTGTACACTCAGCGAGCTTGGGGACAACGAACACAGCTACCTTTATACCTGGAAGTTAGAAGACGGCTCTTTGTTGGACAAGCTCGAACTGCCCCAAAAAGAGACATATTACGGGTTGGATATATCCTCCGATGGCTCATTGGTAACCGTTGCTGGTTATCATAAGATATTGGTGTATAAAGTCAAGTAAGTCTAATTCTGGCTCTGGAAAGCGCTATGACAAACCACAATATCATGCAGCGGGACGCAGCTCGGTTTACCAATCCGACCTACTGCTGGATGTGCAGCACGGCAATTCTCGAAGAGCCTATACTTCTATCTCCATATCTGTCTGGTATGGATCAGAAATTGCACAATTCATAACCTGGGGTGAGAAAACGTGTCATCCATGTGGGATGTTTTGCCTGTAACCCAGAAATCTTTTGGGGAAGCGGCGCGAGTACTCGCATGGGCATTTCTGGACGAGCCGGTATCGCTGGCGATTTACAAAGGATTCGGCCCTGAAAAACGATTGCGAAATCTGACTGCCGATTTTGCCTCCGAGATGGAAGTTTGTTTGCGGTGCGGGAATCCGCTCCAGGTTTGCGAGGACGGAAAAGTCGTGGCTGCGGCGGTCATTTATCAGCCTGGCGCCTATCCTCTTTCGTGGATCGAGCAGACCCGCATCTTAATCAAATCCATCCTCGGCCATGATTTTTATGATATCCGGCCCTCCCTGAAATGGCTCGCCGAAATTGACAAAATCCATCCGCAGGAAGCGCATTATTACCTCGAATACCTGGGCGCTGCCCCGGAATATCAGGGCAGGGGGTTGGGTTCGGCCATTTTGCATTCTCTGACCGCGAAGGCCGATGAAGAAAACAAAGGCTGTTACCTGGAAACCGCCAGCCCGAGAAATGTCCCTTTGTACCAGCGTCACGGTTTCACGGTGATTGCTGAGAAATCCATTATCGGGCTGAAAGCCTGGTTTATGTGGCGGCCTGCCCGTGGGGGTGGCGCACAAGCGTGACTTTTCTGGCCAGCCGTGAAGAGCGAGCTTCGCCCGCCTGAGTAGAGATATATGGGGTGTGTTGGCGGCACTGCGCGCCGCCAACACATCCCCAACACACCCCCAACCCCTTCTATCTGGCTCTCCATGCAATCAAACGTTCGAGGTAAACCGATTTCATCTGCCGGCTGGCCATCGCTTGCTGGATGGGCGGCAGGCGCAGGATCACGCCCAGGATAGCGGCTAGGGCGCGGTGGCTGAACAGCGCCCGGTTGTCGAAAACCAGGTCGGGTAACATGCCGCGCTCGATGGCCATGACCACCGAGCGGTGAACCGTGTCGAGGGGGGTGATGACCCGTTCGGGCCGCGGCTCGAGGCGGATACTCTGCTTCGAGCAGGCGCGCACGCACACCCCGCATCCCAGGCAGAGCCGCTCGTCGAGATGGGCTTTGCGCAGCCGGGGCCGGTTGGGATCGTTGGCCGAGACGAGGCTCATCGCCTCCACAGGGCAAGCGTCAACGCACTTGCCGCAGCCAGTGCAGCTTTCGATCTCGATGCGGGGGATGAAATTGGTGGTGTGGATAGGCTTCAGCAGCCCGAAGCGCCGCTGGGCGATCAGCGCTTCACAGCAGCAGCCACAGCAGTTGCAAATGAATGCCACCGAGCGGCGCACATTTTCCCCAAATTGCACCAACCCCAGTTCCCAGGCTTGTTGAAGTAAATCCAGCCCTTCGGCAATGTCCACCTCTCGGGCAAAGCTGTTCCGGATGAGTGAGTCTGCGCAGCCGTTGAAGGTCATGCAGATGTCGAGCGGGGCGCGGCAGGCCCGGTCGAGGTGCTGCATCTTGTGGCGGCAGTAGCAAACCCCCACGCCGCGATGGCTGGCGGTGCGGATGACCTCACTGGCGCGCTCGTAATCCAGCACGTGCAGCGCCTCATCGGGCGGGAGAGCCGCTTCCTGAACGAAAACCCGGCCCAATTGCGTCTCGCCCCGCAGGAGCAGCTCCCGCATGAAATCGTCTTCCACGGTGATGTACTGGTAAAACAGCTCGGACAACGCCTTTTGGTCTACATCGCCGCGCACGCGCATCAGCGAGAACTCGAAGAAACCCGCCATGGGCGGCGGCAGGCAGTAGGTGCGTGCGCCGCCTGGAGTGACGGTGTCCACGAGCAGCGCCCGGCTTGCCAGTTCGTCGAGCACGCGCTGCGCCTCGACGAGGGGGGCGCCCCAGCGGCGGGCGGCGGTCTTGGCGGTGAAGGGGCGGATGGGCAGCTGCGCCACTAACCCAGCCTCGCGTTCGCTGAAGAGCAGCCTGAGGATGGCGTAGAGCGTCTCGCTGGCCGGCGCGCCTTGCGGGTAGCGGTTTAGCCGCTCGGTCAGTTGGGCATAGCTGGATTTGAGCGTGTGGTGAGCCATCGAAGCCTCAAATGTTCGGCGCGTTCCTATTCCCCTCGGTGTAAGCGCCTGGAAAATTGCCGGCTTTCACTGCGGCGATAAGCCATTCGAGCGTGTCGCAGGCGGCAGCTTTAATCTCCGGGGCGAGCAGCCCCCGGCGGGCGGCACGCTCGAATTCATCCCAATCCAGCTCGCGCACCCGATTGTCGGGATATACCCACAGGTCGAGAATCAAATCGGTGAGGTGATAGAGGCCATTGATCTTCTGTAAAGGGGTGGCGATGTCGCAGTAATGACCAAGCAGCTCGCCCTGCGCGCCGCGTACCTGCATGATGGTGAAATGCTCCCGGTAGAAGAGAAACTTACGCACCACGGTAATCGTTTTTCGCGCTGAAATCAATCCCTGCTCGCGCCATTGGGCTGACCATTTCTTCCGAAACAATGGCGGCACGATGGAAGATGTGCGCAGCCGCACGCCGTCATCCTCGATCAATCCCTCGGTGAAGATGCGGGTGGGTTTGCCGATGCGGGCGCAGTGGATCGTAACATTCATACCAGCGGCTTGACCCCCACAAACATCGGGTCGCCGTAATCGTTTTCGAGACGATGCACCTCGAAGCCCACCTCGCCCAACAAGCGTTCCCACGCAGCGAGTGGGAAGATGCCCGCCAGGTGGCGGTCGGTCTCGATGGTGAGTTTCCCGGCGCGGCGGATCAAATAGACGAAGGTGAACTCGACGGTGGTATCGGCGGGGTCGGGATCGTAATGGTTGGTGAACAAGGTGATCTCGACTTCTCCCTGGGTTTCAGTCTGCGAAAAACTTTCGTTCTGTTGGAAACGCTCGCGGCTGACCTCGGCATAGGTGACGAACACACCGCCGGGGGCGAGATGCTCGAACGCGGTGAGAAACGCCGCCCGCAGATCGTCTTCGTCGAGCATGTAATCAATCGAGTCGGCGATGACCACCGCGTCGAAGGTCTGGCCAAGACGGACGGTGCGCATGTCTCCCTGGGCGTAGATCACCCCGGGGTTGAGCGCCCTCGCCAATGCCAGCATGGACTCGCTCAAGTCTACCCCGGTCAACGTAAAATGCCGCTTGAGGGTGAAATCGTTATGCCCGCCGCCGCAGCCCAGGTCGAGCAGCGTCATCACCGGGCGGCGCGCATGGCTGCGAATGGCGCTGGCAAAACTCCAGGCCTCCTCGACATAATGTTCCGGCGCGCTGATGATCGGCCACGTCCAGGCCAGGTCTTTGTACATGCGTTGTTGATCGTCGGTCATGGCTTTATTCTTCTTCTATCGCCGCGCCAGCGGCAGGAACAGCCAGTAGCGCGGGGCGTAATTTTGTACGGTCACAGCCGCTTGCAGCGGGTTGACAGCGTAGGGCTGGTATGCTGCTCCCAGGTTGGGCTGGCCGGGCGGCAGGATGAAGGTGGCTGCGGCGATGTCCACCAGCCCGGTGGGATTGTCTACCCGGAAGCCGGCGTCGCCGTATGAGCGTTGATCGCCGGTATCAGCGGCGTCCGGCGTCTGGTCATCTTTGTAATAATTCGAGACCGTCCCGCCGCCCAGGGCGAGGGTGGTGAGCTGCACCAGGCTGCCGCGGCTCCCGCTGACCTGCGCCCACGCGTTGGCAGGCGTGGCGGGCACGCTGTCGGGCGAGCCGTTGATCGAGACGCCGGCCGCTGTCTGCGCGTCGAAATAAAGGGCCGGTGACATCCCGCTGAGGGCAGGATCCAGCCAGTCGTTGGACACGCGCAGCCAGTTGATGTGGATGCTCGTGCAGGGCGGCGGCGGGGTGAACGCCCCGGTATCCACCGAGAGGCTGGTTTGGAACATCGCCGCATAAGCCCACAGGCTGCTGGTCAGCGACCCGCCGCCCACCCGCACCGGGCCGTCAACATCGGGCGTAAAGTCGGCGATGGCGGCCAGGTTTTCCTCGGTGATGGTGGTCGTAGACAGCGGGATAGAGAAGAAGTAACAGGTGGCGTTAACCCGTATTTTGCTTCGATCCAGCACGTCCACACTGCTCCCGTTCAATTCGAGCGACGCCAATCCCACGGTCGTGGCCGGGTCGAAGCCGGCCGCGTAAGCTACCGCTTCCAGCCGGCTGCCCGCCGCATTCCAGCTTACGTAATCTGTGGTTACCGCCGGGATGGTCGTCGAGCGGTACAGGTACACCCATCCCTGCGCCGTGGGGCTGAGCGGGTCGGTCACGCGGATTTCAAGGCGCGGGTGTGCCAGCGAAGCTGAGTCGCTGATCCACTCGGTTGGCGGCGCCTGGCCGCCGAGGTCCATCGCCATGAAAACGATCTCGTCGTTGGCGTCCAGCAGGCCGTTTTCGAGTGTGTATGCGCCGCTGGCGTTCACCTCGTCCACTTGCATAGGAATCTGCTGCCAGCCGGAGGCGGCATACGCGAAGGCGGATATCTCAGATGCCGGGACGCCATCGAGCGAGGCGATTTCCTCGCCGCTGAGGATGACCGGCTCCAGCGGGCGGCTGAACGCCGCCGGATGAGCGAGGGAGTGTGGCGCAGCCAGAATCGCCGCGGTGATGCCGATGGCGGTTACCAGCGCGGCGGCGAGCAGCCATCGCCGGAGGGGAACTTGAATCAGAAGGGAAAAATGATTTGGATTGGAGGGGGTCATTTCGAGTTCACTCAGACCCTAAAGGTCTTTTTGCCAAAGCGAAGCGCTGAATTGGCAAGGGTTTGTGCTGGAAAAGTATTTTGACAGCCGAGGAGACCTTTAGGGTCTCGGCTCGATGAACACAAAACCCTGGGCGGGAGACGGATTATCGTCTGGCTCGCACGCCCAGGGCCGTGTGTCGAAAAACAGGAAGATTAGTAGGATGGCATTTGCGGGGTAGCGGCGTTTTTCTTGCCAGTGATCTGCCACCACAGGATACCGCCCAGCGCGCCCAGGCCAGCCATCAAAGCGATATTGAGAATCCCGATGCAGCAAGCGGTACCTACCAACACCCCCCAGTAAGTGGTCGGGTCCATAGCGGAGCCGCCCATGTCGAATTGCCGCAAGATGTCGGCAGCGCCCTCTGGGCCAACGATAGCGCCATTGATTGCACCACCGATTATCTGGCCCAGCAGCGAGCCAACCCCGCCGATGACGCCAGCAATAGCGCCCGACTTAGCCGTCGCTCCATTCGTGAGCGGTTTGTCGAAGACGCCTGCCAGGTATCCGGCGCCCAGGCCCAGGAAGATCACCAGGCAGGGTGAGCACAGCGGACTTATCAAAACGATACCTGCGGTAAGAAGAAGTGCAACGATCCCTAAAATCAAACCAGACTTAACCATTGTGTGCCTCCATTGGATGTGAAAAGATGAATTTTAGATGAGTAAATTATATACCAACTCGATGCGCATCACAACAGGCTTTGAGTAGTTTTTCCGGCTGGCGGGCAAAGGCATTCAGCGGCATCCTTCCCTCGGTGAGCGCCAGCAATGTCTCGGTCAGCCAGCGGTTGACCGGGGTGGGCATGCCCCGTCGCTCGCCGTAGCGCGCCACCGCTCCGTTGAGATAGCCCACCTCGCTCTGCCCGCGCCCGCTGTACAAGTCAATGTGAAACGACGGCATTTTGTCGCCCCGCCCACGGCCGACGGCGCGCGCCAGCAGCGGGCGCGAAATCGCCGCGGGCAGGCGCACACCCAGCGCCAGCAGCCGCACCGGCGTGCGCGGCAAATCCACCACGCCCACGCCCATCGCCCGCATTACACGCAGCGCCTCCCGCAATTGCGTCACCTCCAGCCGGCACAAGCCGGGATGGGCGAAGATTTCTGCGGGGGTCATGTTCAGGATGGCCGCTGAGGCGTTTGCCAGCAGGTTGGTGAGCAGCTTCGACCATTTCATGTCGGCGGAGCGCGGGTACAGGCGCGCATTCAGCCCGGCATCGGTCAGGGCGGCGGCCAATCTCTCGGAGAGCGGATGACCTGCGGCAACGCCGATCCCACGCAATCGTTCGACGATCACTTCTCCCGGCGCGCCGCGCCCGATAGCGGAGGTCACTGTCCCGGCGATGATTTTCTCCGGGCCGAGGGTTTCTGCCAGAGTGGGTTCGTTGTCTACGCCGTTGGAGAGGCAGAGCAGAGCGTGAAGCGTGGAGCGTGAAGCGTGGAGCGACGGCAGGAGAGCGGGTATGTCGAAGGATTTGAGAGCGAGAATAGCGCAATCGAATGGCCCCAAGGGGAGCGCTTCGTCGAGGCTGGTCACAATCTCGAATGCTGGCGGTCGAATGTCGAGAGGGGTCTCGCCGCCCCGAAGGCGCAGCCCGCGTCGGCGAATCTCAGCGGCGATTTCCGGGCGTTCGATGAACACCGCCCGGTGGCCGCGCCCCGCCAGGCTGCCGCCGACGTAAGTCCCGATCGCCCCCGCGCCGAAGAGAAGCAGGTTTAATGGGTTGAAGGTTGAAGAGCCTGCCCTGAGCTTGCCGAAGGGTTGAAAGTCGCTCACTTGCTCACTTGCCCATTTGCCTGTTCGCTGATCTGCTCGTTCAACCGCTCCAACAGCCAGTCGTGCCTGGCGGGGTTGTATACTGCCACCGCATAGGATGTGTTGCCGAAGCGGAAGCGCGGCCCCTGGAAATTGGCCTGAGGGGTGATGCCCAGGATGGCGTAAAGCGCCATGTTGAGTATCCCGCCGTGCGCGACGACGAGATAACGCCCGGGCGCGCGGCGCAGGAGGGTGTTGATGGCGCGCCCGGCGCGTAAGTAGAGTTCCCACTGGCTTTCGCCGGTCTCGGCGATGGGTTGAAAAGGCGGAATGAAAGCCGGGCGGGGAAATTTTTCGGCGGCTTCGGCGCGGCTCAATCCCTGGAGTTGACCATTGTTGCGTTCCATCCAGTCTGGATCGAACTCGATGGGCAGCTTGAGTGATTCCGAGATGATCTCAGCCGTCTCACGGGCGCGCGCCAACGGGCTGGCAATAACCTGGTCGAACACTGCGCCTTTGCCAGACCAGCAGTCCGCCAACGCCTGCACTTGCTGGCGGCCGCACTCGGTGAGCGGGAAATCTTGCTGCCCCTGGATGTAGCCCTCGGCGTTACCGATGGACTCGCCATGACGCAGCAGGGTGATGGTGTAGACAGGGATAGTAGGGGAAGTGAACATGGGGAGTAGTAAAACATAAAGCGTAAAACGTAAGGTGTTTTTTACGTTTTACGCTTTACGTTTTAGCGGGTATAGAGGTCAATTCGATGCAGCCCGCTCATGCCTAATTCGGCAGCGGCGTGCCGGTCTTTTTGGGGCTGGGCGGCGGGAAGAGCGACTCGAATTCTTCCCGGGTGAGGGACTCGACTTCGAGCAATTTCTGCGCAACCATATCCAACCGGTCGCGGTATTCTTTGATGATGCTCTTGGCCCTCTGGTAAGCGTCATTGACGATGCGCCGTACTTCCGTGTCAATTTGCTCGGCCACAGCTTCGGAATAATCGCGCTGTTCGGAGATCTCGCGGCCCAGGAAGATCAGCTCTTCTTTTTGACCGTAAACCATGTTCCCCATCGTCTCGCTCATGCCCAGGCGGGTCACCATGGCGCGCGCCATGCGGGTCACTTGCTCGATGTCGTTGGCCGCGCCGGAGGTGATGTCATCGAAGACCAGCTCCTCGGCTGCGCGCCCGCCCAATGCTCCGGCCAGGTAGGCCATCATTTTGCGGCGGGAAGTCAGGATGCGGTCCTCGTCCGGGCGATACCAGGTCAGCCCGCCGGCTTGCCCGCGCCCGACGATGGTGATCTTCTGCACGGGGTCGGCTTCGGCGATGGCATTTGCCACCACCGCGTGCCCGGCCTCGTGATAGGCGATGATGCGTTTCTCTTCATCGGAAATCAGGCGGCTCTTGCGTTCCGGCCCCATCACCACCCGCTCGACAGCGTCTTCCAGCTCTTTCTGCCCGATGCTCTTCCGGTTGCGGCGGGCGGCCAGAATCGCGCCTTCGTTGACCATATTTTCCAGGTCAGCGCCGACGAACCCGGGTGTACCGCGCGCCAGGGAGCCTAAATCCACTGCTGGATCGAGCGGCTTGCCTTTGACGTGAACTTTCAGAATAGCCTCGCGGCCCTTCATATCAGGGCGATCCAGCACCACACGGCGGTCGAAACGACCGGGGCGCAGCAGCGCCGGGTCGAGAATGTCGGGCCGGTTGGTGGCGGCGACGATGATGATATTGGTGTCGGTGTCGAAGCCATCCATCTCGACCAGGATCTGGTTGAGGGTTTGCTCACGTTCGTCGTGGCTGCCGCCCAGTCCGGCCCCGCGCTGGCGGCCGACCGCATCAATTTCATCTACGAAAACGATGCAGGGGGAATGGCGTTTGGCTTGATCGAAGAGATCGCGCACCCGTGAAGCGCCTACGCCCACGAACATCTCAACGAACTCCGAGCCGGAGATCGAGAAGAAGGGCACACCGGCTTCCCCGGAGACGGCTTTCGCCAGCAGGGTTTTACCGGTCCCCGGAGGGCCAACCAGCAGCACCCCCTTGGGGATGCGCGCACCCAGGGAAATGAATTTCTCCGGTTCGCGCAGGAATTCGACCACTTCGCGCAGTTCCTCTTTCGATTCGTCTACACCAGCAACGTCTTCGAACGTCACCGTTGGCTGGTCGCCGGTAAACATGCGGGCGCGGGATTTGCCAAAGGAGAGCGCGGCGTTGTTGCTGCCCTGCGCCTGCCGGAACACGAACCAGAAGACGCCGCCCAGGATGAGAAACGGCATCACATACGAGAGGATAGTCATGATATTCAGCCACGGGCTGGGCGGACGGATCTCGATGTCTATGCCCGCAGCCAGATCTTCTGTCGTCACCCCCAGCTCTTTGAGCTGTTCGACCAGGGTCGCAGTTGTCTCTTTGTGCGAAATGCGCTCGATTTCACTATCGCCTTTATAAATCACCCGCAGTTGATCCTCATTCTCGACAATGCGCGCCACCTTACCGGCCTTGATGTCGGTGGCAAGCTGGCTGATCGTCAACGCCTCATTCGTGCTGGAGCGTTGCTGAATCTGAGTGATCACCAGGATGACGATTGCAACACCCAGGAGAATGTAAATAATAGTATTTCGTCCACGATTCGGATTCACAGGTACCTCCACTAATAGCGAGTGAAATTATACCAATCTATGTCATCCGCTGGTAGTCGAGAATATCGAATCAAGGCATTTCTAACAGCACTCTAACAATTGACGCGGGAGGGAAAATATTCTATACTGACACCAAGAAAGTTTGTCCAGATCACGAACCGTACGAAGGAGGCCATTATGTCCGCGGAAGATGATCATCCCCAGGAGTTTCCACCTGAAGAAGAAACCCCGTCCGGCGAGGAGCCGGTAACCCCGGAGGATGCGACCCCATCCGAGGGTGGTATGGGCACAGCCCGTGAGGAGATCGAAACCGGCGTCGGTATGCTCCCCGAAGAACAGCCCCGCGAAGGGGATCGAGGCATGGGGGCCATGGATCCCATCCTGACCGACGAAGAACTGCCAGCAACCCCCGGCGCGCCGCTAGCCGAGATGGAAGTTCCTCCAGCCGAAGCCGCCAAGGACGCGCCGCTTTTCAGTGAAAAGGCTTACGACGAGCCTGGCCCGACAGACTTTAGCAGCGAAGCGCCCAAGCCCAGCGAGATCAAGCCTGCCAACCCGGAAATGACGAAGCTGTTGGTCACCGACAAAGATGTCAAAGAGCTTTGGAAACGGGCCGACACGGCCAAAGCTGGCGTGGATGAGCATGTGGGCACGCTGGTCATTGCGCGCGACCTGTTCGATCTCATCAAGTCGGCGCGCAACGAGCTGATGGCTGGACGCGACAACTACGAGGAAGCCGAGCGGTTCGTAAACGAGGTGGAATACCGTGTGCATTTGAGCGTTTTGCTGAAAAAATGGTCTCAAACTATCGGCATCCGCCTATTTTTCTATGAATTGATTTGGGGTGTACTGCTGGTAATTCTGGCGCTGCTTACCTTGTCCAAAGGATATTCCAGTGGGCAGCAAGACCGGATATACCTGTTCACTACCATGGTCTGGGGCGGGGTCGGCGGCGTGGTCGGCGCGTGGTTCTCGTTGATCAAGCACATTGCCCAGGATCAAGATTTCGATATCCAGCACACGCTTTGGTACCTCTATACACCCCCTATGGGGATGTTACTTGGGCTGGCTGTCTGGCTGATTATGCGATCAGGGTTGTCAGCCGTAAACGGACCTCTCAACATTCAAAGTCCCCTCCTTATTTACTTCATAGCCTGGCTGGCGGGTTACCAGCACAATGTTTTCACCGATCTGGTCAAGCGGGCGATGAAAGTTCTCGAAACAGCGCCTGCTCCGAGTTCTGGCAACCAAACGACGAGCACCACCACAACAACCACCACGAAACCGACCAAGCCTGAAGATAAAGCATAACCATCATTTATCCCCCATCGTCCAAACGAGAGCCGATTATTTGATGTTCGAATGTGCTTCGCACGCTCGAACATCAAATAATCGGATTTTTTTGGCCGACAAGCGGCCTACGAACCAAACAGACGGGGAGGTCTGAGTATGACTTTCACCAATCCAGGTTGTTTCGCCCCCAAATGATACCTTCGATATGCCGCCACAAGCGGCGCAGGATCGAACGGGTGCGCGCATACAGCCGGTAGCTGACCGGCCGCACTTTGCGCTTGACCGGGGCCAGGAATGGCCCGGTCCAAACTGCGGCGGCTGCGCCCCAGGTCAGCCCCGCGCCGAACCCAACAAAGACCACTTTATCCCCAGCCTTCAGCCGCCCCGCTCCAATCGCCTCGATGGTCGCAATCGGGATGGAGGCTGTCGAGGTGTTGCCATAGCGGTCAACATTGACCATGCAGCGCTCCATCGGGATTTCCAACCCCCGCACGGCTGATTCGATGATGCGCCGGTTCGCCTGGTGAGGAATCACCAGCGTAACGTCTTCCAATGGGATGGCGGCTTTTTCCAGTGATTCACGCGTCGCCGATTCCATCACCCGCACTGCAAAGCGGAAAACTTCCCGCCCGTTCATCTGGATGACGTGCTGCTTTTTGGAGACAGTTTCATGGCTGGCAGGCAGGTGGCTGCCCCCGGCAGGCACCGAAAGCAGGTCGCCGCCGGAACCGTCCGAGCGCATCACGGCCGAAAGCACCCCGCCCGGCTCGTCGCTGGCTTGCAGCACGAACGCTCCCGCGCCGTCCCCAAACAAAATACAGGTGTTGCGGTCTTCCCAATTGGTAAAGCGCGAGAGCGTCTCCGCGCCGATGACCAGGGCGGTCTTGATGGATTCACTGCGGATGGCTTGAGTCGCCATGTTCAAGGCGAAGATGAACCCGCTGCATGCTGCCGACAGGTCGAAAGCGCCAGCCTTCGACGCCCCGATAGCATCCTGCACCAGGCAGGCGGTGGCTGGAAAAACGTGTTCTGGCGACGAGGTGGAGACGATGATGAGATCAATCTCGTCTGGCCTCAGGCAGGCAAGCTCCAGGGCCTTGAGCGCCGCGTCAACCGCCAGCGTGGCTGTTGACTGGTCGGGCGCAGCAATGTGTCGTTCACGGACACCGGTATGCGAAACGATCCAATCGTCAGTAGTATCAATCAGCTTGGATAACTCCGCGTTGGTCATTATCCGTTCAGGTACGGCCATTCCCCAGCCGGTTATGTGCGCGTATTTGGTCATAAGCAATCCTCGTAATCCGCTGCCAAACAAATTCGATCACGAATGACACGAATGGACGAATAGACACTTGTGTCATTCGTGATAATAAAGCGACATCCCATTTCATTGGCCTGGCGCGCCGGGCGTAGCTTCGAACCGGCTGAGGATGAGCGTGGCATTGTGCCCGCCAAAGCCGAAGGAGTTGGACATGGCGTGCCGCACCGCGGCTGGGCGAGCGACGTTAGGCACATAGTCGAGGTCGCAATCTGGATCGGGGGTGTCGTAGTTGATGGTCGGCGGTAAAAGCGACTCTTGCAGCGTTTTGACGCAAATCAATGCTTCCAGCGCGCCGGCTGCGCCGAGCAAGTGGCCGGTCATGGATTTGGTGGATGACACGGGCACTCCGTAGGCGAGTTCACCAAACGCGGCTTTGATAGCGGCCGTCTCGCTCTTGTCATTGAGCGGCGTGCTGGTGCCGTGGGCGTTGATATAGCCAATATCCGTAATGTCCAGCCCCGCATCGGCCAATGCAATCTTCATGCACCGCGCCGCGCCAGCCCCTTTCTCGTCAGGAGCAGTGATATGAAAGGCGTCGTTCGATGCGCCATAACCGCTGACCTCGGCCAGGATGTGCGCTCCCCGCGCCTGGGCGTGTTCGAGCGATTCGAGCACGAGCACCGCCGCCCCTTCGCCCATCACGAACCCGTCCCGGTTGCGGTCGAACGGGCGTGAAGCGCGCTGCGGCTCATCGTTGCGCATCGAAAGGGCGGTCATATTGTGCAGACCGGCCACGGCGATTGGGTGCAGCACCCCCTCGGCCCCGCCGGCCAGCATGGCGTCGGCTTCGCCGCGTTGGATGATATGGGTCGCCTCGCCGATGGCGTAGTTGCCGGTGGCGCAAGCTGCCGATACCGCCAGGTTGGGGCCGCGCATCCCGAATTGGATTGCCACCATCCCGCCTGCCGAGTCGGGGATCATCATGGGAACCAGGAACGGGCTGACCCGTGAAGGCCCGCGTTCGTGGTAAATCTTGAATTGGTCGAAGAGTGTTGACCCCCCGCCGATGCCCGACCCAATGAGCACCCCGATGCGGTCGCGGTTCTCGTCGGTGACGGTCAGCCCGGAGTTTTCCAGCGCCTGCCCGGAGGCGGCCAACCCAAGCTGGGCAAAGCGATCCATCCGCCGCGCGTCACGGCTGCCGAAGCGCGTCGCGGGATCGAAATCCTTGACCTGCGCCGCAATCTTGACTGGCGAGTCGCTGGCGTCGAAATAGGTGATCAACCCGACGCCGGATTTACCCTGGATGATGTTTTGCCAGAGCGTGTGTGGGTCGTTGCCCAGCGGGCTGATGCAGCCCATCCCGGTGATGACGACACGTGTGCGTTCACGATGATCCATGGATACCTCCTGTTGGAGAACTAATCTTGGTATATAACACCGCCTCCCGATGAGGGAGGCGGCGGAATAAATGCGCGTTGACCAGGGAGGAGTGCAGCAATTCAATGGGATTGGATGGTCTGATACACCTGCCGCACGTGCAGCCGGTCGTGTTGGGTGAGAATATTGACGATCTCGTGCAGGCGGGTGGGGCCGAAGATGGCGTGGCGCGCCGGGCGATCCCAGCCCTCCGGAGGCAGGCTGCCCAGCAAGGCCAGCAGCTCCTTTCGGGATGCAGTGAAATCCCGCATGGCCTGTATCCCATTCTGTTCGCAGTAACCCCGTTCGGCGGCCCAACGGTCGGTGTCTTCGCCTGGGATGAAGGGATTGGTTTCCTGGGTGATCTTTTTCATCCGGGGCAGATTGACCCCGTCTTCCACGTCTCTCAGATGACAGAGGATCTCGTTGACGCTCCATTCATCTGGCAGCGGGCGGCGCGTCCAGCCGTCAGGGGTCAGGCGCTCCGCGAGAGTTGCCAACGCTGCGGGGGTCGCGGTGGCAATGGCAAGCAGGGATGATGGGGTGGCGTAAACCGGCTGCAAGGTTTCGGGGTTGGTCGAGTCGAGCCAGGGGAGCACATCTGCCAGCGTCCCGTGGGCGGTGGTTCCAAGCGGGGCGGGAGCACTAGAGTTGATCCAGAATGTGGGAAGCCCCAATTGCTGCGCCGGGGTTATATCGTTGGCCGGGTCGTCGCCGACCATCACAACTGGGCCTTCGGGCCAGCCCATCTGTGCCAGGAACTCGGCGTAATAAGCCGGGTGCGGTTTGGCAAAATGGAAGGATTCGTATGAGGGGATAAGGGAAAAGGGATATTGGCTTGGAGAGAGGCCAGCCCAAGTGAGACGTTGCACGATGGCCGTGCGCGGGAACAATGGGTTGGTGGCAATCCCCACCCGGTAACCGTGTGCCAGGGCTGCCTCGACCAACTTGACTGCCTCGGGGCGAAATTGCGTCAGCGATTTGAGGCGGGGAAATTCTTCGGCGTAGAAGCGATCAATTGTTGCCTGAACATCGCTCCGTTTCACACCGAGCGGGGGATAGAAGGCAGTGTCGAAAGTTTCAGCCAGGGTAAGGTCGGGCTGGCCGGCTTTGACCATCTTTTGCGTGGCGGACAGCAGGGTTCTGACCAGAAACGCCGGATCGGCGTGGGGCGCCATGCAGCGCGACAGGGACTGCAAATAGGCGGGCACGAATGTGTCCATTTCATTGCCCAGCAGGGTGTTATCCAGGTCGAGAAGCAGGGTCAGGGCCATGCGGTCACGCTTTGTCGAAGGGAGGCGGCAGGGTGTGGCACTCTCCGCAGCCGATGTGCGGGTCGAAGTTACCGCGTTGGGTTTTCCGGCAATAGGGTTTCACCTGCACCTGCCGTTTGAGGAAAGGAAACGGGCGGATGACCTGGCCTTCGAGCACCATTTCAGGGCAGGCATTGGCCAGCAGAATGGCGGGTACCGGGCATGTGGTGCAAAGGTCGCGCGTCCAGCGCTGCGGCGGGGCAGCCGCGTTCAACAGACGGCATTCTTCGTGCTCGCGGCCGCGGTAATAATCCCCATAGAAATATCGGCATTCCTTACCAGCAGGGGTTCTCATAAGAGACAGGGGATAGGCGATAGGGATGGAAGCCGGAAGCCGGGAGAGGAATGACGAGAAAGGGTCATCTCCTCTCGACCATTGTTGCTCTAAACGCGGGTAACGTAGCTCCCGGTTGAAGTGTTGACCCGGATGGTGTCGCCGGTTTCGACGAAATTCGGCACGGTAACTTCCAGCCCGGTCTCGGTCTTGCATTTCTTGGTCACGCCGGTGGCGGTGTCGCCGCGGATGGCCATACCGGCTTCGGTCACTTTCATATCCACCGAGGCGGGTAATTCGATATCGAGCGGCTCACCCTCATAGAAAGTCAACTTGACTTCCAGGTTTTCGACCAGAAAATCTCTGGCCTCACCGAGTATCTCGCCGCGCACCGCGGGCTGTTCGTAAGTGTCCAAATCCATGAAATTGTAAAGCTCGCCATCGTTGTACAGATACTGGACGTTGTGAAAATCCAGGCGGACATCTTGCACGCGGTCGCCGGATTGGAATGTTTTTTCCAGCGTTGTGCCGGTACGCAGATCAACCGCCTTGATGCGAATGGATGCGTTGCCGCGCCCGGACTTATTGTGATGGTAATCCAGCACTTTGTAAAGCTTGTTATCGAACTCGAATGTGACCCCTTTGCGAAGGTCGTTGACATCAATCATATCTTTCCTCTTTTTTCTCTGTGTGCTCTCTGTGGCAAAATACTAACCGCATCGAACATGGAGACTACCGATTTTCAGGCTTGCCGATTATAGTCCACCGCCAGAGGCGTGGCAAGAGGATTATCAGAATACCCCCAGGAGTTTTGAAAACCCCTGGGGTCTGCAGAGAGGATTATAGAAATAACCCTGACTCTTCGATAACCTTGTGGTAAACTTTAGAGGAAGATTGGGCGATGCCCAGGAGGTTCCTGTGGAAGAGAAAGTAAAACACCTGGTTTACGTCGAAGACGAACAAGAAATGATTGACCTGGTGCGGTTGATCCTCAGCCGCAGAGGCTTCGAAGTCCTTGGCGCAAACGGCGGGCGCGAGGGCCTGGATTTGATCAAACAGCGGCTGCCGGACCTGGTGTTACTCGATCTGATGATGCCGGATATGGACGGGTGGGATGTTTATCAGCAAATGAAGGCTGATGAAGCCACCCGCGATATTCCTGTAATCGTCGTCACAGCGAAAGCCCAGAGCATTGACAAAGTGTTGGGTTTGCATATTGCCAAGGTGGACGATTATATTTCGAAGCCGTTCAGCCCCCAGGAATTGGTGGACAGCGTCGAAAAAGTTTTGAGCAAACGTCAGCCAGCCGCCGGATAAACGATAAGAACAGTCAACGGGACGACGAGGTCGCCCCGTTGACTATTAGACGGGATGCGTTACGTCATCGTTCATAACCTTAACCGGCCCGATATCCAGCCGCTCGTGGCTGGATACTGTACCTCGTTTTTCTGCCAACTGCGGGGATTGATGTTCGCCCGGCCCTTGCTGCACGAAAAGGCGCTGGCGCTGGTTCAGGCCAAAGATAGTCGTCTCGACGCATCTATTCACATGCTCTTCATGCGCATGGATCTGGCCGTGGCGTGGATCAACTCGATCGGGAAAGTGGTGGATGTCCGGCTGGCGCGCCGCTGGCGGCCGGCCTACCTGCCCAAAGCCCCGGCAAAATATGTCTTGGAGATGAATGTCTCACGATTACAGGATTTCGAAATTGGGGATCAGGTGCGTTTCGATGAAGCGTGGGTGGATTAGCCTGATCCTGATTGTTTTATTGTTCTCACCGATTGGATGGGGGACGGCCCAGGGGCAGGAACCGGCTGGCCCGGTGTATATTGTCCAGCCCGGCGATACGCTGTGGGGCATTGCCCAGCGATTTGGCGTTTCGATGGATGCGCTGATGCAGGCGAATGGTATGACCGATGCGAACGCGCTGGCCGCAGGCGTTCGGCTGGTCATCCCCGGATTGGATGGGATTAGCGGTACGCTGGTAACGGAGCCGGTGCCCTATGGCGAATCGCTGCGCAGTTTGAGCCGCCGCTATGTTGTGCCGACTGATGTGCTCGTGCGCTTGAACCATCTGGCCAGCCCGGCGGAGCTTTTTGCCGGGTCGGATGTTGTCATTCCCGAGGCGGAGACCCCTCCGGTTCCAACTCGCCGTGTTTTGATGGAGCCGGGTCGAACTCTGCTCGAACTGGCTGTCCTCAACAAGGCCAATCCCTGGACTATCGTCGCCGCCAACACGCTCAGCGGGACGTGGGATGCGCTGCCCGGAGACGTGCTGCGCCTCCCCGGCGAAGCGCCCGATGGCCCCGGCGCGCTGCCCGAGGCCGTCACGGGGGTGGAGATCACCCCCCTGCCAACGTTTCAAGGCAAAACGACGGTGATTCGGCTTTCCGGTGATGGAACAGTGACCTTGAGTGGCTCGTTCACCGATCATACACTGCATTTCTTCGCGGAAGACACCGGAGATTACGCGGCTTTGCAGGGTATTCATGCGATGTTAGCACCGGGTTTCTACCCGCTAACGATCAGCGGTACACTGGCGAGCGGCGCACCTTTCAGCTTTTCGCAATGGGTTTACGTTCAGAATGGAGGCTACCCTTACGAGGATATCCAGGGAGTGGATCCTGCCACACTCGACCCGGCTGTGACTGCGCCGGAGAACGAGCTATGGTTTTCATTGACGGCGGCGGCTACCCCTGATCGGCGGTGGGATGGGATGTTCCAAATGCCATCACCATTCTCCATCGAGACAGGGTTCCCATCGTATTATGGCAACCGCCGGTCCTATAACGGCGGCGCTTATGATTTTTTTCATACCGGCCTGGATATGTACGGGCAGGTGGGAACGGAGATTTTCGCCCCAGCAGCGGGTGTTGTGGTTTTTGCCGGGCCGTTGACTGTGCGCGGAAATGCTACAGTGATAGATCACGGCTGGGGAGTTTTTACAGCTTATATGCACCAGTCTGAATTCAAGGTGGCAGTCGGTGAAACGGTTGAGCCTGGGCAAGTGATTGGTCTGGTGGGGGGGACAGGCCGCGTGAATGGCCCTCACCTGCATTTCGAAGTGTGGGTCGGGGGTGTCCAGGTGAACCCGCTCGACTGGCTGACCCAGGTTTATCCTTGATCCTCTTCGGCCCCGGCGTCATCCGGCGGGTTGTTCTCCCCGGTTTCCTCGTCCGCCAGGGTGAGATTGACCAATCTCCCGGCGTAGTAATCTTTCAACAACTGGCGCGCCTGTTGACTGAATTTTACCGGGATCAGAATTTGCACGCGGCCTAACGCTCCAACCCCCACGCTGTAAACGCTGTGTCCGGCGCCCTCTTGCGAAAGAATGACGGGAATTTCCTGCGCTTCCAATAAGCCACGCAGGATTTCCGCCTGAAGGTCACCATAGATTTCTTCAACGACGATCCAATTTTCTTCCATCGGCAGACTCCTTCGCGAGATGTGGGATATGATGGACGAGTCACGGATACCTCTATCATACTCAAATTAACCCGATTCCGTCAAATTATTTGGGCGTTTGAATGTGATAAGTTTGCAAAACCTGTGATGTCTTTTCCCATTAGAGTATAATATTACCGGCGCAAAATCGCGTTGAGTTTTGCGCGATATGACGCGGTAAAGGGCAATCCCTGCTCTTTGCTGACACTGTAACTGTTTCGAGGCTGATTATGGCTGTTGTTGCACCTTTTGCACTTCGTGAGGACTACTGGAGCACCTTTACGCTCCAGCCTGAAGATATCGAATTTCTATATAACTACCTTCTTGATAAAGAAACGCCTCTTACGACGGAAGAACTAACCAACGTGTTGGTGGAGGAACGTATCCGGCGGGAGAAGCAGACCATCGAGGAGCAGCGCAGTTCTGGCGGTGCGCTCTTTTATCCCAAAGAGCGTTACAAATCCCAAGATGCCCTTGTATTTCCGGCATTGGGTTGGCGCAAAGGCCAGGTTCTGGAAGTGCGTCCGGGTCAGAACCCAGACTTGGGGGATTTCCAGGTGATCCGTGTGGCCTTTTCAGAAGGTGATATCCGGGAATTCGCTGCAAACCTGCCGGATCATATTTTGAATCAGCCTCCTCAAATTGCCCAGGATGATGAGACGCTCGACCCTAAAAACGTTCTGGCAAATTATGGGGACGATTTGATTGATTATATCGAAGACGAGCTGCGAGACAATCCAGACTTCGTACGCATTGCCGGGCGCTGGTTCCCGCGTGCTTTGTTGGTAGATGTCAACGCGGGGCATCTGAATCTAGCCGAAGCCGTGCTGGATATGGCGGGCGGCGGTCCCATGCCGACAACTGACTTGCTGAAGCAAATCGAGCTGCCTTCCAACGTGAATCCTAAGTTGGTCGAGTTCTCGCTCGATCTGGCCCTTGATGAAGATACACGTTTCGATGAAGTCGGCCCGGCAGGAGAAGTGCTCTGGTTCCTAAATCGTCTCGAACCGGAAGGGGTCACGCAGCCCCCGGTGAACTTACGTTACTCCGAGATTGATTACGAACGCTCGCTGCTCAACCCGGCGATGGTATCCCTCGAGCGGGAACTCGACGATGAGTTGACGCCGTTTGAAGGCAAATATCCGGCAGCCAATGAAATTCAGATACGTCTGATCTATCCCCATTGGCGTGCAGGCACATTGCCCCTCTCGCCGAGAATGAAGCACATCTTCCCCACGGCTTACGAATCCCCGCGTATCCGCTTCATGTTAGTGGATGGCGATAACGGCCAGAAATTTCCCGGGTGGGTGGTGCGCACGAATAAGTATGTTTATGGCTTGAAGGATTGGTACCAATCTCGCAATCTGATGCCTGGCAGCACGGTGTGGATTCGCCGCGGCGACCAACCCGGCGAAGTCGTTGTGCAATGCGACAACCGGCGTCCCAACCGTGAGTGGGTACGCACGGTGCTGGTTGGCTCCGATGGCGGGATTGTGTTTGCTATGCTGAAGCAGATAGTTGCCTCATCGTTCGATGATCGCATGGCCATTGCGGTTCCGGACGTGGAAGCATTGGATCAGGTTTGGCAGCGCGTTCACAAAGAGCGTGTTCCTTTCGAGAAGATTGTGGTCAACACGGTGCGCGAGCTGGCAAAGTTGAATCCCCAAAGCCACGTTCATGCCAGCGAGCTTTACGCGGCGATCAACGTAGTGCGCCGGTGTCCGCCTGGGCCGATCCTGGCTCTACTGGTCTCGCGCCCGTGGTTTGTGCATGTTGGCGATTTGCATTTCAGGTTCGATGATTCAGAAAAGCCGTAAAATTTAGCAGGAGGTTATCTGTGCCCGACGTCAAACGATTCAGCCTGGCTAAACCCACATTACAGACGCGGTTCCGCATTGATTTCGATTGGTGGCGTCAGACCGATAATGACTGGCGGGTGTACCTGCAAAGTCTGCTATGCTCCGATCATCAACAAGCCTTTGCCCAGGCGGGCAGTGACGAGATGGTAGACTGGGTTGACCCGGAAACCGCCGAAGTTCAACGAGTGGATGGCCTGCAGCACGTCTTGATATCACACTGCGCCAAGGTGCCAGGTTTCATCACAGAACATACCGCCATGGTAGACGCAGTTTTTCGTCTGTTCCTTTCGAATGGCAATGCGCCGTTGACGCCACTCGAGATGGCCGGTCTGTTGGGCCGCTCGGGTGATGTGATTTTGCGTATGTTGACCGGGGCGCGCATTTATCGCGGCGTGCGGCCGGTTATGGAAGGATAATAGTACAGGCCCCTGTAGCTCAATGGACAGAGCAACAGCCTTCTACATTCCGTGGGCCTCACAATGGAAACGCTGTGAGTGTAAGTGGTCAAATTCGGAGAAACCTAAAGAGAAATCAGATGGTTGTCAAATTCCCAATGGCAGTTAGGACAAAGAGCGATTAGATTATCAAGTGAATTTATCTCGATAAGAGTAGCGGTTTTCGGAAAGCTGTCAATAGGCTTGATATGGCAAATTTCAATGTGCCTGCTGTAGCCACATCGCTGACACGCTTTAGGCAAAGGTGATTTCATGTATTTATCACGTGCCAACGACCGAATTCGGGATGAAATTTGATAATTTCTAAGCCGTTGTAAATCTGCCAGAGTCCGCTGTCCCCAGTCTACGGAATTTCGGTTACAGGATTGACAAACCGTGTGCCGACCGTTGACTGGCGCGCCGCAATACTTGCAAAAGCGTTCTTTCTTTTTCTTTCGAGGAAAACGCCGGTTATTGTAAGTAGTAGCGCAGGATTTGCAGCAGAATCTTGGATTAGCAGTCTCTTTGCCACAGGATTGACATATCATTTGTGTCTCCATGGTAACCCCGAGCCAAGCTTGAATGGGAACGGCAATGTCGTGATTTTACATCATTTGTCTTTTCGGTTCAAGAAGGTGTAGAGACTAAACGGCCACCACCTAAAACGGCAACGTCATGGTGAAGATATAGTCCGAGGAGTTAGGAAACTAACACAAACTTGAAGCTGGTGGTTGTGGGTTCGATCCCCGCCAGGGGCGCCTCGATCCGGTTTTACAATGCCAGCTTTACCCTCAATTGGGTGAGGCTGGAATAAGGAGATATACAATGAGCATCGAAAGAAAAGGAGGCTTCAAATTCGCCGGGCAGGATGTGACCGTTGTCGGCGCAGATATCGCCGCCGGCCAGCCAGCCCCCGAGTTTTCTGCCCACGCTCAAGATTGGTCCACTGTCTTTGGATTGGAGAGCACCAAGGGCAAAGTCCGCATCATCGGCTCACTGCCCTCGCTCAATACCAGCGTTTGCGACCGGGAGACGCGTCGTTTTAACTTGGAAGCCGCGTCCCTTGGGGATGATATTGCCATCCTGGTTGTCAGCATGGACTTGCCGTTCACCCTCAAAAACTGGTGCGGCGCAGCAGGGGTTGATAAAGTTATCACCCTTTCCGATCACATGAAGGCCGAATTTGGCGAGAAATATGGTGTATTGATCAAGGAGAATCGCACCCTCCGCCGGGCGGTGTTCGTCATTGACCGAAACGACCGCGTCGTTTATACCGCTTACATGCCAGCCAATAGTGTAGAACCCAATTACGAGGAAGTTCTGGCTGCGGCGAAGGCAGCTATGGCCTGACAAGCCCGATGACGGGTCAGAGCCTGGCAAGACTGCCGGGCCTCGACCTGCCTCGAGCCAGGAGGTGTATGATGGTTGCACTGGCGCTCAAATCAGGATTCACCCGGTCGGGCTGGAATGCCTCAGACGAAATTCAATATCTCACCTCAGATGGCATTCACTGGCGAATCTTGGCTCGCCCTCACGTCTGGCGTCCGCCAACCGATGTTTACGAAATTGAAGACGCCCTCGTTGTCCGCATCGAAGTTGCCGGAATCAAAGAAAGTGACTTCTCGATCACACTCGAAGATCGTTACTTGTCTGTGCACGGCGTCCGGCCGGATATTTCAGAACGCCGCGCCTATTATCAGATGGAAATCCCATTCGGAGAATTCAGCATTGATATCGAACTGCCGGTTGTCGTTGAAACGGAAGCTATCGAAGCGGTTTACCGGGATGGATTTTTACGCATCGTATTGCCGAAGAAACGCTCACGCCTGATTCCGATTGGAGATTGAACAAGGTTATGCCTGCTTCGCGTTGGAATACAAACCTGCTGGATATTCTCAACTGGTTCGGAGACAAATCATCGTTAGGTGAGGATAGTCTATCCCTCAAAGAGTTGCTTTTTACCGGGAATTTGCAATTCGATGAAATCCTCGCCGGGGGCGGCCCGCAATCCGGGGAAATCGAAGTGACTGAGTTGGACAGCGAGATGGGGAAAATCCCATCTCTCCTGCCGATTTTGCCATTGCGCGGCCTGGTGGTATATCCCCAAACCGCAGTGCCTCTAACCATCGGGCAGCAGCGTTCTATCCGGCTGGTTGATGATGTGGTTGCCGGGGATCGGAGACTGATTGGTTTACTGACCTCCCGTAACCCTGACCTGGAAGTTCCCGAGCCGAAAGATCTGTACCCTGTGGGCACAGTGGCAATCGTCCACCGGCTGTTTCGCGCCCCCGACAATACTATCCGCCTGCTGGTGCAAGGATTGGCGCGCTTCCGCGCCGTGGAATTTCTCGAGACCGAGCCATATCTAAAAGCCCGCATCGAACTGATCCCCGAGAAAACGGATGAGGGACTGGAAGTTGAGGCGCTGGCGCGTAATGCCCGCAGCCAGTTCGAGCGCATCGGGGAAATGATCCCCTCGATCCCACGCGAGCTGGTCGCCTCGGTCGTTTCCTTGGAAGATGCCCTACAAACAGTCTACACAATTGCCAACTTCCAGCGCATGGATCTGACCGACGCGCAGGAACTGCTGGAGCTGGATTCGATCTCTGCCAAGCTGCACAAGCTGGTGGGCATCCTGGCCCGCGAAGTCGAGGTGCTCGAGATCGGCCAGAAAATCCAGAACGAAGCCCGCTCCGAGATCGAAAAAGTCCAGCGTGATTATTTCCTGCGGGAGCAGCTCAAAGCGATCCAGAAGGAACTGGGCGAAAACGACGAACAGGCCGCTGAGGTGGAAGAATTTCGTAAAAAGATCGAAGCTGCCAAAATGCCCGAAGAATCGGAGAAGATGGCCCGCCGTGAACTGGATCGCCTGTCGCGGTTGCCCACCGCCGCCGCTGAATACGGCGTCATCCGCACTTACCTGGATTGGCTGGTCTCATTGCCCTGGTCGGTTATCACCCAGGATAACCTGGAAATCGCTCATGCACGTGAAACCCTCGATCAGGATCATTACGGGCTTGATGATGTAAAAGAGCGTATTTTGGAATACCTGGCTGTTCGCAAGCTGCGTCACGAACGAGCCGACGAGCTGAACAAAGAGCCAGTGGACGAAATCCGCCGCGTGCGGGAAGGCGTCATCTTGTGCTTTGTGGGGCCTCCGGGGGTGGGCAAGACATCGCTAGGCCGCTCGATTGCCCGCGCGATGGGGCGCAAATTCATCCGCGCCTCGCTGGGCGGGATGCGCGACGAAGCTGAGATTCGCGGCCACCGCCGGACGTACATCGGCGCTATGCCGGGGCGCATCCTCCAATCGCTGCGCCGCGTCGAAACCCGCAACCCGGTCTTCATGCTTGACGAGGTGGATAAGCTCACTTTCGACTTCCACGGCGACCCGGCTTCCGCCCTGCTCGAAGTGCTCGACCCCGAGCAAAACGCTGAGTTTCGCGATCACTACCTCGAAGTGGCTTTCGATCTTTCCCAGGTGATGTTCATCTGCACCGCCAACACCCTGGAAACCGTCCCAGGCCCGCTGCGCGATCGTATGGAGATCATCGGCCTGTCTGGTTACACCGAGGGTGAGAAGAAGGCCATCGCTGAGCAGTATCTCATTCCGCGTCAGCTCCGGGAAAACGGTCTGCGCCTCGAGGAAATCCATTTCGAACAGAATGCGCTGCTGACCATCATCCGAAATTACACCCGTGAGGCAGGCGTACGCAGCCTGGAGCGCGAGATCGGCTCGGTGTGCCGCAAGGTTGTCACCAAAGTGGCGGAGCAGGTCACCGAGCGGATCGTGATCACCACCGAAGCGGTGCGCGAATTCCTTGGGCGGCCGGTTTACCTCGGCAACGAAGAAATCGCCATGCGCACCTCTATCCCTGGCGTCGCCACCGGGTTAGCCTACACCCCTGTGGGCGGCGATGTCCTTTTCATCGAAGCCACCCGCATGCCGGGTGGGAAAGGATTCCAGATCACCGGCTCGGTGGGCAACGTTATGCAGGAATCGGCCCGCGCCGCATTGTCCTACGTCCGTTCACGCGCCGGGGATATTGGCCTCGACGCCAGTTTCTTCGAAAAATCTGATATTCATTTACACATCCCGGCCGGCGCGCAGCCCAAAGACGGCCCCTCCGCCGGGATCACCATGGCAACTGCGTTAGTGTCGCTCGTCTCTGGAAAGCCAGTCAGCCCCGAGGTCGGGATGACAGGCGAAATCACCCTGAGGGGGCAGGTGCTCCCGGTTGGGGGGATCAAAGAGAAGGTGTTGGCCGCTCACCGCAGTGGCCTGAAAACCGTGATTTTACCCAAACGCAACGAAGCCGATCTGGAAGATCTGCCCGAAGAAGTACGCAACTCCATCAATTTCATTTTTGTGGAAACGATGGATGAAGCACTGAAGGCTGCTATCGGGACGATACCCATCGGAAAACCAGTTCGCCGGAAAAAAGCCGCCGCGCAGTCAATAACCTCCCAACCGGAGTCAGAAGGGATCATAGCCCATGCCGAAAGTCTTGCTGATTGAAGACGACGCTACAATGATAAATCTCCTTGCCACCTTGCTCAAGATGGAAGGATTCGAAATCGCAAAGATCACTAACGAAGCGTCGGTCGAAGATTTATTGCAAACTGTACGGCAGGAAAAGCCCGATATTGCCCTGATGGATGTACATCTGCACCAGGTCAGTGGTTATGACCTGTTACGTGCCATGCGCAAGGATAAAGACCTGCGCTCGATTCGCGTGGTGATGTCCTCGGGGATGGAAGTTCGCCGGGAGGCTATGTTAGCCGGGGCAAATGATTTTATTCTCAAACCATATATGCCGGACGACCTCATCCGGCTCATTCGAAAGACCATAGAGGCAAAATAACTGTGACTAAAAAACGTCCTCGCGCCCAAATGCAATGGCGCACGATAGATTTACACTTACATACTCCCGCATCGAGCGATTTTCAACAACCTGATACCAGCCTTTTGGATATGCTGGAGAGAGCCGACGCTCGTGGGCTGGACATCATCGCTTTCACCGACCACAATACGGTCGCCGGTTATCGCCGGATGCGAGAGGAGATTCAGCAGCTTGAACTGCTCGAAAAATTGGGCCGCTTGCTGCCCGAAGAACAACAACGCCTGAAGGAATACCGCCGGCTGCTCGACAAAATCCTGGTGCTGCCCGGCGTCGAGTTCACCGCCACCTTCGGGTTTCATATCTTGGCAATCTTTCCGCCCGAGACCGATATTCGCGAAATCGAGCACTTACTGCTCACCATGAATATCCCCACTGACCAGCTCGATGATGGCTCCGCCACGGTCGGCGCGACCACCGATGTGCTCAGCGCCTACCGCATGATTGACGAAGCCGGCGGCCTGGTAATCGCCGCCCACGCCAACTCCAGCAACGGCGTTGCCATGCGCGGCTTCCCGCTGGGCGGGCAGACGAAGATCTCCTACACGCAAGACCCCCACCTCCACGCCCTCGAGGTGACCGATCTGGAGCAGAAAGGATCGCGCAGCACGGCGGCTTTTTTCAACGGCACCAAGCCCGAGTATCCCCGCCGGATGCACTGCATCCAGGGGTCTGATTCTCACCGCCTGACCACTGACCCGCAGCGCAAGAAAAACATTGGCTTAGGAGACCGCCCGACCGACGTTTTCCTGCCGGATGTCAGCTTCGAAGCGCTCAAAGAGTTGTTCCAGAGCAATGACTTCGCCCGCACCCGCCCCCACAGGCACAAGGAAGAACCGGTATTCGATTTCATCCGCGTCGCTCGTGAAGAAGGCCCCAATATCGTCCAGGATTTTCACGAGAGCATGACCGTGCGCGGCGGGAAGCTGTATACCATCATTTCCGACGTGTGCGCCTTTGCCAACACCAATGGCGGCACATTGTACATCGGCTTCACCGCTGACCCCAATTCCCCCGTGATTGGCGTGCCTGGCCCGCAGCAGGCGGTCGAACAGCTCCAAAAAGAGATCGCCAACCGCATCAGTCCCCCGCTTCAGTGTACTCTCGACATTCACGAGACCAGCGGCAAAAAAATCATCCGCGTGCTCGTACCGCGCGGCGACGACCCGCCTTATGCGGTTGACGACAATCGCATTTATGTGCGCGACGAAGCCGAGACAGGGCTGGCCGTGCGTGATGAAATCGTGGGACTCGTCCTGCGAGGGCACCGCCAGCGCCAACCATTGGCGGCGGTTGTTGAACCCGAGGGAGGCGTCACAGTACCGCTAGAACGACCGGCGCCTGGCCCGGTTGCCGATTTGTCCGTCGAAGCAGCGCCGCGCACCGGCGTGGAAGTGGTGGCTGTCGAGGATCGCGAAGGGAACCAATATTACACCATGCGTGACCTGCGCAACGGGATGGTCGTCAAAAACGTCACCCGTACCTCTGCGCGCCGTTTGTGGCATTACGCTATCACCGAATATGCCAAACTGCCCGCCGATCCATCGCAAGCCAGCATCCAATGGGCGGGCAGGCTGGGTTTGCTGCGCACACAGCAGCAAGGCAAGGGCGACCGCTACGATCTGGTACAGCGTACAACGGATGGCCTACGCTTCTATTTCGGCGTGACCAACGACGGCATCCACGGCCCGTGGAAAGCGCTGGTGGGGGTAGAAGACGAGTAGGACCCGCTCCCGGCCTCCCGCATTCCAAGAACAGGAATGGGGGAGGAGTCACTCCCCTTATTTACGCTTTCGAAATGGGGAGCGCAAAGACTCTCCCTCCATTTCTGCTTTTGAAATGGGGGGAGGCGGAGGGGAGTAGGGGATAGGGGAATCCCTGACCGTTTTGAAACGCTATGGCAACACCTTTCACCATCCGCCCTTTCTGCTTTCCCGACGATTACGCCCCGGCTTATGCCTTGTGGGAAACATCTGGCCCCGGCGTTCACCCCGGTCGTTCTGACACGCCCGAAGAGATCGCCAAAAAACTCCAACGCGACCCCGATCTATTCCTGGTGGCCGAAGCTGATGGCAAGCTTATCGGCACCGTCATCGGCGGCTACGATGGGCGGCGCGGGTTGATCTATCACCTGGCAGTCGCCGCCGAATACCGCCGTTTCGGCATCGGTCAAGCCTTGATGGACGAAGTGGAAGACCGCCTGCGGCAGAAAGGCTGCCTCAAGGCTTACCTGCTGGTTGTCAACGGCAACGACACGGCAGCCCAATTCTACGAAAAACGCGGCTGGCAGACGATGGATTTCGTCTCCCTGTACGGCAAGGAATTACAATGATCCTCCGTCTCGCCCTCCTCACCATCTCCGACCGCTCCTCACGCGGCGAGCGCCCCGATGCTTCCGGCCCGGCGCTGGCAGACGCGGCGGCGAAACATGGCTGGTCGGTGATCCGCAAAATGATCGTGCCCGATGATTTCGACGCCATCCGGGAAACGCTGGCCGCGTGGGCCGATTCTGGCGAGGTGGATGTGATCTTGACCACCGGGGGGACCGGTTTTGCCCGCCGCGATGTCACCCCCGAGGCGACGCAAGCTGTAATCGAGCGGCCCGCGCCCGGCCTGGCCGAGGCGATGCGCTCTGCCAGCCTGGCGATTACTCCACACGCCATGCTCTCACGGGCGGTGACGGGTATCCGCCAGCGGACGCTGATCGTCAATCTGCCGGGCAGCCCCCGTGCGGCTGTGGAAAATCTGGATGTGATCGCCCCCGTTCTGCCTCACGCTGTCCAACTGCTCCAAGAAGACCCAGGAGCCGAAGCCGGTCATCGGCAGGCTTAGAGTTTTGTTAGAGCGCCCTTGAGGGCCTTCCATCCTGAAGAACACGGTCTTATAATCAATTCGGAGGCATTATGGAGTATTATAATTCCGATATTATCCCTGACCCGGTACCCCCGGAGGAATCACGCCGGTCGGTATTGCGGTTTTTGATCGAAGTCGTCGAGACGTTAGCGCTCTCGGTGATCCTTTTCTTTGGCATCAACGCCGTAACGGCCCGCATCCGGGTCGAGTCGGTCAGTATGCAGCCGACGCTCTTCGAAGGCGACCTGGTCATAGTGAACAGGCTCTCCCGGTTTGCCATGCCCTCGCGGGGGGATATCATCGTCTTCGATTATCCGCCCGATCCCACCCAGGAGCCGTATATCAAGCGGGTGATTGGCCTGCCGGGGGACCGCATTCACATCGCGGATGGCAAGGTGTATGTGAACGATGTGGCCCTAACTGAGCCGTACCTCAAAGTGACAACGATGCGCGGCGGCGACTGGACGGTGCCAGCCGATTCGCTGTTCGTGATGGGCGATAACCGCAACAACTCATCGGATTCGCGCTCGTGGGGGATGGTTCCGCTGGACAACGTGAAGGGCAAAGCGCTGGTGATCTACTGGCCGCCCGAGGATTGGGCAGCGTTGAACGTGCCCTCCGCGGCGGCGGCCGCGCCGTAAACCCCTTTCTTCTTTTTTTAACGGAAAAATGAGTTTCGGATGGGCTATACCCGTTCGAAACTCATTTTTCGAGTCCTCATCGCCCTCGCCGGTTCGCGGGCGGGATACTGACCACCGGCAGATAGATCCACGACTGCGGCTGCCAGCGCAGGATGATCAGCCCATCGTGGGGCGGCAGCGTCACCTGTGACACCTGGCTGCCGTTGTTCACCGCCGTATCTTGCGTCCCGTTGATTTTTCGATAGGTCCCGCCAAGCTCGATGACTTGCGGCTGGGCGGATGCGTTGACCAGCGCCACGCCATTGGTGAAATCGCGCCGCCAGACTTCCCGGCTGCCCGTTTGCAATTGCACGCCGTCCAGCCAGACTACACCGGTCGTCTGCCCCAGGCCGAATTGGAAAACGGACTGCGCATCGCTGCCGGTTGCGGTGGCGGCGACCTCGTATTGTCGCCACTCGGGGGTCAGCGTGAACTCGCCATATACCAGCCAGCCTTCCCAGGGATCGTGATTCTGCTGCCCCCAGGCGCTCACCGTGCGGGTGATGTCGGCTCTGGCCCAGAATGACAGGGTGTAATCCGTGCCAGAGATCACCGTCACCGGTTCGAAGGAGAGGGACACCTGCCAGTCGGTTCCCTGGGTTTGCAGGATATCCATTCGGGCTGATGCATCCCCTACGGCGGATGTGGTCGTGTCCAATCGAAGGGTGGCTGAATAACCCTGGTCGGTGTCGGCCCAAAAATCCCATTGATCGAGGTCGGCCTGGCTCTCGAAGCCGCCCGATGGCAGCAGGTTGGGTGTGGTCAACGCCGTGACGGCGCGCACCGCCGGGCCGAGGGGTACCCCCAAGTAACCGCGTCCCTGCCCGGCGTTGTCGTATTCGTCGAACCACAGCAGGCACAGCGAGCCGTGGCCGTTGGTGTTGATCTCGTAGCTGAAATAGCCATCGCCGAGCAGGGCGGTGGTCAGCCCGAAGCGCATCTTGCGGTAGTTGGGGGTGAAACCGGGATCGTCGCAGGGGTTGTCGTAGCCGCCCCCGGAGGTTGGGTCGGGGCCGCGGTCGTCCTCGTAGGTTTCGATCATGGTCAGGTTGGGCTGGCGGGCGTAGGCCAGCCAGTCGAAATAGCTGCCCTTTTCGGGCCAGGGGCCGAACACCGCCGAGCGCCAATTCTCCCCGTAAGCCGTGGCGTTATCCATCGGGAAGCCCTCGAAATTGTTGCCGTTGAGCAGGTCGTAATTGGTCATGCCCCAGTTGACGAAGATGATGCGGCTATTGCCCACCGCCAGGCGCAGATTTTGCTCGTACAGGCGCAGCCCTTCGTTCCAGGCCGCGTCGAAGGCGGAATAATCGGTGAGCAGTGTGTTGGATTGGTCGGGGTCAATCGTGCGGGCGGTGGAATTTCCTATTAGCCAGGATTCGTTGGGGTCGGAGCGGTCGAGCAGGATGCCATCCCAGCGCGGGTCAGCCAGCAGCCCGGCGGCGAGGCGGGCGTTGTATTCGGGCCAGATTTCCTCGCCGACGGTGGCGCTGATGACGCCTTGTGGCGAGAGGGTGCTGACGTTCATCACCCACGAGTTGGGCCAGAAGGTGACGTGAGCAGCGATGCGCGTCCCGGCGGCGTGCGCGGCTGCCGGGCGGACGTAGCCGCGCTGAACGGTGAGCGTGCGCAGGGTGGGATTCACCGCCTCGATGAGCACGCTCTCCCCCTCGATGAGCGCCGTGTCGCCGGGGATGAAGAGATCGTAGGCCGCGCCGTCGCCGCCGGTTACAGTGACCGCGTCCACGTGAAAGGTGGTCGTGGAAGCGTCAACATCTATAGAAAGCTGACTGCCCACCTGGGTCAGATACCACTGGTAAGGGATGTCTTGCAGGTAGGCGTTGTATGCCGGGTCGTCGGGGTCGTAATCCAGCTCGCAGGCGTTGGTCGAGGTGAGCAGGCGGATGTCGGGGTGCAGTGCCTTCAGCGGGTCAATGAATTCCGCCGACCACGGGCCGAGGATCACCCAATCGTAGCGGGCGATGTCGGCGAGGGGCTGCTCCCACGGGTTGGGCCACCACATGCCGAGGCGGGGGAAGGCGAGGGGTGTGGAGCGAGGGGCGGAAGGCGAGGGGAGAGGGGCGAGGAGCGTGGAGGAAGGAGCGAGAGGCGAAGGAGGCGTGGCGCTGGATGCCGGGCGGGGGATTCCGCCGCAGGCGAGGACGATGGCGAGCAGGATAATTGTTAGGATGGCGCGAACAATTTGTCTGGTCATGTGACGAGTCTAGCATAGCGTCAGGGGGCAGACAAGCGGCTTGTGGTACTATAGCAAATAGCCTGTAACATTTGGGGCTGGGAAAGTGAATATAGAATATCGCTGGTGCGCACCAAAATCTGGAGGAGACGCCTCATGCAGGCTGTTGATCACACCGAAAACCACAGGCGGTTGAAACGGTTCATCGAAAAAGAAACAGACACGCTGGTCGGCGCGCTGCGCCTGTACGTGATGCGCGGCAACGTGGCCCGTGAGATGCCGGTCGAGGTGGCCGCGCTCGAACTGCTGAACGATGTGACCGTCGAGGCGCTGGATCACGCCGGTCGCTTCGATCCCGACCGGCAGCCGATGGCCTGGCTGCTGGGGATCGCTGCCAACCTGATCCGCCAGCGGCAGGCGGCTTTCACCCGGCGGGAATGGCGCGAACCCCTGGTGGGCGACGTGATCCCGGCAGACGGCGAAACCCTGTCTGAAGAAGAATTGTTCGACCGGCTGGCGGCGCTGGCTCCCGGCAGCCCCGGCGACGACATCGAATCCCGCGAAGAAGTCGCCGTTCTGTTGGCGGGGTTATCCGATAGCGACCGCGACATCGTCCGCCTGGCGATATTGAACGGCATGAACGGCGAGAGCGTGGCAAACGAATTGGAAATCACCCCCGGCGCGGCGCGCGTGCGCCTGCACCGGGCGCTCGAACGGCTGCGCCGCAACCTGGCCTCCCAGCCGAAGGATGGATGATATGAGCAACCCAAATGCTGAGCAATTGGAATACGAGAAAATTCTATACCGGTATACCAGCGCCCTGGCGCGCGGCGATTTCGAGACCGTCGCGGCGATTCTGAAGCAAGCGGAGGAGGATGAGACTTTGGCAGAAATGGTGCTCGATTTGAACGAGACTTACCAGGACGAATTCGCTGAACAGGAAGAACAGGCCGGCCAACAGTTGATGAACAGGCTGCGCCGAACAACCGAAATCCGCCGCGAGCGAGAATGGCTGGCAAAGCTGCGCCAATGGTTTGGGCGGCTGCAAGCATCACCTGCCTGGCGCACCTGGGCCGCGGTGGGTGTGACGGTTGTGGTTTTGGCAAGCGTGACAGCTATAACCTCGTTTTGGAAATCAAATAGGGTGAGGATGGATGGACAGACCAGCGCCTATACGTATGACCTCTTGCAGGCGACTTCGGAAGCAAATCTTTCTATGGCTTACCCTGCGCCTGGAACAGCGTACGTGAGCCAGGGTACTTACCATATGATGTATTATGAGCCAGTGAAAGCCGCTGATGAATCATCGGGGGCAGATTATTATGCCATGTCTATCCCGGCCTCGGGTTTTTCAATGCAACCATCCTCCAGCGCGATAGAATGGACTGCCATGGGCGATACTACTGTAAACCAACAAGCCACCGATCACTTGCTTGTGCGCACGGGCGGTCTGCAATTGCTCGTCGAAGACACCCGCGCCACCCAGGATGCCATTCAGAATCTCATCAAGGGCATGGCGGCAGAAGGCGCATTCGTCGTCTCAGCCAGCGAGAGCGGCGGCGAGGGCGACCGCTCGCCGGTGATCAACATGGAAGTGCGCGTCCCGGTGGATCGCTTCGACGATACGATGGCCCAGATAGCCGGGCTGGCGATCCAGGTGCTCGACCGGCAGGAGATTGCCCAGGATGTCACCGAGGAATACGTAGACCTGGGGGCGCGGCTGGAGAGCATGGAGGCCGCCCGCGATCGGCTGATGGGGATCATGGCGACTGCCACCAAAGTGGCCGATTTGCTCGACATCGAGCGGCAGCTCACCGAGCGGGAGGCCGAGATCGAGGCGCTCAAAGGGCGCATGCAATACCTGGAACAGTCAGCCCGGTTGTCCAGCATCAACATTATCCTCCAGCCGGATGTCATCGCCCAGCCGATAGACGACCCATCCTGGCGGCCCGGCGAGACGGCCCGCACTGCTTTTGATGATCTCCTCGCCGGTCTGCAAAACCTCGCCGATGGGCTGATCTACTTCGGGATTGCCACTCTCACCTGGCTGGTTCCGGTTGGTTTATTGGTATTCGTGGTCGTGCGCTATCTGCTGCGGCGGTATCGCAAGGTAAACAAGGCCAGCGAATAACATGACATAATTACCGTGCGCGTAGAGACGCCCCGCCGGGGCGTCTCTTGTTTTATTCAGACGTCCCGCCGGGGCGTCTCTACGAGGTTGTATGGCGTTTCAGCAGCAACGGCCCCACCCGGTCAATGATCCACCCAAAATAGGCCTCTACCAACGGGGTCAACACCAGCCAGCGGGGGATATAGATCACCCGGCGCGGCCGTTTCAACAATCCCCAAATGCGGTCAGCCACCACTTCGGCGGTCACGCCCATCCGCTCGGTAGGCACGGGCAGCCCGGCCTCACGCGCCGCCGCCGTCCCGCAGAACTCGGTCAGCACCGGGCCGGCGCGCACCACGCTGAGACGCACCCGCGTGCCCGCCATCTCGCGGTGCAGAGCGGTGGTGAAGGCGTCCAGGAAGGATTTCGTTGCCCCGTAGAGGGCAATCCCCTGGCTGGGGAGGCTGCCCGAGATCGAGCCGATGTTGATGATGTGTCCGGCGTTGCGCTGGCGCATCTTTTGCAGGAATGACAGGCTGAACTGCACTACGGCTCCAATGTTCACTTGCAGCATTTCCAGCGCGGTCTTCCAGGGCATGTCCGCGCCGTAGCCGTACCAGCCCAGCCCGGCGTTGTTGACCAGCACATCCACTGCGCCGCAGCGCGCCGTGACCTCCTCGAAAACGCGGGCTCGGTCGGCTTCCACGGTCAGGTCGGCGGGGATGACTTCGGCAAGCCCGCCGGTTTGCTGGATTTCATCGGCGATTGCAGTTAGACGGTCGAGACGCCGCGCCACCAGCGCCACGCGCAGCCCCTCGCCGGCCAGCTTTTTCGCCGTCGCCGCGCCGATCCCGGACGATGCGCCGGTGATGACGGCGATCTTATTTTGCCAGGTTTGACTCGTGATTGATTTCATAAGCATGAGAAGATGTTGTTTATCACGAATGTCACGAATGATCCGAATGTGACGAATGTTATCAAAATCATTCGAGCTATTCTTTTATTCGTGCAATTCGTGATCGAATTTCGTGATCGGGAAGAAAGAATCTTTTTCAGGTTGAGCAGCCACGTTCCGGCCTGCGGCATAGATGATCCCAAGCAGCCCAAAATGGACGAAGCTGGACAACAATACCAGCCAAAGGATGTCATAATATCCAGCGGAGATTGTGAAGAGGATGTCTGCGAGGTGAAACACGACAGGAGCCGCGAAAACCGGGAAGTCGCTTTTCAGCGAGAGCGGATTTTTCATCCGGCCGCGCCAAATGACTGCCAGCAGGATGGTGGGGAAAACCAAATGGAACGCCAGCATCACCCACTCGGCATTGCTTCCTTTAGCAAAAAGCGGCCCCAGCCATAGGAGAAACTGCGAAAGCGGGCTGACCATCGTAATCAAGGCGAGCAATATGGCCGCGAAAGGATACACGTGCCCCACGATGGGTTTGTACCCGGAGCGCCGGAACCACCAGCGGCCAATCAGGAGATAGGCCGAGCCATACAACATGATCAGCATCCAGCCGGGGAAGTTATAAACCGGAATTTGGTAGATATTGGCCATTCCCGGCGGGAGCAGCCACGTCCAGCGCCCGCTGGTTTGACCATTCGCCGTGAAAACCTGGTTGATCGAAACTGGATCGAGGGAGAAATCCTGCAACATCCCCAGCAGCCCCACGATGAACGGTTTGCACCAATCGGGAATTCGCATCCGTTCGAGCATCCACAGCCCCAGCACCAGCACATCCATCTCGATGAGCGGCACCGCAAGCGGTACGTCGCCGATCATCAGCAGCGACCTGCCGTAAACGTACCACTGGTTGACCACGGCGAAATTCTCGAAGAAACTCGCATACAAGAACACGAATCCGAAGCATTCCAAAAAAACAACTTGCGGGTGCTTGCTCTTTCGGATGACGAAAACCACCACCAGCAGCGTGATCAGCACTGTCAAAAGATCGGCCAAAAGCCAGGGAATTGGGATGAGGTGTTGGAAAAGATACTGCATGAGGATGCCTCTCAATTTCTGACAGGAGAACCCCCGGATTTGGGGTGTGAGAGTGGGCTTCGCCCACTCTCACACCCCAAATCCGGG
>DYIZ01000020.1:0-34991 GCA_020723385.1 Candidatus Aquidulcis sp.
AGTCTGTCGCCGACTCGATCGAGCGCTGGCTGCCGGAGCACCCCGACGCGACCGCCGCCGTGCTGGTGCCGCGCAACTGGCGCGGTTACGAGCTGTCCGAGGCCCTCAAAAAACGCAAGATCGAGCCGGTGGAGATGCTCGGCAGCACCATCGCCACCCGCATGGCCTCGGGCGCGCTGGCGAACGTGCTGCAATACCTGTCCGACCCGCAGTCGGCCAGCAAGCTCTCGACGGCATATCGGGTGTGGCGGCGCGCCGTGCGCGACGACGACAGCGATCAGGCCGACGAGACCAGGGCCATCGTCGAGCGGGCGGCGACCCTGATCCGAAAATGCCCGCGCCTCGAAGATTATCTCTGCCCCCGTCTGGGGCGCGACTGGCTGGAAGCGCTGGGCCTGGCCGACGAGAGCGCGGCGGTCTACGATGAGCTGGCCGCCTTCCGGGATTTGGCGCAGCGCTGGCAGGGCGCCACCCTCCTGCCGATTGACCAGGTGGTGCTGACCCTTTCCCAGGATTTGTTCGCTTCCCCCACCGACCTGGCGATTGCCCACAAGCTGGCGGTCTTGCTGCGCCGGGCTGGCGAGGCCCACCAGGATTGGCGTATGCCCGAAATGACCGAGGAAATTGCCGTCATCGCCCGCAACGAGCGCCGCTTCCTGGGCTTCAGCGAAGACGACAGCGGCTTCGACCCTGACAAATACAAAGGCCGGGTGGTCATCTCGACCATCCACAAAGCCAAGGGACTGGAGTGGGATCGGGTCTACCTGATGTCGGTCAACAACTACGATTTCCCCTCCGGGATGGAATACGACCGTTACATCTCGGAGAAATGGTTCGTGCGCGACAGCCTGAACCTGGAAGCCGAAGCGATGGCGCAGCTCGAAGCCGCCTTCTCGACCGACGCCTACGCGTGGTACGAGGAAGGCCAGCCCACCCGCCAGGCCCGCCAGGATTACGTCGCCGAGCGGGTGCGCCTGTTGTACGTCGGCATCACCCGCGCCCGCAAAGAATTGATCATCACCTGGAACACCGGCCGCGACGGCTCCCAGCAGCCCGCCCTACCCCTGGTAGCGCTGCAATCGTTCTGGGAGGCTAACCAGTCTCAATAGACGATAATTTCACGCTCTAAGGGGACGAAAGTCCCCGCTCCCGCCGGATGATAATCCGGCGGGAGCAACTTGTGATTTACTGTATACAATTCGTGCCATTCGTCCATTCGTGCTATTCGTGTTTGATTTTATGGATAATCAGCCATCTCCCTCATCCAACCGCCTGTCGCAATTGCAGTTCAGCCAGGCCAGCCTGCAAGATTACGTAGACTGCCGCCGCCGCTTTCAACTGCGCTACCTGCTCAAAGTGGCCTGGCCTGCCCTCGAAGCCGAGCCGGTGCTGGAAAATGAGCGCGCCATGCAGCAGGGCGCGCTCTTCCACCGCCTCGTCCAGCAGCATCTGCTGGGCATCCCCGCCGAGCGGCTCACCCCGTTGGCCAAAGGCGACGATCTCAGCCGCTGGTGGCAGAATTTCCTCCAGTTTGATAACCTGTCAGGTTTACTAAACCTGACAGGTTTGGCGCGCTACCCGGAGATCACCCTCGCCGCGCCGCTGGATTCTTATCGGTTGGTCGCCAAGTACGATCTGATCTTGATCTCCCCCGATGGCCGCGCCACCATTTACGATTGGAAAACCTCCGCCAAACGCCCGAAGCGTGAGTGGCTCCTGCCCCGCCTACAAACCCGCGTCTACCCCTACCTGCTCTCCCTGGCCGGCGGCTTCCTCCGCTCCCCTCTCCCGGAATCGGGAGATGGCGGCGAGACAGAACGTCGCTCAGGGGTGAGGGGCTTTCCTCCCTCCCAAATCGAGATGATCTACTGGTTCGCCGAATCCCCCACCGATCCCGAACGCATCGTCTACAGCGCCGACCAATACCAAAGAGACGACCAATACCTGAAATCCCTCGCAGCCGAGATCGCCAGCCTGGGCGGCGACGACTTCCACCTGACCTCCGACGAGAAGCGCTGCCGCTTTTGCACTTACCGCTCGCTCTGTAACCGCGGCGTCAAAGCAGGCAACGTGAGCGACGCTGAAGACTCCGAGCCTGAGATCGAGGCCGTTGATTTCGACTTCGATCAAATCGCAGAAATTGCTTTCTAAAGTGACCGCCGACCATGGTGTTGTCTCTGGTTCCCACGCTCTGCGTGGGAACTCCTGCGCAGGGGAGTATGGGTTTGTATTCCCAACCAAATGCGACGCAGAGCGTCGCGGATCCTCGTCCCCACGCAGAGCGTGGGAACGAGCAAAAAGCTGAACGCTGACCGTTGAAAGCTGACCGCTTTATGAGACCCTGGCTCGAACCCCATGCGATTGCTGTCCCCGAGGAGTTAACTGCCTCCGTGGGCGGGCATCCCCTTGTGGCGCAGACTCTTGCCCGGCGCGGATTCGCCACCTCCGCCGCGGCGCGCGCGTTCATCGCCCCCGGCTATTTCACTCCCAGCCTGCCCGACGATCTGCCCGGCATGTCTGCTGCCGCCGAGCGGGTGGCGCGTGCCATCCGGCAGCGTGAACCCATCTGTGTGTGGGGCGATTTCGACGTGGATGGGCAGACTTCCACCACCGTGCTTGTTCAGACGCTGCGTGAGTTGGGTGCAGACGTCAGCTTTCATATCCCGGTGCGGGAGCGTGAATCACACGGCGTCAACCTGCCCGTGCTGGAGCAGGTGATCGCCGCCGGAGCGCGGCTGATCCTGACCTGCGACACGGGCATCGCCGCCCACGATGCGGTGGATTTCGCCCGCTCGAAGGGCGTGGATTTCGTCATCACCGACCATCACGACCTGCCGCCCACCCTGCCCGACGCTGAAGCGGTGGTCAATCCGAAGTTATTGCCATCTTCTCATTCCCTCAGCACCCTCCCCGGTGTGGGCGTAGCCTACAAACTCGCCGAAGCCCTCTGCAATCTCCTTCACCCTGTCCACTTTCAACCTTCAACCCTCCACGACCTGGCCGCCCTCGGCATCGTCGCCGATGTGGCGATTCAGACCGGCGAGGCGCGCTATCTCGTCCAGCGCGGGCTGGAAGCGCTGCGCCGGGCTGAGCGGGTTGGGCTGAAAGCGGTGATGGAGGCCGCCGAGCTGAATCCAGCCTGGCTGACCGAGACCCACATCGGCTTCGTGTTGGGGCCGCGCCTCAACGCCCTGGGGCGTCTGTCCGATGCCAATGTGAGCGTGGAATTGCTGACCACGCAGGATGTCGGCCGGGCGCGGGTGATCGCCGCCAGCCTCGAGGGCCTGAACGCGCAGCGCCAACTGCTCACCAGCCAGGTTTTTCAGGCCGCCCAGTCGCAGATCGAGCGCGACCCCGCGCTGATCGAGGCGCCGGCGCTGGTGCTGGCAAACCCGGCCTGGCCCGCCGGGGTGATCGGCATCGTCGCCAGCCGGCTGGTGGAGCGCTACCATCGCCCGGTCGTGCTGATCGCCAACCCGCCGGGACGGGCGGCGCGCGGCTCGGCGCGTTCGATTGAGGGGGTCAACATCACGGCTGCCATTGCCGAGCAGCGAGACTTGCTGCTGAATTTCGGCGGCCACCCGATGGCTGCCGGGTTGTCGCTCGACGCGGAGCGCATCCCGGATTTCCGGCGCGGGCTGGCGCGTTCGGTCGAGCGGATGGCGGGCAATGTGCAGGCTGAGTCTGCTCTGCAGGTTGACGGCTACGTGGCCCTGCCGGAGCTGTCCTTGGAGCTGGTCGAAGACCTGGGGCGGCTGGCCCCCTTTGGCCCAGGCAATCCTCCCCTGGTTTTGGCGGCCCGCAATATCGTGTTGAAAAGTCACGCCACTATCGGCCGGGGCAACGAGCATTTGCAGCTCATCGTCGAGGATGAGTCGGGCAACACCCGCAAGGTGCTGTGGTGGCAGGGGGCGGGCTACCCGCTGCCGCAGGGCCGCTTCGACCTGGCGTTCACCGTTCATGCCAGCGATTACCGCGGTCAGCGGGATGTGCAGGTCGAGTTTGTGGATGCGCGCCTGCTCGAAGCGCCGGTGGAAGCGGCCGCGCCTCCCGCTATCGAGGTGGTGGATTACCGCCAGCAGCCACAGCCGGCGGCGGTGCTTCAGCGGTTGGCGGCCGAAGGTGACAGTCAAGTGTGGTGCGAGGCCGATGCGACCGCGAAGCTGGCCGCGATGGGCATCGCCGGAAGCCAGCGCCAGGCGCTCTCGCCCGCCAGGGCGCTGGCAATCTGGACGACTCCGCCGGGGCCGGGCGAGCTGCGCGCGGCCATCGAGCGCGTCTCGCCACAGGTGATCTACGTTTTTGGGGTTGATCCTGAAGCGACCGGGGTGGAGCCGTTCTTGAAGCGGCTGGCGGGGCTGGTGAAATATGCATTGAACGCGCAGCAGGGCCGTGTATCACTGACTGGCCTGGCTGCGGCGACCGGGCAGCTCGAAGCGTCTGTGAGACTGGGTCTGCAATGGCTGGCCGGGCGCGGGCATGTGACGATTGTCTCCGAAAAAGAAGGCGCTCTCGAATTGGCCGGGGGGACCCGGTCCTCCGAGAGCGACCTGGACGCGGTAGCGGCGCAGCTTGCGGCGCTGCTGGCCGAAGTGGCGGCTTACCGGGCGTATTTCCATAAATCAGACCTCACAGGTTTTAAAAACCTGTGAGGTCTGTCGGCTTAGTATTTATCCGAAAATTCGTCTGATCGTCATTGCGAGCGTTTTTAGCGAAGCAATCTCAGCCTCGCTAATGTAAGGATTGCTTCGTCGCAAAGGCGGGTAAAGAACACCCGGCGCTCCTCGCAATGACAGCTTTGCTCCAGAATTTTCGGATAGGTTCTTAGTTATTGTGTCGAGCCAAAGGTGGGGGTTTGCGCCCGGCGGCGCTCATCTACCGCATTGACGAATTTGGCGCGATCCTGATTCCATAATTTGACCAATTCATCGGAATATCCGGCGACCACCCCTGGCGCAGAAGTAAAAATCATCTCCAAAATCTGATGGACATCGGCCTCTTTGCCGGTGATGATGGTTGTTTTACCGAACCGGTCATAAATGTTTGCAGCAAAAGTTTTACCCGTCGGAATGCCATTGGTGCGGTGCTGGGTTACCTGTTTGTAGCACCAAATCATGTCACGGTAAGGCACGGCTTGCAAACCGTTGACGGTGCTGACCAGCCAGCGGCGGGTGAAAAAGTTCTTTTTCCCCACTTGCTGGCGGCCCATTGCCATATCCGAGTCGATTTCTCCGGTCACGGCATCAATCGAGCCGAAACGCGCCAGCTTTTTGAGCGCGGGATGCGCGTGGGGAGCGGCAAAGCGATACAGCGCAAGCCCCACCCCGCCGAGTGATAACAACCCAACCAGCGCCCCGACGCCCAACCCGAAGTAACCGCTGGCTAGAAAATTCCCTGCATCCAGCATGGCGGGCAGGAAAGCGCCTTTCAGGTCGGGCATTTCTCGTTCCAGCTCGGCGATGACCTCATCCTGAACATCGGAGGGGATATTGATCAAGGCGCCCGTGATGAGATTCCCGATTTCCGACTGGTCGGTTTTGACTAATAGCAGACGATCATCAACCAGTAAGGCGTGATAGTATGCCTCGATTGTCTCTGTGCCGGAGTCGGAGGTGCTGACGTAGGTATAACCGGTGTCGGCGTGATCATCGCCTTCGACGACCACATAATATTCGAAACGGCTCGTCTCATTGGTGGTCGCCAGCAATTCGGCGCGGTCGAGCGGGAACGGGCCGAAAACGGCGTTGTACAGGTAGCGTGTCCCGGCGATCAAGCCGATGAAAACCAGCAGCAATCCAGCCAGGCTAACCAGCAATAAGTTCAGATTCAGCCGGCGAATCACCGATGCGATAAAACTATTTGACATGACGGCCTCCAGTCAGGTGGGATGGACGGAATTATACGGCAAAATGGCGTTGTGAAAAGGTAATATGTCTCACCTGCCCCCGCTTGTGCTAAAATCATATTGTCACCCTGTCACCCTGTCACGCTTCCATCCCGGAGTATCCCATGCCCCCTCAAATCCTCGCTCCCCAAGAATTGCAGGCTTTACTGGCCGGTTACGAGCAGCCCAGTCAGGCATCTGACACCCCCTTCGATTCTCCTTTCCTGCGCCTGTTCGTCTCCACCGACCGCTCGCGGCTGAGCCAATTTTTCACCGAGCGCACCTGTATTCCCGGCGAGATCATCTTTCGTGAAAACCAGGCCGGCGACACGATGTATCTCATCTGGTCGGGACGTGTGGCGGTGCTCAAGGGCGATTTGCAAGCTCCGGTGGTGCTCGGATACCGCAGCGCGGGCGAGATCATCGGTGAGATGGCGGTGCTCGATAACCTCCCCCGCTCTGCATCCGTGGTCGCCCTGACCGCGCTGCGTTTGTTCGGCCTCACCCGGGAGAAGTTTCAGCAGCTTCTCAATGCCACCCCCTCGGCCAGTTGGCTGGTGATGTCGCTGCTCAGCGCGCGTCTTCGTAAATCCGATGACATTCGCAGCCGCGGGGAGGTCAGCGAGAAGCAGCTGCTGGGCAAGGTGACTGAATTGCAAACCGAGAAGCATCGCTTGGAAGAAGCCCAACGCCTCATGCAGGAGACCTCCGATCTCATCATCCACGATTTACGCAACCCGCTCGGCGCGATCACCATATCCATCAAAATGCTGGCGATGACCCTGCCTCCCGAAGTCTTGCAGCAGAATCAGGAATTGATAGACATCGCCGACTCGTCTGCAGATCGGATGATGCGGCTGGTCAATAACCTGCTGGAAGTTTCGCGCATGGAAGCCGGCGAATCCCCCCTCATCCTGTCGGAGTTCGATTTGCAGGGCCTGATCGGCGACGTGGCCGCCCGGGCCGCGCTTCTCGACCAGAAAGGGACTGACCTGCAGAGCAAGGTTGCCCCCAAACTGCCAATGATCGTGGCCGACCGGGATAAGATCGAGCGGGTGCTGACCAACCTCGTTGATAACGCCCTCAAGTATGTGCCCGCTAAAGGACGCATCGTCATCACGGCCAGGCCGGAAGGCGATTTGGTGCGCCTCAGCGTTACGGATAACGGGCCGGGTATTGCGCCCGAGGAGCGTGAGCGCATTTTTGCCCGCTTCACCCAAACGGCCACCGAAAAAGCCCGCCGGCGCGGCTTCGGCCTGGGGTTATCGTATTGCAAGCTGGCAGTCGAGGCGCACGGCGGCAAGATCTGGGTCGAGGCGGGCGAGGGCGGCGTGGGCAGCCGGTTTGTCTTTACCCTGCCGGTCAAGCCGCCTGCGGGCTGAGCCGCTGATTTCGGGAGACACTTTTGGGGCGCGATTGGCGACTGTAAAGGGTGATGGATCAACATAAATTCTGTTAGCCCCTCCTTTGAGACACAAAGACAGAGATTTGATCACCATGAAATTGGGAATACAACAACGTCAATGGCTCCTCCTTTTTCTCGTCTTACTGCTGCCGCTGTTGCTGAATGCGGTGGCAATCTGGTGGAAAATTGGAACAGTTGGAACACTGCAATTGCTTCGTGGCACATATCAACCTTCCAATCCCAATCTGCCTGTTGCATCCCTGCCCGCTATTCTCTCAGAGTTACTGCTCAATGTCGCCCTGTTGGGGTTACTATCTTGGCTGGCCATCTTTGTGTCGAACATGGCATTTTTTCAGAAGCAAGGGTTGATCGTCAAGGGTCTTGAAACTCTGCTGATGGTTTTGTTGATCGCCAAAGTCTTTGAAGTAGCTTCCGGTCTTTTCATGCCGTTTGCATGGTTGCCCGAATTCTATGACCAAATTGGGATTCCCGTATCTCCTTTCGTGGCAGCTTGGAGTCGCTGGTTCATTTTTCCTGCGACAGCTATAATCTTATTCGTTGTTCTAACTCTGTCGAGGAAAAAGAGTCTGGAAGGCAAAGGGATCAGAAAAACCGCGAATGCCGTATGAGTAAAACCTGCCTAATTATGGTCGGCGGGGCGGTTCCCCCCCCCGCCGCCACTCCCGAGCCGGACGTGAAACTTTCGCTTCATCCGGCTCTTCAAATAATAAAGACCTGACAGGTTTCCAAATGCTCTTTGCAGGCCAATGTCAAGGCCAGTGAAAACGATTTTTCCAGTAAAGCGCCCGATGAAACCTGTCAGGTCTGGCGCTTCGACTGAGATGGAATGCACCCAAGTGATATGAGTCTCGTCTGCCCTGCCGCCGCTGTTGAGCCAAACCGTTGTCTGGATTGCAGGCTTCAGCCTGCCAGCATTTGCGAACTGAGGAATGAGAATTAAATAAGTGTCCACTTCTTTTATGGCCGCCAACGGCATCGGATGAAGGCAAAGCTGCGCTTTGCACGACGCCTAAAGCTCCAGAAAACCCGCTAAAGCGGGTTGTGAACGGCATTTCGAACCCGCTTTAGCGGGTTTTAGGCAGTCTCAGCCGCCGATTTCAATCGGCGGCGTTGGCGGCTGAACGAGACCGGACAGTTATTTAATTCCTGTTCCTAAAGTCCGCACTCCGGTTGTTCAAATAGGTAATCAAAGTGGGTTCAAGGACATACAACCATGCAAACCCCTGATCCAAAAAACATCAGCCGTTTGAGGCATGTGCCTCTATTTCAGCACCTGCCCGATGAAGCCCTGGCCGAGCTGGCCGAAAATGTGACCCCGGTGCATTGGGAAAAGGACACCGTCGTCTATCGCAAAGGCGACCCCGGCGATTCGTTGTTCATCATCCTCGGTGGGTGGGTCAAGATCGTCACCGAAGACGCGCGCGGCGAGGAGCTGGTGCTCAATCACTGCGGGCCGGGGCAGGCCATCGGCGACGTGGCGCTCATTGACGGCGAGCCGCGCTCGGCCAGCGTGGTCGCCCTGCTGCCGGTCAACGCCCTCGAGCTGACCCGCGACGCCTTTATTGACGCGCTCACCCGCCAGCCGCAGTTGGGCTTTCACATCATGCGCGGCCTGTCGGCGCGCATCCGCTTGTCCACCACCTATATCGAGAAAGCCATCGAGTGGAGTCACGCCGTCGGCCAGGGCGACTACAGCTTTATGGAGCAGCTCGACGCCGAGCACAAAACCGTCGTCACCATGAGCCGTTCCGACGAAGCCCGCGTGGGCGAATTTCTCTCGGCGTTCTTCCGCATGGTGGAGGGGGTCAAAGCCCGTGAAGACGAGTTGCGCGCCCAGCTTCGCCAGCTCACTATCCAGATTGACGAAGACCGGCGCAAGCGGGATGTCGAGGAGATCAAGAAGAGCGATTTCTTCCAGGGATTGAAATCGGCCACCCAGCGCTTGCGCAAGCAGCGCGAAGACAACGAACAGGAGCCGTAACTTATGTCCACGCTTGCCACCCTCGCCAGTTACCTGCCGCCCCCGCTGGCGGCGCGCATCCTCCGGGATCCCCAGCGCCCCTACCTCGGCGGCAGCCGCACGTACCCGGCCGCGGTGCTCTTCGCCGACCTGGCAAAATTCACCCCGCTCACCGAGACGTTCTGCCGAGCCGGCCCCTCCGGTGTGGAAGGCCTCACCCAACTGCTCAACACTTATTTCACCGCCCTCATCGAAGAGACCGACCGCTGGGGCGGCGTGGTAGGAAAATTCGCCGGCGACGCCATGACGGTTTTCTTCACCGGCGAGGGTGCGCCCCTGCGGGCGGCGGCCTGCGCGCAGGCGGTGCTGCAAAAAAGCCAGGCCTTCGACCGCGTGCCGACCCCGGCGGGCGAGGCCGCGCTGCAAATGAAACTGGGGCTGGCTTTTGGCGACGTGCTGGAAGTGATCGTCGGCGATGACTGGCGCGCCGAGTTCATCTTTGCCGGGACTCCGCTGGATGCCGCCGCGCAGGCCGAGCATCACGCCTCGCCCTCCCAGATCGTGTTGGACGCTTCGATCCAGGCTGCGCTGCCCTCTGGGAGCGTGACCCTGTCGCCGATTGGCGAGGGGTTCGCCATTCTCGATGATGTCGCTGTCCCGGCGGCGCCTATCCCGCTCCCCCCGCTCGAGATCGGAGATGCCCAGGGGGCCGAGGATGCCCTGCGCCCCTTCCTCCCCCGCCAGGCTTATGAGCGGGTGCGGCTGGGCCTGTCGGCCTTCGTCAACGAGCACCGCCAGGTGACAACGCTCTTCGTCAGCTTCGAGGGGATTGATTACACCGCTCCCCAGGCGGCCCGCCAGCTCGGCGATTATTTGCAACCCTTCTTCATAATTGTCGCCCGGTTCGAGGGGGCCATTCGCCAGATCGAGATGGGCGACAAGGGCAGCAAGGTGATCGTCGTCTTCGGCGCGCCGGCGGCGCACGAGAACGACCCCGAGCGCGCCCTGCTGTGCGCACTGGCCTTGCAGGCGCTGGCAAACAACCGGGAGGAGATCAGCGCCCAGAAGATCGGCGTGACCACCGGGTTGGTGTTCGCCGGTAACCTGGGCGCGCCGCACCGCCAGGAATACGCTGCCATCGGGGATGTGGTCAACCTGTCGGCGCGGCTGATGCAGGCGGCGGCTGCGGGGCAAATCCTGGCCGATTCTGCCACGCGTCACGCCGCGCCCCCGACGTTCACCTGGCAGGCGCTCCCGCCGATGACGCTCAAAGGCAAGAGCCAGCCGGTGGAGGTGTTCGCGCTGGCCCGGCAGATGCACCGCAAGGCCCATCTGCTGCCCGAAACGCGCTACGCGCTGCCGATGGTTGGCCGTCAATCGGAAATGGCGCAAATTACCGCCCGCCTCGAGCGGGTGATCGCCAGCGGTCAGGGCAGCGCGGCGGGCATCAGCGCCGAAGCCGGGATGGGCAAGACCCGCCTGGCCGCCGAAGTCATTCAGAAGGCGTTGGCGCTCGGTTTCCAGGGTTTCGCCGGCAACGGGATGAGCCACGGCGTCACTACACCCTACCTGGCCTGGCGGCCCGTGGTGCGGGGATTGCTGGATCTCGACGAGGAATCCCCGCTCGCCGGGCAGACCGATGCCGTGAGGGCTTTGCTGGCCTCGATTGACCCGTTTTTAGCGGAGCGCCTGCCGTTGATCGGCGATGTGCTCGGGGTGGAGCTGCCCGATACGGTCACCACTGCCGCCTTCGACGCCGATTTGCGGCGGCAAAGCCTGTTCGGTCTCATTGGGGACGTGATTCGCTTCCGGGCATCCCAGAATCCCTTGCTCCTGGTGATCGAGGACGCTCACTGGCTGGATGAGCTTTCACGGGAGTTGGCCCGCTCGGCGGCGGCTGTCATCGCCAACCGGCCGGTCTTCTTCCTCACCGTTTACCGCCCGCCCGAGGATTCAGGCCGCGCTGCGGGGTCTGAAGGTCTATGGGCTTCTCCGCCACCCTATTTCGACGAGTTCCGCCTGCCGCCTTTCTCGCTGGCGGAGACCCGCGAGCTCATCGGGTTGAAACTGGGGGACCTGCGTCTGCAGCAGCCGTTGCTCGAAAAGATCGAGCAGTTGTCGCAGGGTAATCCTTTTTTCCTCGATGAGCTGGTCAACCTGGTTCAATCACGCGCCGCCAGCGGCCAGGCGGTGGATGACCTTTCCATGCCCGATTCGATCCAAACCCTCATCGTCAGTCGTCTCGACCAACTGGCCGAAAGCGAGAAGATGACGCTGCGCGTGGCGAGCGTGATCGGGTCGTTGTTCCGCAACCGCTGGCTGCTGGCGATCTACCCTGGCGAAATCCAGGAGCAGTTGCTGCTGCGTGACCTGGAACACATCAGCTCGGCAGGCATGATTGTGGTGGACCGGCCAGCCCCCGAGCTGGAATACCTGTTTCGCCACGCGGTGATGCAGGAGGTGATTTACGGGACGCTGTCGTTCGCCAACCGGCGCATGCTCCATGAGCGGGTAGCTGATTACCTGGAGCGGGCTTACGGCGATGATATCGGTCCGTGGTACGGCATTTTGGCGTATCATTTTGCGCGCGCCGGGCAGGCGGCGAAAGAATGCCTTTACGTGCGGCTGGCGGCGCGGCAGTCGGCGCGGCAGTCGGCGTTCCGGCAGGCGTTCGATTTCTACGGGATGGCGATTGCGCTGATGACGGCGCACGCGTTGGGCAGCCCGGAGGAATTATTCGACCTGCGGGTGGCTTACTTCGATGTGGGGGAGGTTCTGGGGGAGCTTGATCTGCTCCGGGAGGATGCGGCAGCCCTGGGGGCGCTGTCTCCTCAGGTGGACGCGCCCCGCCAGGTTCAGGCGCTCATCATGCAGGGCATCGCCGGTATGCATGTAGGCCTGATGGACGAGGGCCGCAATCTCATGGAGCAAGCTATCGCTCAGGCGGAAGCGGCCGGCGACCGGGATGGGCTGGCGCGGGCTTTGTTCGAATTGGCGGGTTATTATTTCGACCGCGCCGAATACGATCTGGTCAAGCGCACGCTGCGCCGGATGACCGAGATGGCTGGCGACAATGCGCCTGTTTTGCAGTCGAAGGCGCAGCGCATCTTGGGATGGGTCTATTATGACGAAGCCAATTATGACCTGGCTGAACAGTCCTGGCTGGCCGCTCTGGAGGACAGCCGAAGGCGCAGTAATAAACCGGGCGAGGCCACCACGCTTTCGAACCTGGGGGCGTTGTTTGGCACCCGTGACGAAGTCGAGAAAGGCATCGGCTACCTCGAACGCGGGCTGGCGCTCTCGATCCAGTTGGGCTACAAAGTGGGGGAAATGTCGGCCTGGCGGATGCTTGCTGATTTTTTGATGACGATTGGCGCGTACGAGCGCGCTTGGGAGTGTACGGAACGATGCATCGAGCTGTCGCACCAGCTTTCGGAGAATTTGTATGGGCTGGCGTATGCCTGGTCGCGGCAGGCGGTGATCCTGCTCGAAACCGGCGCAGACATTGCCCAGGCCGAGGCGGCGGCGCGGCGGGCATTGGAGCGTGTGGAGCCGTCACCGGGGCAGGAGTTGAAGGGCTGGGTGTGGTTTGCGTTTGCGGAGGTAATGGCAGCCAAGGACGATAAGGCGGCTGCCCGGCAGGCTTATGAAGAATCGCTGCGCGTGCGCCGTGAGATGGGCCAGATTGATATGATGATCCCCACGCTGGCCGGCCTGGCCGAAATATGCCTGCGCCAGGGAGACCTGGATGCGGCGCGGCAGCGCACCGATGAGATGCTGGTTTTGGCGTTCCCGCCGGATGGAGGCAAGCGCGATAACCTGCGGGCCTGTTTTGCGGCTTATCTCGTGTTGCTGGCAGCCGGGGAGATGGAACGCGCCAGGGATTATTTGCACCAGGCTTACGAGATGGTCCGGCAGAACCAGGCGCGGCTGCAAAACGAGGCTTACCGGCAGAGTTTCGTCGAGCGGGTCAGCCTGAACCGGCAGATCATCGCCGCGTATCGGGATGAGTTTGGGTTTGCCCCCGAAGCCCCCAGGGATTTGTGAAACCCCTGGGGTCTGCCGGATGCGGTGTTATACTTGCAATCATCCCAACTGCGAGGCGATCCGATGAGCCATCCTCCTATCAATCACAGCGACATCCCCATTCGATTGTTCAAATCCGATTTTCTGGAGTTCTTCACCCACATCAGCCCGGTGGTCGTGACGATCATCTGGCTGCCGGTGGCGGGCGTCTTCCTGGCGCGGGCCATCCTGGCGCACACGGATACCGCTTTCCCGGTTTACATCCCGGCGGGATTTGTGATCGGCATGTTCCTGTGGACGCTGTCGGAATACAGCCTGCACCGCTGGTTGTTCCATTTCCGACCGCGCAACGCCTGGCAGGAGCGGGTGACTTTTCTCTTCCACGGCATCCACCACGCCCAACCGCAGTTGAAGACGCGGCTGGTGATGCCCCCGGCGGTCAGCATCCCGCTGGCGGTGATTTTCTACGGGTTGTGCTGGCTGATCGCCGGGAAGCTGTTCGGCCTGCCCCATTGGGTTGACCCGCTGGCTGCCGGATTGACGTTGGGTTATTTGATCTACGATCTGACGCATTACGCCACACACCATTTCCCGATGAAGTGGGGGTATCTCAAATTCCTGCGGCGCTATCACATGCTGCATCACTTCAAGACCCCCGATGCGCGTTATGGGGTCACCTCGCCGCTGTGGGATTGGGTTTTCAGGACAATGACCGAGGGTTGATTCTGGGATAGGTATGGACAAAAAAAGACACGGGCAGCGCGGTTAGCGCTGCCCGTGTGTTAGTCTATTCTCTGTTTGCGATGTATTAATGCAGCCGTTCTGGGTGATCTACGATCTGCCCTGAAAGATAAGCCTGGATTGCCTCGTCAATTGAAGCGATGCCGGTGACGATGGGGCGGATGCCGAGCGATTTCATGCTCGCATAAGCGCCCATCCCCATGCCTCGGCAGAGCAGAGCTTCACAATCGGCGATTGTTTGCGCCATACGAGAGTGGCGGTCCTGGGAGGCAGGATCGAAGCCATGGGGTTGCCCGTGCCCCTCGGTGTGAGGCTGGTCGGCGAAGTGGTTGTGACCCAGCTTGTCGCGCCTCTCTCGCTTTACGATTTTCCCGTCTTCCACAGTAGCGACGAGATAATAGGGGGCGCGGCCAAAGTGTTGGCTGATGGTTTTTTCATCATCCGTGATTACGGCAATCTTCATCGAACATTCTCTTTGCGTCGGGATAAGCAATCCGCTTTGTAGCAGCGAATGCCAAAGATAACCAATCCAATGCCCGCCAATCCCAAAAGGGACAAGCCAGCTATCCGCAGGGGTTGAATTCTTTCAGGTGGAAAGAGGTCTGATTGGGAATTGGGTTCAGCAGCCGGCGGGACATAGGTGGGCAATGTCAAAGGGGTAGGATTGATACCGCCCATAGCAGCGAATTTTTCGATACGGGAAGGATAATCTGCGGGATGGCAGCTCTGGCAAATTTCATCGCCGCCCTCCAACGGGTTGGCAATGAGTCCCTGGTGAGCGCCGGTTTGGTCGGGAGCGCTCTCTGTTCCCGCGTGACAGTCGGTGCACTGCGCTTGCGTGCCACACATACAGCACCATTTCCCCGTATCGTAATTCAAGTACAGATTTTCATGGCAGGCGCGGCAGGAATCATCGGCGGCGAGGGCTTTAACTTGGGCGTTAGCCGGAAGAGTAGCCAAGCTCAATATCAGTAACCCGCCCAAAGTCGAAAGCGATATCAAGATGAAAAATTGTGATCGGTTCATTTTGTCCTCCTGATTTGCGATACCTTACTCGCTTTCATTGGCCTGGACGAAATGCCTTTCGGTGGGCTGGTCGTTTTCATCGGTTGGGCAGATGATCAACAGCGCGCGGGCTGCGATAGTGCCTGAATTGCTCCAGCGGTGAGGAAGATGCGCTTCGAAAATCAGGCTGTCTCCCGGCTCCAGGAGAAATGTTTTGTCCTCGACATCGTATTGGAGGTACCCGTCGAGGCAATAAATGAATTCATGGCCGGTATGGACGATGCGGTCTGGGCCGCTGTCCGTTTGTGGTTTCAAAGTCACCAGTAGAGGCTGGCCGCCCCGCAGGGTTAACCCGGATCCCAGGTCTTCTATGGTTCCGTAAGTGAAAACTGCACATGGGCTTTGACCTGCTTTCTGGAAAACCATATTTTTGCGGGGATGTTTGACTTCGAAGAATGCCGTGATCGGCAGCTCCAGCGCGCCAGCAATCCGTTGGAGGGTGCTGACACTTGGGGATGTTTTGCCGTTCTCGATCAGGCTGAGTGTGTTGACGTTGAGGCCACTTAATTCGGCCAGGCTCCTGATAGATATTTCTCGTTCGGTTCGTATCTCTCGGATCCGGCGGCCTACGTCTACGTTCGACGATGGATCGGGTTGTGCAGATTGCACGATCGTCGGTGCAATTGCTTTCTGTCGTTGGCGGTTGTGTTGATGCGTTTCGGTGTGGTCGGCCATATTGTGTGGGCTGGGGGTTGGTTAATTATTTGATATGCGCTAACTAATATTATAGTTGAATATTGCGGTTAAGTCAATTAATGCGAACAATAAATTAGTCGTGTTTTGAGCCATCAATTCCTGCCCCGGGTTTAACCATTAACCGCCGGGACGATTTTCCGTCCCGGCGGCTTGAATTGCCTATCTCGAGTAAATATCGGGTTATTACGGCTGGCGATTGCCCTGGCCGCCGCCTGGCCCGCCGCGTCCATTACCGTTACCGCCCGCCGCGCTGAGAATAGCTTGATAATCCTCCAGGCTCAGGTATTGTGGCTGGTAAGTTTCGCCGGTTTGAGTCAGCAGCGTGTTAGCGAAGGCGCGCAGGTGATTGCCGGAACCGTTCAGCAGGTTGGTGTACACCTGGATAATGTCGGCATTGTCGGTTTGCGCCAGGCGGGTGCGCAGGTCGAGAATGTCAATCTCTTCGATAGCTCCGCCCACTTTGAGCGCATCGGCCAGCGACTGGCTGCCCTGGGCGACCAGCTCATTGTAGAGGGTCTGCAAATCCGGGTTGGTGAAGACACCCACTTCGGACTGAGCCGGGTCGGGCAAGCCGTAGCGCTCGAGCAGCACAGCGATAGCGTCGGTATGGCTCTGCTCGCTGCTGGCGATATTGCCGAAGACAGGCAGATTCCAGGTTGCATTGAGAGTGATGTAAACATCGTGAGCCAGTTTTTCTTCTTCCCGCATGAAGAGCAAGCCTTCGGCTTCTTCGGCGCTCAATCCGGCGGGGTCAGCAGGCGGCAGTGCGGCGTACTCAGCCGCGTTCCCAGCCGGATTTCCTGCCGCGCCCTGCGGGTTTCCAGTCGCTCCCTGGCCGTAGCCTTGGTCACCGGTTTGGGGATCATCTTCGGGGGTGAGACCAGCCTCGGAGGTTTGATCTCCGCCGCGGTAACCCTGTCCATAGCTTTGGGTTGTGCCGTCACCAACGGGGGCGATACTGGTATTGTCGTCCAGGATAGCAGCCGTCTGATGTGATACGCCTTCGGAGTTATTATTCTCGGTTTTAGCCAGAGTGCGGCTGACTGCGCCTACCAGGAGCACGATTGACAAACCGGCAAGCAGGGTGATGACGAAGATTTTGGTAAAGATATTCTTGAACATGGTTTTCTTCCTTTTGTGTGGTGTGTTAGATGTTTGTTGATGATTTTGATTGGACGGCAGCCGGCGAGACCGTGCCTGCCAGTGATTTGACTATCTTGCTAGTCACGTTGATTGCCCAGCGCCAGTGGATGGCGAAGTGGATGCCGGCCGCGGCGATCATGGTGACGCCGGCCCAGGTGTGGACGAGATCCCAGGTGGTGCGGGAGAACAGCAGCATGGGATCAGCCACCCCGCGGCCCCCCGGAACGAACAGAAAATACACGCCGCTGATGGCGGTCAGCAAGCCGCTCAAGCCGACCACGAGATTGAGGATCAAATTCCAGCGTCCGCGGGAGTTCATGCACCCACATTGGCCGGTAAGCTCCTTGAAGGTGCGGCGGGTCATGTTGACGACCCACGGCCAGTGCAGCGCCAGGTGGATGAGTGCGATGACGATCATCGCCACACCGCCCCAGGTGTGCAGATCATCCCAGGTTTCGCGCTCGAACAAAATTTGGATCCCGTACTTGGGATTGCGTCCGCCGCGGAAACCGCTGACGGGAAAATACAGGAAGTAAATCCCCGAAAGCGCTGCAACGACGGCGCTGATGAACAAACCGGCGTCAATCAGCCAGTTGCGGCGAGTTTGGGGAGAAACGGATGGTTTCGACATCGGTGATTTTCCTTTCAAAGGCTGTGGTTTCAAGGCCATTGCCTGAGAGTCTGAATTTATTGATGGCCTGATGATACCGGAGAGGTGTGAACAACGTATGAACTTCATGTCGAGATTGTCTGAAGGTTTCCCCCAAGAGTTGTGTATTTACGCACAAAGAGAGTTCGCCTGGGGCTATGCCCCAGGCGAACTCTCTTTGTGCGGTATTCAGTTCTCTACCAGCGGGATTATCCGCACCCGCCGCCGCTGACGCTGCGTTTGAGTTGCAGCTTGATCTTGGGAGTGTACTCCAACTCCCATTCGTGCGGACTGGGAGCGGCGGCCTCGTAGTTATCGCCGAGCGCCGCCGGGAAGGTATACCCCAGCCGATCATTGGATGGAGCCGCCGGGGTGGGGGTGATCTCCGGCTCCTCGGCGGCGAAAATCTGGATCCAGTTGTTGATACCGCCTTCAAGGATGTACGCATTCGTCACACTTTCGGCCATCAGCAGCTTCCAGGCTTCGGTGGCGGCTGCCTCGTCGTTGCTCATCAGTACGTAAACGGTGTTTTGGGTCGTTTCTGCTTTTAGCTTTGGGGTGGCGGCCTTGATCTCGGCCAGCGGGATGTGCTGCGCGCCGTGGAGATGGAACAGGTTGTAATCCGCCTCGCTGCGCACGTCAATCATCACCAGGCTGAGGCTGTCGTCGCCCATGGTGGTAAGCAGCTCTCCGGGGTGAATCTGCACCTCGCGGTTGGCGAGAATCTCGTCCGGGGTGAGCTGGATCGTCTGTTCTTCGACTGTTCGGTTGATGACCAGCCGGGCGTACTTCTCGGCGGTTGTCGGCTGGCCGATGAGGATCACCGCCAGCGCGCCGATGAGCAGCAGCCCCGCCCCAGCGTAGCGCAGCTTCGGCTCTTTCTTGATGTCGCGCTTGCCGATCAGCCGTTCGAGCTGTTCGCCCCCCCAGAACATGAATAATGCCATCAGCACGACCAGCAAGACGACGACGCCGGTCGGCAGGTTGAAGGCGTCCATCAGGGTCACGCGGCCATAGTAGCCGCTGGTATTCCACCACTGCCAGATGGGATCAACCGTCTCGCCGAAGGCCCAAATCCCGACGAGGGCTCCGAGCACGAAGACGATGCCGTCAATCTTCAAAGTGACGGCTGACACCAGCGAGGTGCCTGGGCAGAACCCGCCGACGATGAAACCGACCCCCATGATGAGGCCGCCCACGATGCCCGGCCACAGGTAGGTCTCAGGCACGTAAACCAGGTTGAAATCCAGGATACCAATAGCCGATGAGAGGAAAATCAGCACCATGGCGGTGACGATGGCCGTGAACATCACCTTGAGCACGGTCAGGTTTTTGAAATAGAACTGCGCGGCCAATATCTTCGAGTTGCCAAAACCGGAGATTTCTAGCACGTAGCCAAAGCCAAACCCGATGAGGCCAAAGACAAGATACGTCCACCAGTTTTGTGACAGCGGCTGCGTGAATGCTTCCAGGGGAAATATGGGGTTCATCATAAGCCTCCTTAGTTCCAGAATTTGCGCAGGAAATAGGCCAGCGCGTAGGCCCCGGCGAAGATGCACATCATCAGCGCCCACGACCCGGCGGAAAGCGTCGCCCCGCCGGAGAGCGCCTGCCCCGAGGTGCAGCCACGCGCCATCCTGGCCCCGTAAGCGAAGATCGCCCCGCCGATGAAGGCCATGATCAGCCGCGTGCGGTTCGAGATGCGCGGCCCTTTGTTGATTTCGAGCTTCGTGCGGTGATTGAGCAAGCCGGCAATAGCTCCACCCAGGGCAGCGCCGATGACCACCGGGACGCTCCAATCATCGAGCGGATTCTTTGCCCCGCCAGCCATTTTGAGCAGGTAGGGTGTCTGGTCAATGTGCCCGGGGGCGACCAGATCTTCCCCGGCGGCGATGATGCGGTTCAACCCGCCCGACGCGCCCAGGCCATTGCGGGTGATCAGGAAGGCCAGGAAGAGCACGATGCCGAGCATTACCCCGCCCAGGTAAGGGTGAACATAGGGTTTTGCCGGGCGGGTGAAAAAGGTTTTTAACAGGTTGCCAGGCTGAAGGTTGAAGGTTCTCTTGGGTTTGGCAGGAGCAGCGGTAGTCATGGGGGTCTCCTTTTTTATACCTTACGAGTGAATTTCATTATTTGTAAGAAAGATTGAGAGTCCGCTAATCTTCGCTAATCGGCGCTAATCTTCAAGAAATTCGCGAAGATTAGCGTGGATTGGCGGATTCATTCATGGCGGGCGCAGGCTCGCCGGGGGTGTGAACCTCCACTTCATCCCAGCCGTTCATCATGGCTTCGATGGCGCCCAGCGGCTTGTGGCCGGTGGTGGTCAGGTAAACGTGCCCAACGATGAAGGCGGCAAACGTCCAGGCGATCAGGCTGTGGAAGGGGGCCAGGAAGGGCAGGCCGCCGAACAGGTTGGCGATCTGCGGCCATTTCTCCACGCTCCACATCAGCGCGCCGGTGAGGATTTGCAGCGGCAGTAGCACGTTCAGGATGCCGAAGTATGTTGCCTGCTGCAAGGGGTTCATCTTCTTCTCGCGGGTCTTCTCGAAGGGGTGCGGGCCGCCTTTGAAGATGCCTTGCAGGTAGAACTTGGCCTGCACGATGGCCTGGTCGAAGAACCCGTAGGGGCGCGGGATGAACTGCTGGATTTCACCGCTCACAAGATGGTAGAACAGCGAAAGCGCCGCATTGATCACCAGCAGCACTGCCAGCACGTTGTGAATGATGACCACGTAGCGGAAGCTGAAGAAGCCGAAGATGTCCGGCCGGTGGATGATCAGCCCGGTGAAGAGCAGCAGCACAATGGCAAAAGTTTGTAACCAGTGCCAGAAACGCTCATACACCGCGTACAAGTACACTTTCTTCACCTGCGGTTTGTGGTGCGGGGAACGCAGCGCCATGTAAAAGCGCAGCCCGCCGTGTCCCGCCACACCCAGCAGCACGCCGACGAAGAACAGCGCCCCAAACCCATCTATCCATCCGACGCGGCTGTGGCCGAAGATGTACAGCCTTTGATCCTTCGTCGTGGGCTGGTAATATAGCGCGTTCCCTTCTGTGTACAGGCTGCCCTCGGTGACGGTGTTGGCATCCTGCACGAATTCCGGCATCACATCGCCGGGAACGTAGGAGGCCAGCTCGATGGGCTGTGTAACGCGTGACGCGTCGTTGTGGCAGGCCTGGCAATCTTGAACAGCCCACTCGCCGCGTGTGACGTTGTGATTGATGCTGTAGGGCTGGATTTCACCAACGATGTGGGGATTTGCCAACCCGAGGGCGGCCAGCCGCCCGGAGATCAATGCCTGCTTGGCGGGGGTGTTGATGACCAGCTCGCCGCCGTCGAGGGTTCCATCCCCGTTGGCGTCGAACAGCTCGAGGATTTCCGGCGCATAAGCGTCGTCTACCAGCCAGGCGGCCTGCAAATCGGCCAGGGCAACCGGGCGCGGCCCGTTGGCGCTGTCGTACACCCAGTACCACGCGGCGACCAGGTTGTACGGAGCCAGCATGGCGTCGCCATACATGGCGGCGCCGTCAACGTTTTGCCGTGAGAGCAGCACGGGCTGGTAGCCGGTGACGAGATCGTTGAGCGTGCCTGTGGGCGCGCCGCCGTCAGCGCCTTCGACGCCGCGGCACTCGCTGCGCGGCTGGCCGTCAGCCTGAAGCACAGTCCAGTCGTACTGCTGGACGGCGGGAGCGTACAATTCAGGGATGTGGCAGGATTCGCAGGCGACCTCTTGCATGTGCTGTTCGGCGTATGGCAGCCAATCGTGAGTGCTGGCTGCATCGTGGCAAGAGTCGCAGCGGCGCATGGTCGCTTTTGTTTCGGGGGCAACGGTGAATTGGGCGGACTGCCCGCGCGCCAGGTTGTGATCCGGCATTTGCAGGTACTCGCCGATCTCCAGCCGCCGGGGGTCGAACGACAGGTGTTCGAGCTGGCTCTCGGTATCAGCCTGGTAATAGGCGGGGTTATTGAGTGAATAATGGCAGTCGGTGCATTTGAGGCCGCGCTCGGCGTGAATGTCCCACGAGCGAGCCAAATCTTCTTTATCAGAGAGATTCACCCCGGAATTGGAAATCTTCTGGGCAGCGATGACCTGCCCGGTGGTGGCGGTCTGCCACTCATCCAGGGCGCAGCCGGTGACGACCAGCGGCGTCTCGGGGTCGGTGTGAACAACGCCGTGACATTGGGCGCAGTTTTCGTTGGTGGGATCCTGGATAGCTACGAATTCAGCCGCCAGCTTGCCGTCAGCATCGAAGGCAGCCGCGTTCCACTGCCAACCGCTGTCCGACGCCTCGACGATCCCCGTCCCATCCAGGGTTGCCGTGTTTGCCCAGCCGAACTGCCCGGATTGGATGGCTTCCACGCGGGCGGTATTGTTGGGCTGGGTGAGATGGCACAAGAAACAGTCCATCTCCATCACGCCGGATTGCTGCCAGTCCCAGCCTGCGGAGGCGGGGTCGCCCTCCGTGAGCGGCGATCCCGTGCGGCTGGCGACTGCCGGACCGCCTCCCACCACGCGGGCGGCGAAGGTCATCAACCAATCGGCGGTGCTCAGGTCGAGACGCTCATCACCTTCCGCGGAGAGATAGCGGTAGGTCAGCGGGTTCCATTTGCCGAACAACCCGTTGGATTGATCCCATGGACGCCCGCCTTCGACCGCGCCGGGCGCGGTGAAATCAGTCAGCCCGAGATCGCTGTGGAAGCTGTGGGAGGCGATGAAGGTTGTATCGTGGCACTCCCCGCAGGTTTTCATGGTCGAGACAGGCTGGCCGCTGTCGAGCACGTTATTGCCGGCGGCATCCAGCAGGGCGAACTGCGGGTGGATGGGCGAGGCTTGGTCAGCAGGCGCAGTATTGCGCGAAGCCAGGGCGCTGCCAGCAATCAAGCCAGTTCCTGCAATCAGCAGAAGCAGGCCCAAAGTAAGAATGTACTTACGGAAAGAGTGATTTGGCATAAGGGTATCGTCCATGAAGGTTCCCTTATCCCCTATCCCTTTTCCCCTCAATCAAAGGGATAGGGGATAGGGGATAAGGGGGTGGGTCATTTGTTGTCAAACCGCCCGCCCCATTCCATCGGGTCGCCGGGGTAGCCGAGGGCTTTCCAGTCCAGGCGGCTTTCCGCGCCGTGGCAATTATTGCACTGCAAGGCGTTTTCTTTGGGCTGAACCATGTGGGTGGTGGGCCAGTACATCCAGGTTTCGGCAAAGCCGTACTGCCCGCTATATTTCAGGCCGGTGACCGCCTCGGCCAGCCGGAAGGCGTTGTCCCAGTCGAAATTGGTCCAGTAGCCATTGTCGCCGGCGGTGATGGGCTGAAGCAGGTAGTTGTACACCGTATCGTAGGGTTGCTTGGCGATGTGCAGCTTGAACGGGAAAATCTTGGCCGTGGGGTCGTTGATGTCGCCGGCGGGTTTGTTGATGTACGTGGGCTGGGTGGGGTCAATCGTGTCGCCGAGCAGGTAGCGGTAAGACAGGTTGCCGTTGAACCACAGATAAGTGGGGGCAAAGTTTTTGTCGTAAACGAAGTTGCCTTTGATCTTCAGGTAGGTGTAGTGATCGTCGGGGAGGTCTTGCCCTGCAGTTGACCAATCCCAGAAGACTTTGGTGGGGTCTTCGACCGCCATGGCCGGGATGTGGCAGGTCTGGCAGGCGACAGTCTGGGTGTGGTTATTGATGCGTTGGTCGTCGTGCGGCGCAGCGGCATGGCAGTCGGTGCAGGCAACCTGCTCTTGGGGGGCAATCGTCATATTGTCGGCGACCATGCGGCCTTTGATTTGATGATCCTCAGCCTGGTGGCAGTCGGTGCACAGGAAATCCTGCCCGCCCATGTGGACGTCCAGGTTTTCGGTGGGGAAATACAGACTTTCGTCCAAATCGCCATGTTTGACGCCATTGCCGCCGCCGCCATCGAAGTGACACTTGCCGCAGTTGTCACGCGTGGGGGCGCGCACGGATTTTGCTGCAGCCAGCAGGTCAATGCCGGGTGCGGGGTTGCCGTATTCGCCTTTGGCGTAGGCGCTCGTATCGGCGTGGCAGACCAGGCAGTCCACGTTGAGTGCGTTGCTGAAATCGTACTCGGCGCCTTCCTGCCAGCCGTAGCCGGTGTGGCAGGTCATGCACTTCTTCTGGTTGCCCTGGGAGCCGATGCAGAAGTTGTTGATCTGATTGATCTTGCCGATGGTGACCGGCTCGTCCCGCCAGGCAACCTCGAAGGGCTGAGATTCCCATGTCCAGTGGGTGGTGGCCATGACATCCTGCGCCGCCTGGGGGTGGCAATCCAGACAGGCCTGCGTCACCTGCTGGGGAGTATCGAGCGGCCCCTTGATGATATCGGCGTGAGAAGTGTGAACGGCGCGTTCTGGAACTTCAGCCCAGGGATCGTCTTGAGCCTGGGCAGCTTTGGGCCAGAAAATGGCGATAGGGATGATGATGACGGCCAGGGTGACGCCGAGGCCAATCAACCAGACTGGGAGGAATTTTTTCATACCGTTGACTCTCCAACTAACGATGCTCGATGGTTGATGCTGTCACGCATGACAGCGCGTAACAAATTGAGCGCTTCGATGAGGCGTGTATCGCTCAAGCTGTATTCAACGTTCATGCCCTGGCGTTCGGCGTTGACCAGGCCGCGCTCACGCAGTAATTTGAGGTGACGTGATGTTGCTGGCTGGCTGATCCCAATGGTTGCGGCGAGATCGTTGACCGTGTAAGGATGCTCAGAAAGGGCGTATAACAACAAAATCCGCCGGGGATCTGCCAGCGCGGAGCAGATGTCGGCGTGAAGTTGGGTGACTTCCTGTGAGAGGGAAGACGCGATGTCCATAACTTGCTACCTTATGCGAATATGTGAATATATTGAACTACGGAAATTTTAGCAGGCTTCAAGGGATGACGCAATCGTAACAAATGTCACAACGGCAATATGACATTTGTCGGATGCTGCCCCATCTTGGAATAAAAAAAGGAGGCGGATAGTAGCTCTCCGCCTCCTTTCGGGTGTAGAAATTTTGGGTTACGGCCGGGTGTAGCCGGTGATGTCACCGCCCAGATCTTCGATTGAGTCAATCAGGAACTGGATGACATACATCGGGTTGTGAACGAACGCACCGGGGTCTTTCTGACTGTATTGGTAGTTGAACGCGGCCTTGAGCAGGCGCGGGGTGAAGGCGTTGAAACCGACAAAAGCGCCTTTATCATTGACGTCCGCTTTTCCATCGCCATCCGCATCAAGCAAGAAGTAAGGATAGGTAGCAGGATCGTACACAATCCCAACCTGCGCTGTGGTTGAGGCGTAGGCCTGGATTTGGGCGTACAGCGCCTCGCTCAGAGTAGCGATTTCGCCAGCAACGCCCTCGGTTACATCCCCGTCGCCATCCCAATCCGTTGTGTCGGTCGAGTAGCGAATATCCTCGAGCGCACTGTCGCCGTGGCAGACTGCGCAGGATTCCAGTTTAGGCTCGAGTTTGTGAACATCGTGGCAGTCAGTGCATTTGTTGATTGGGGCTTCGTCATTCGGCCCGTGCAGATTGACGCCAGCGTAGGTTTTGCCATCATACTCGTAGGCGCCCTTGACTTCCGTGCCGAAGATGGTCGCACCGGCAGCAAAGTAGTGGATGTTCTTGAAGCTGATCTTCGAGTCAACCGTGTCGAGGTCTTTTCCGGCGAGAGCTGCATTGACACTGGCAGTGGATTCGCGCCCCTGGTGGCAGAGCAAGCACAGGTTGGCGTCATCAGCTACGAATTTACCATCCGCATCCTTACCGCCGTAACTCACCGTCTTGCCGCTGGGGAAAACAACGGATGCAACTGTGTAACGGGCGGGCCATTCGCCAGCCGGGTCATGGCAGGTGGTGCATTGGAAACCGTTGCTGGGCTCCATCGCGCCGACGCCGGTGGTCAGGGTGGTGCCGTTGGATGAAACAACGGTGGTGCCGCCGTTCTTCATAAACTCGGGCAAACCGCCCGCGGTGTGGCACTTCACACAGCGGTAGGGAACTTCACCGTCAGCGTCCCAATCACGGAACGGCATGGTGTTGCCAGCAAAGTGACCGGCATCATCGCGAACCAACGCGCTCACATCACCGCCTAAATCTTCGATCGAGTCATGCAGAAGTTGTACGATGTATTTATTGCCGTGGGCAAACGCGCCGGGGTCCTTGAGGGAAACCTGGTAGTTAAAGGCCGCTTTCAGCAGGCGCACCGTCCAAGTTGTGAAGCGCACAGAGGCGCCCTCGGCGTTCTGGTCGGGTACACCATCACCATCCGCATCGGCGAAGAAGTACGGATAAGCGGCTACATCATAAACCAGGCCAACACCGGTCTTTTCTTTGGCATATACCTGCATTTGGGCATACAGAATTTCTTGCAGGCCCTGGATTTCGTAGAACATGCCTTCTTCGGTATCGCCATCGCCATCGTAGTCCATGAGGGATGACACTTCGCGGACGTTCTTGAGATCCTCGACGGACGCCACATCCGTATGGCACACAGCACACTCATCAACTTTCACTTCCAGGCTGTGCGAATCGTGGCAGCCGATGCAGGTGTCGTAGCCCGCCACGTGATCGTGCTTGGCGTCGTACAGTTTATCGGCATACTCATAGCCACCTTTAACCTCGTTGCCGTACAAAGTGGCGGCAGCGGCAAAGTAGTGGATATTGAGGAAACCGAAGTTGGATGTGTTCCCCTGGGCATCTGTGATTGGAGCGACAACGATATCAAAGTCGGTCACAGCAAACTTCTCGATCTGGGCATCCACTTGCACTTTGGATGCGCGACCTTGGTGGCAGTTCATACAACGAGCTTCGCCGCCGAGGCCGGTGATCTCGATTCCCGATGGGAAGGTCACACTCGAAAGAGTCTGCGTGGCGCTGTTATGGCAGGCTGCGCACTCGACAACGGTGCCAATGGGCGCATCCGCGTCAACTTTGCCAGCCTCGCTGCCATCGGCGCCCAGAAAATCTTGATACCCGGTGGTGCTGTGGCACTTGGCGCAGGTGGCGGGGACAGTTTTTGTTTCAGTGTCATTCCAATCGTTGAAGGCCATCGCGGTTTTGTCAGCGTGGCCTGATCCGGCCCACAGGGCCTCATTGGGCACATCCTTGACCTCTGGTTCTGGGCATGTCGGGCAGGTCGGACAGGGCGCGGCTGTAGGACAGGGCGCCAGGGTCGGCGCTGGTGGAGGGGTGGGGCATGTCGGGCAAGGGGTCGAAGTCGCCGTACCACAGGCGGCCAGCAACCCAGTGATGCCCAACAACACCAGACCACCCAAAATCAGATATTTGTATTTCATAACATTCTCCTTGGTGACGAAATACTTGAAGGTCGTAATTGGGTGGGATAGGGACACTCGCTGATTCTGTCTTTGGTGATCATCCTCCTTGTTTGAAAATCCCCCAGCGGTTCGATCGGGGGTGATTAAGGCATTTTGGGTGTTCTGTCCTAATCTCTTATAGTGCGAGTAGGGTAATCGCCCTATATTATATCATAAGATTAACCATAGGTTAGTAGGATATGTAACCAGGGTGAGTGCTAAAAGTCATATTTGTGGACGCCGTACCATTGGGGAAATAAGCCTCTCCCGCCGAAGACGGGAGAGCCGGAAATAAAAAAATCACCAGGTCTGCAAAAGACCTGGTGATTATGACGCCGGTTGTGGTGACTTACGCCGAGGGTTAATATCTGGGGCGCAGGTTTTAATCCAGAAATCCGGCAGGCTTTACTTCTCTTCGTTCGTTCCTCTGGATTTCCCAGTTTGGCGGGCGAAGATCAGGATCGTCAAAAAAACCACCTGTCCGACGATCATTCCGATCACTTCCGGTAATCTTTCGGAAAGCTCGAGAATCCAACCGCGCCCGCCGGTCGAGGTAATTTGATCGAACCTGGCGAGTGCGCCGGTGATGCTGCTGAAATGATCGGTGATGTAAGCAGAGCCAGATAACGCCAGTGCTGTGAACGGCACAGCCAGCAGCAATGTCCAGAAAACGGCAGCAACTTGAACTTTGCGCATGATATCCTCCGTTTGCAATCTCTGCTATTAGCATATAAAAAAATCCCCCCGCCGTCAATAGGCGGGGGGTGTCATCATTATCTTAGTGTAATCTTACCACCTTCAGGGGGTTATCAAACCCTTTCGGATAGCATATTTGACCAACTCGCTGCGACTGTGCAGCCCGAGTTTGCGCATCAGATTTTCTCGGTGCCGCGCCACGGTATGTTTGCTGATCGAGAAGGCTCCAGCGATATCTTCATTGGAGCGTCCCTCCGCCAGGGAGGCAAGCACTTCCTGCTCGCGGGGAGTCAGCCCATCCATGGTAGCCCGTGCGGCTTCGTCGCTGGCCCGGCTCAAGAAATCGCTCACCAGATGCTTCGCCAAAGTTGGGTAGATATAAACTTCACCCCGGAAAACAGCCCAAATGGCGTTGATCAGATCGTCGGGAGCAGCCCGTTTTGGCACGTACCCAGACGCGCCAGCTTGCAGCATCTCGAAGAAATACTGCTCGTCCTCGTGAATTGTCAGGGCGATCACAGCGATTTTGGGGTTGATCTGCTTGAGGCGGCGCGTGGCTTCGATGCCGGAGATGTCGGGCAAGGTAATATCCATGATGACGATATCTGGTGAGATAGTGCGCGCCATTTCGAGCGAATCCAGCCCACTATCCGCCTCTCCGACGATCTTCATTTCGGGCTGGCTTTCCAAGAGCATCCGCAAACCCGTTCTCACCACCTGATGATCGTCTACCAATAATAGCTTGATTTCTGCCATACACTAACCTCCGGGTTTCACTGGAACGCTTACCTCTACCGAGGTGCCTTGTTGAGAAGAAGATCGTATTTCGCACTCACCGCCAACCAGCTCGGCGCGCTCGATCATGCCTAACAAACCCCAACAGGGCTGGTCGGATTTCTTGCTCAAAATTTCATCGCAATCGAAGCCTTGACCATTATCTTTCACAATGAGCTTTACACTGTTTTCACAATAAGTGAGCTGGATCGTAGCCTGGTCTGCCCCGGAATGCCGGACAATATTGGTGATGGCTTCCTGGGTGATGCGGTAAAGCACCATCTTCGATTCTTCGCTCATTTCGATGGCGGTCCCCTGGTTTTCGACCGTCACCTTGACCCCGAAGCGATTTTGCATCTCGCTGGCATACCAGCGCAGTGCGGCCAAAAGCCCTAACTCATCCAATTGTGGTGGATGTAGACCGGTGACCAGGTTCTTCAAGCTCAGTAATCCGTCATTAACAAGCGACTTTAAATGGGCAGCTTGACGGATGGCTTTCTGGGGATTGGTCGTTGTATTCTCAGAAATACCGCTCAGACCCATGCCCAGCGCGGTTAAAGTCTGACCGATCTCGTCGTGCAGCTCGCGGGCGATGCGCTGTCGCTCGGATTCTTGAGCCTTGACGGTCAGGTGAAGGAGTTCGCCGCGCAAAGCCTCCAGCCGGCGTTTTTCGGCGGCTTGGGCTTCGCGCAGCCCGCCAATTTGCCGCCGCGTCTCCTCGGCAAAGACCCGCATCGAGAGGATGATGAACACGGCTGCCATGCAGGCCATCGCCCCCCGAAAAGCCTGGATAGGGAAACCAAACCAGTGGACGAAAGCATCGGCATTCAGATACACCGATGGGAAGATGGTGCTTGGCGAGGCGAACAACTGCCCGATCCCGCCATAGAGGGCAAAAGCCACGGCTGCTAAGGTCACATCCCGCCCAAAGGTTTTCATCCCGGCTGCGTAGAATTTTCGCTGCTGGAGGATCAGCCCCCAGGCAGTCAACGCAGCCCCAGGGATTGCCAGTGAATAACGGGTATACACATCTGCAGCGATGGTCGCGTGGGTACGGGAAGACTGGGTTAACATTACCCAAACCAGCCCAGCGCCCCAAATGCAAACGACGGCCAGCATCAAGCCCCATTTCAACCGAGCGCGGGTTGGCCCGGCGATCAGCCGCGCGCCAAAGGCCAGCAGCATCATAAAGGATGCCGCCAACAGGATCACTCGCAGCGGTCCAACCCAGGCAAAAGTCGTCTCGCCAGTGATATGACCGTGAATAAGCAAGAACATCTCCACCCACTCGTGGCTGCCATGCACCAGCCCAAACGCTGCAAGCGGACGCAGCGCCTGGGCGAAATCCAGTTGCGAGGCATGACCCACTTCCAGCATGATCGCCAGGCCCATGCTAAAGAAAGACAGGCCGTAAAAGAAGTACACGGTGATGATGTTCTGCTCGAAGAACTCGGTCATTCGTTTATTTCTCAGGCGCGCCGGCTCGAATCCAGGCAATGACAGCTTGTAATTCTTCGGGCGTTAACTGGCCGGGATGCCCGCCTTGGCTCTGGATTTGCACCAGAACGCTGGTATCCGGGTTGTTCGGCGCGATCGCCGGGCCAGTTTTGCCACCTTTCAGCGCATCCGCGTAGGTTGCCAGCGTCAGCCCACCGACTTTGGTCACGCCATGACAGGCGCCGCACCGATTGCGGAACAAAGCCGTGTATTTCCCATCCCAGGTGTCAGCGCCTACCGGGCGGTTAGGATCCAGCGTTGGGGTGACGGTGGGCGTGGGGCGCGGCGTGGGGGTGATGGGCACGAAGACTTCGGCGGTTTCGGCGCGCGGGATGGTGGTCAGCGCAGTATTCTCGATGGTCAAAAATTGCACCAGCCCGAAACTCAGCACGCCGGTAATGACGAGCGCCACGGGGAAGTAAATGATCTGTCTGCGGCGCAGCACCTGCGGTGGGATGGGCTGGGGCACGCTCGATTCGATCTCGGCCAACTCAGCCGGATGCTCGTGTTCCATCTCCTCACGCGTCATTTTGCCGGTGAACATGCTTTTGTTGAGATGTTTGATGTGGACGCTGTAGAAGTGCCACAGGATGATCGCCAGCACTGCCAGGATGGCCTCGCCCCCGTGGGCTGCTTTGGCCGCCGGGATAGCCTCGCCCGGCAGGAGACGCGTGGTAGAGATGGGGTTCCACATCATAAAGCCGGTGATCGCCATCACGACTGTGCCCCAAACCAGAGCGAAGTATTCCATCTTCTCGACATAGGAATAGCGCCCATAGTAGGCGCGGTGTTTGCGCAGGCCAACGTAGTAGGCCACATCTTCGAGCAGATGTTTGAAATCGTCAATCCAGGGCGCCATGCTCAGTTTTACCCGCAGCACGAGCACGCGATACAGCACATCCAGAACATGATAGATGCCGACCGCCATGAGCACAATAGCCGCGATATGGTGAATCTGTCGGGTGGACTCGATCCCCCCCAACAGGCGCAAGATGAACAGGCTGATCGGCGAGTCGATGAATTTTTGGATCAAACCGGTCACACCCAGAGTGGTGAACGATAGGATCAGCAGGGCGTGTCCGATGCGCTGGAAAATGTCGAAGCGCACGTAGGTTTTTTCCGGCGAGGTAACGGATTTTTCAGTCATCGGTCACCTCCTCATCGGATTGAGGGGCTTCTGGCGGTGTGTTTTCACCGGTTGTAGGTGCTTCCTCGGTTTCTGCCGTTTCTTCGCCGGGTTCGAGAGATTCTGAAGATGTGCTCTCGCCGGTTGTCGGTGACTCAACGGGTTCGGATTCCGCCGTCTCCTCAACGTTCTCAGTGACTTCTGGGGCAATGGCCTCGCCGGCGGCTGGCGGCTCGACGGGTTTTGCCTCCTCCCCGGTTTCTAGCAACTCCTCGACTGCTGGAGCGGTCTCCATTGTTTCCTCGCTCGTCACTGGTGGCTGATCGCTGACTGCTGACCGCTGAGCGCTGACTGCTGGCTGCTTCCGAAACCGGTTGATCATCAAGCGCATGAAATCCAACGCCACCAGCACGGCCATCCCGCCCAGCACACCGGGGATGAAGAATTTGTAGAACAGGTTGACGTAATACACTACGGGGTATTTCTCGGGCGAGGGAATATAGTGTGACAGCCAGGCGGTGGGGAAGTCGGCGGTAGCGTCGGGATGGCACACCTGGCAGCGTTTCAATAAGTTTTCTTTGACCTGTAACCCCTTCTGTGGATCGTCGGGGCGGGTGATGTCGTGGACGCCGTGACAATCGTAGCATACGGGTTTGTTGGTCTCGGCATCGGGCGACTCTTTCTCGAACATGACCACCGTCGTGCCGTGGAAATCGGAAACATAGGTGCTCAGAACCTGGGTGGAAATGTTATATTTACCCATCCGTTGGGGATCGGTGTGGCACCTGGCGCAAATATTGGGCGACTTAAGGCGAAAAGCTGCGGTGGTGGGGTCTTCTATGCTGTGAACCCCGTGGCAGTCAATGCAGGTAGGCACGTCGGGGTTGCCTTCTCCAACGAGCGCCTCGCCGTGGACGCTGGTGAGGTATTTTTCGTAGATGGTGTTGTGACATTGGGCGCAGGTCTGCGGGATCCACTGGCGTGCTTCCGGTAACAACGCATGGGTTACAGGATCGGTGAGCTGCTGGACGTTGTGGGCTGTGTGGCAATCGGTGCAGACCGCGGCCTCGCGCTCCCCCCGCGCCTGGGCCGCCTGGTGGACGCTGTCTTTGACGCTCTCAGCCTCGCCGGCATGGCAGCGGGCGCATACCTGGTTCAATTGGAGAGTCACATCGCGCAAGTCGGCGGCAGAGAAAGCCGGGTGAGGAAACTCGCCAACGGTGGTATGACATTGAACGCAGGCATAGCCTTTTTGCCCGTGGATGGAACCCGCGTGAGCCAGCGGGTCCACAAACAGGTCGAGGGTATCGCCGTTGTCGAGCGTCAGGCTCTGCCCTGGCAGGCCGTGGCATCCCAGGCAGTAGTCATCTCCGATAGACATTGGCGACATGGGGGTGGGAGATGCCGCCTGCGATTGCGGGGCGGCCGCAGTGGGCATTGCCAGCGCCAGCCCGGCGACCAGCAGCAAAGCGGCCATTACCAACCCGATCAAGAAGTGTCTCAGTAGATCACAATTTGCTCCCACCGGATGACGCGGTTGCGAGCAACCGACATCCGGCGGCTTAAGCGTGGACTTTCGTCCACTCAAAGCGAAAAAGTGGGGCATTACTGGCTGCCTCCTGTGGGGGCGTCGCCGGATTTTTCACCGGTCAGGCGCTCGTGTTCTTTGGCGTGATAGGCGCGCATCTCGTTCTCGCTCAACCGCCCGGTGAAGATGCTGAGATTCAACCGCTCGATGTGAACGTGGTAGAAGTGAAAGATCACCACGAACACCACGCCAACGATAGCTTCTGTACTGTGGGCCAGCTTGGCCGCCGGGATGATGCTGCCCGGCAGGAAGCGGGTGAAGAACTCCGGGAACCAGATGATCAGCCCGCTGACGAGCATGATGCCGATATTGAAGACGATGAACCAATAGGTAAATTTCTGCTCGAAGTTGAACTTGCCAAAGGCTGGCTTGGTTTTGCGCAGGAAGAGCAGGTAGAGTACCATCTGCCCGGCGTCGCGCACATCCTGCCCGGTGGGGAGCATATCCCCCGGCAGCCTGCGCCGCGACAGCAGCCATAAAGCTCTGCCGACGTGGAAGGCCACTTCGAGTATGAGCACGATGGCGGCGAGGTAGTGGAACCCTTGCACCATCCCTAGCCGCTCAGGCGTGGCGAGTATTTGTTGGCTCCACTCGGCGGCGCGGTATTTTTGGGGCAGCCCGGTCAACACCAGCACCGCCACGCTCAGGAACAGAATCAGGTGTTCCCAGCGCTGCCCGGCAGTGAAGCGCTTGAAGAGGCGTTCGATATGGATACCCTGGGCAGCAGATGATGCGGCTTTTTTCTGGTTTTTGGCGCTCATGGCAGGTTCCTCCGGATGCGGTCCACAGTAGCCCGGATGATTTGCAAAACCACATACAGGATGGACGCCCACAGCACCACCGGCGCGAAGGAGGCGTAAAACGCCTGGGTATAGAAAACGAACGGGGTGCGCTTCAGGCTGACTTCGTTGTGGCCTGTCCAGGCTGCTGTCCAGTTCGACCCGGCGGCGGGGTGGCATGTGTGGCAGGTCGCCAGCAGGTTTGCCGGGTTGACGTGCGAGGCCGGGTCGCTGGTTTTGCGGATGTCGTGGACGCCGTGGCAATCGGTGCAGACCGCGCTGTCGTGCCAGATCGTTGGCCAGCGGGATTTGTAAACGGCCACGTCCACGCCATGCCATGAGAGCTGGTAGATGTCATAGACGTTGGCCGGCAAGCCGTATTTGTCCATCAATTGCTGGTCGGCGTGGCAGCCGGCGCACAGCTCCGGGGTTTGCACGCGGAATTGGGCTGTGCGCGGATCCTGAATATTGTGGACGCCGTGGCAATCGGTGCAAACCGGCACGTCGGGGTTGTCGTCGCCGAGCAATGCCGCGCCGTGAACGCTCTCTTTGTACGCTTCGACGATGGCGTTGTGACACTGCCCACAGGTTTCGGAGATGTGGGCGCGCGGCTCGTTGGGCGGGCGAACATCGTGCGCCCCGTGGCAGTCGGTACACACGGGAGCGTTCAGGTTGCCCTCGCCAGCCACCGTTGCGTGAACGCTGTCGAGCGTTTTCTCGTAATTGCCGGGGTGACATTTCTGGCAGGCCAGGTACAAATCCCGGCTAAATTCGCGCCGGGTTTGGGCCGCGACCTCCGGGTGTGGGTAGGTGGTGATGCCGGTGTGACAGGCTTCGCATTCGATGCCGGCATGGCTGTGAATGGACTGCGCCAGTGTGTCAGGTGAAAGATACAGCGGCAAAGTCTCACCGCTCGGCAATGTGCGGGATAACTGTGGATCATTCCCGTGGCAAGACAGGCAGTATTTCTCGGTCTCCTGCCTGGATACAGTGTCGGCGCGGGCGGGCGCCGCTGGGGAGAGGCAAATCAGCAGAGTGATCGCGCCCCCCAGGATCAACGCCGGCCAAAGCCAACTGATATCTGGCTTAGTCATGGGTCAACCCTCCTTCCCCCGGAGTATGGTGATTCTCAGCGCCTGCTGTCTCTTCGGGCGTTTTTGCCACAAGCCCCAGCCGGCGCAATAGATAAGAAATGCCAAATAAAACCAACAGGGGGACGAGACACCTTGCGATAAACAACAAGGTGACGATGATGGGATTGGTGCTGATGTCATCCATAGCGGCTATCCTCCGCATAATAAACCCACGAGAATGCACCATACGCAGACCCTAAAGGTTTTTAATGCAAAACAGGGCGCTGATTTGGCAATAACCTCGTTGCTTGAAATGTTTTGCCGTTGGCCAAAGATAACCTATTGGGTATCGGCTAGAAGAACCTAAACCAGTATACCGAATTTCGCCCAAACCTTCAAACGATTGCGAAGCATGGCCGGGCCAGGAGCCATGCTTCGCGGTTACGGAGCTGTTTGGTCTACCAGTGGTAGACCGGAATCAATGACCCTGGTTGTTATTGAACAATGGCAAGAACCGCACGCCGAGGGTGATCATCATCAGCGCGTAACCAATAATCCC